>NZ_JANPLK010000059.1 GCF_031426495.1 Gemmatimonas sp. | reverse complement strand
GCGCCGACCTGCGACGCCAGCACGCTCTCGCTGGCCACCACGCCCTGTTTGGACGACACCATCGACCGCGACTGCGAGCGATCCTGGGCCGCGGCGAGACACGGCGTGAGTACCGATGAAAGCAGTGTGGCAGCCACAGATGCGCGGAACGTCGAACGAGCGATCATCCTGCAACTCCGAAAAAGAGGACGGGTCGGGGAGCCTACATGAACATCGCCGGATTGATCTCGAGCGACACTTCAGAAATCTTGTTCGCCGGAATACCGCTGCGGCGCGCGTGCTCGAGCACGGCTTCGGAATTCGGCGCGATGTACTCGCACTAGATCTTGCCTTCCGCGTCCGAGACGTAGCTCTTGACCCAGACTACTTCGGGCATGTCGGCCAGCACGGAGTTCGACATGCGACCGGCGGCGGTCAACTGGTCAGCGGTGCAACGCCGACGCGTCGCCGCTGCCAGCGTCGTGCAACATTCTGGTGATGTCGCCCTGCTCACTCGTATCCGAGCTGCCCATGCGGTGCCTGTCGGGAAGGGGTCTGTCGCGTGTCCTAAGCTGGCATGAGAGGCGCCGGGCGGCCAGCGTCCGGTGCCTCCACAAACCCAAGTCGGGAATTGCGCGCACATCAGCTCATGAGCGGCTCGTCATCAGTCCTGGAACTGGTACTTGCAGCTGACCGCAGGATTTCATGGATAGAACGTGCCATTGACATTCGAGCGCCAGGCCCAGATGTGCAGCGCCCAGACCTGTTGGCCCTGCACGTCGACCGACTTGAACTCCATCCCCAGCAGTGGGTCGGGCTTGGGGAAGCGGCGCGGCACCACGTAGTCGACACCCACGAGTTGCAGCGAGCCGTTCTTCTGCGGTTCGTACATGAGCAACTCCGGGCGCTCGAGATTGATCACGCCGTCTTCCACGAGCGCTTGGTTCATGTAGTGGTAGGCCTGTGCTCCCTCGCTGGGGTCGTCGGGGCCACCGCTCGCGTCGACCGCGCAACCCGCCGGAAACTGTATGCTATAGCCCGCGTCCTCGGCGGCCTTGAAGTTGCGGAAGCGTGCCGTCGCGTTGCGGACCGCCGCAACGCCCTGCTTCTGATCAACGGTGAGGGCCCCGGTCAAGCTTTTGGTGTGGGCGCCGTGGCTATCGCTCACGGCGGCGTGCGTCGAGGTCGGCGCGGCCGTGTCGCCGGCACAGGCGGCGAGCACCGCGGCGATCGAGGCCGTGAGGATGAACGAGGGGGTGCGTAAGGTCATCAGCGTGTCCGGTGAACGTGGCGTCGCGCGGTGTCGAATTCGTCCGCACTGGAGACGGCGGCGCGAGGCGGACATTCGGCTCATCGGGGGAAACCCGCGTTCTGATCATCCGACCAGCACGGATTGGATGACATGTGATGCATGGTTTCGCGGTAACATGGACGCACGCAGGACGTGCCTGTACTGGTTTACTGGGTAACTGGGTATATTGCCATGATGAAAGCCACGATCGAGTTCGACGACGTCCTGTACCGACGCCTCAAGGTGGAAGCGGCGCGACGCGGCCGCACCGTGCGCGATCTGGTCGCCGAAGGGGTCCGCCACGTGCTCGACGCGCCGCCGTCGACCGCCGACGCCAGTACTTCAGCCCTTTGGCAGCCGGCTTGGTTCGGGTTACTTCGAACATATGCCGCCGCCGTCGACGACCACGCGATGAGCGCGGTGAAGCGCAGCGTGGCGCGCGGGCGCGGAGCGGAACCGGCAAGATGAGCGTCGGGCTCGATACGTCGGTCGTGCTCCGACTCCTGACCGGTACGCCGGCCAAACAGGCTGATGCGGCCCGCAGCATGCTCGCGGCAGCGCGTGACACCATCTGTGTTTCTGATCTCGTGGTCAGCGAGTCGTACTTCGCCTTGCGCCATCATTATGCCGTGCCGCACGCTGACGCCGCGCACGCGTTGGCCGCGCTCTTGGACGATCCGCGCATTCAGTGCACCGGCATTGCGCGGCACGTACTGCGGGAAGCGACCGCGCGATCATCACGCTCGGCGCCAGGTCTGATGGATCAGCTTGTCCTGGCGGACTATCGCGCGGATCTGTGTACGATCGCCACATTCGACCGTGAGCTCTCAAAAGCGGACGGCGCCCAGCTCGTCGTCTAAACACGACGCCGTCGCGCTAGTTTTCGCGACATGACCGCTGTCTCCGAACTGCTGCCGCTCGACGCGCATGGACGCCACCGACTGAAGGTGGCGTTCGTGGGCACGCACGGCGTCGGCAAGACGACGCTGTGCTTCGACCTCGCCGCGCAGCTCAAGCGACTCGACTTGGGCGTCGACATCGTGAAGGAAGTCGCCCGTCGCTGTCCGTTGCCGATCAATGAGGACACCACACTCGAGGCGCAGCGCTGGATTCTGCACACACAGATCGCTGAAGAGATCGCGGCGGCGGCCGCGTACGAAGTGGTGATCTGCGACCGGTCGGTGCTGGACAACTACGCGTATCTCGTGGCCCGCGTAGGCCGTCGGCCCGAGCTCGATGCGCTCGTACGCGACTGGGTGTACGGCTATCACGCGTTATTCAAAGTGCCCGTGCTCGGCGCGCCGACCTTCGATGGCAAGCGCGCCGTCAGCGTCGGCTTTCAGCAGGAGATCGATGGCATCATCGACGATCTCATCGCCGATTTCGCCGTCCCCGTGTATCGGCTCGATCCTTCGGCTCGCGACGGATGGACCCTCGATGCCGTCGTACGACTCGGACTGCCAACGCAGCCACCGCAGATCGATCTCTTCGCGTCCGAGCGTCCGGCGGTCTAACCCGGGCGGCGCACCGTTTATGCGCGCACCCGCACGGGGGTTCCCCACGGATCCGCGAACAGGATGCCGGTTGGTTCGTCGGTGACGGCGATACCGTGTGACACCAGGTTCGCGCGCAACGCCGCGACGTCGTTGGCCGATGGCAACACGATGGTCCACGCCAGCAGCTTCGCGTCCTGCGCTCGCGACGGGAGTGCACCACGCGCCCAGGTGTTGGTGCCGAGATGGTGGTGGTAGCCACCCGCCCCGAGGAACAGGGCGCCCGGATATCGCCACACCATGCGGTCGAAGCCGAGGCCTTCGGCGTAGAACGCGACGGCGGCATCGAGATCGCCTACATGCAGGTGCACATGCCCCATGACCGTGTCGCTTGGCATACCGGTCCACGGCGCACCATTCGCCGCGCGTACGAGGTCGGCCAGATCGAGGGGATCGGTCGCCATCATGAGTTCTCGATCAGCGCGTCGCCAGGCATCGCGGGGGCGGTCCACGTACACCTCGATGCCGAGACCATCGGGATCCTGCAGATACAACGCCTCGCTGACGAGATGATCGCTGGAGCCCGCGCGCGCACCGATCTCCGACAGGTGCGTGATGAAACGGCCCATCGCCGGCCGATCAGGGAGCAGGATCGCGAAGTGATAGAGCCCGAGTCGAGATCCCGGAGTTACCGGCCGCGTGCCTTCCACGTGCCGCAGGATCACGATCGGTTCCGTCGCCCCAACGCCGCCGAGCGACACCGTTGCCGCGTCCTGATCGATGACCGCGATGCCGAGCAGGTGCTGGTAGTACTCGAGCGAGCGCTCGAGATGGCTGACCTGCAGCTCCACGGCGCCAAGCCGCGTGGCCGGCGGCAAGCGATAGCCGGCGGGAGGACGGCCATAACTGCCGTCCAGCGCCCGATCGGCGCCCGTATCGGACTCGGCCGGAGCGCCGAACATATCGTGGCTGCTGACACGCATTACACGGGCCTCCCTGCGGACATCGACGGTGACGGACTGAAGGCAGCGCCGAGGGGGCGCCCTTTCCTCAATCTACCGTTTTAACAATGGTTGTCAAGCCAACTATACACGTTACCGACCGACCGGATCTAGAACTCGATCTGCGCCCCCATCTCCACAACCCGGTTCGACGGGAGGTGGAAGAACTGCGCCGCCGACTGGGAGTTCCGCGCCATCAGGACGAACAGGCGCTTCCGCCAGCCCGCCATCTTGGTCGAGCCCGTGGTCAGCAGTCGCTCGTGTCCCAGGTAGTAGCTGGTTTCCATCGGTCGGGCGATGATGCCCTGCTCCGCACATTGGGCGAGCACCGCCGGCACATCCGGGCTTTCCATGAAACCGTAGCGGGCGGTCACGCGCCAGAATCCGTGGTCGAGCGACGACACGGTGACCCGATCCTCGCGCGGCACGGTGGGCACGTTGCTCGCGGTGATCGACAACAGGACGACCTGCTGGTGCAGCGCCTTGTTGTGCTTGAGATGATGCAGCAGCACCACCGGTGCGCCCTTGCTGTCGCTGGTGAGAAACACGGCCGTGCCGGGCACGCGTGGCGCGGGCCGGCGCCCGAGCTCATCGAGCATGAGGTCGAGCGGCAAACCCGCCCGCTGCAGCAGCTGCTGCAACGCCAGACGTCCTCGCTTCCACGTGGTCATCAGCAACACCAAGGCGGCAGCGAGCACGAGCGGCACCCAGCCACCGGCGGCGATCTTGATCACGTTGGCGCCGAGAAAGGCGAAGTCCACGATGAAAAAGAATGCCGCCAGCGATCCCACTTGCCACAGCGGCCAGTTCCATCGCGTCCGTGCCACCACCGCGAACAGCAGTGTAGTGATCGACATCGTGCCGGTCACGGCGATGCCATACGCGGCCCCGAGCGCCGCCGACGACTTGAAGCCAAGCACGATGCACACTGTGCCGATCATCAGCGCCACGTTGATCTGCGGGATGTAGATCTGTCCATACTCTTCATGCGACGTCTGCACGATGGTCATGCGCGGCAGATAGCCGAGCTGAATCGATTGACGCGCCAGCGAGAAGGCGCCGGAGATGAGCGCCTGCGACGCGACGATCGCCGCCAGCGTGGCGATGATCAGCAAGGGGATGAGAAACCACGACGGCGCCAGCAGATAAAACGGATTGCTCACCGCCGCCGGATCCCGCAACAGCAGCGCCCCCTGGCCGAAATAGTTCAGGAGCAGCGCGGGCAGCACGACCGCGAAGAATGCTCGGCGGATGGGCACTTTGCCGAAGTGGCCCATATCCGCATACAGCGCCTCCGCACCGGTCACGGAGAGAAACACTGCACCAAGCGCGACGAATCCGTGGGTCCCATGGTGCACCAGGAAGCGCAGTCCATACAGCGGATTGAGCGCTGTCAGTACCTGCGGAGTGTCGACGATCGACCTGACACCGAGCGAGCCAATCACAATGAACCACACCAATGTGAGCGGGCCGAACGCACGACCCACGGTGGCGGTGCCGAACCGTTGCGCGGCAAATAGCGCCACGAGAATGACCAGCGTGATCTCGACCACATACGCGGAGAGCGTCGGCGTCACGATGTCGAGCCCTTCCACGGCACCGAGCACGGAAATGGCCGGCGTGATGATGCCGTCTCCGTACAGCAGGGCGGTACCGAACACCCCCAGCAGAATCAGCACGGTGCGTCGGCGCCGCCCGATCCGGTCCGAGGTGTCCTGCAACAACAGCGCGAGCATCGCCAGCACGCCGCCTTCGCCGTTGTTATCCGCCTGCAGGATGAACACGAGATACTTGGCCACCACGACCAAGAGGATCGACCACGTCACGAGACTCAGGATGCCGTACACGTTGACCGCGTTCGGCAACAGCCCGTGCGACGGACCGAAGGCCTCTTTCATGGCATACAGCGGGCTGGTGCCGATGTCCCCGTAGACGACCCCCAGTGCCGCGAGGGTCAGCAGTGAGAGCCGGCGCCCGGTCGGGGTGTCGTGCGAGGAGTGCGGCGAGGACTGCGGCGAAGGATCGTGCGACGCGTGTGTCATGCCCGGACGGTAGGGCTGTCGGCATCAAGACCGCACAAAGACGACGGACCGACGCATCAAGATTTCACAAAGATGCGACGGACTCCGCCGCGAGCGACGTGAGATCGGCGGCCGGAAGCTCGAGCACAAAGCGGCTGCCACCGCCCTCGCGCGGCTCATGCAGCAGGCGCCCGCCTTGCATCTCGGCGAGGCGACGGGCGATCGACAACCCGAGCCCGGCCCCGTTGGCATCGGGGATCTCACCGAGCCGGTGAAACGGTTCAAAGATCCGCTCACGTTCCGCATCGGAAATGCCGCGACCTCGGTCGGCGACCGCGAGTCGCACGAGGTGTCCAACCCGCTGTGCGCTGACGTCGATGGGCTGGTCGGCCGGCGAGTACTTGTCGGCGTTTTCGAGCAGGTTCACCACGATGCGCAGCGACTGCGTGAAGTCGAGGCGTGCCAGCAGCAGCGGCTCGTCCGGCGGAAGCTCCACATCAATCACGCGGTGCGTCATCGCGCCGGATACCCGCTGCAGCGCGGCACCGAGCAGATCCTCGATGGCGGTGATCTGCGGCGCGATGGGCGAGACACCGCCATTCAGCCGCGAGAGATCGAGCAGATCAGCCACAAAGCGATTCAAGCGGTCCGCTTCTTCCTCGATGATCGCCGCCCGATCGTCGCCTTCGAGCCGAATGGCGTTGGCTAATGCCTTGATCGTCGTGAGGGGCGTACGCAGATCGTGCGACACCGAAGCCAGCACGGCGTCCTTCATCTTGTCGGCCCGGCGTAGCGCCTCGGCGTGCTCGGCCTCTGTCACCAAGCGCGCACGCTCGATGCCAAGAGCCGCGTAGTAGCTGATTGCCCGCAGGAAGCGCTGGCGCGACGGCGTGAGGTCGAGCAGCAGGCGGCGCTCGATGTGCACCACGCCCACCACGCGACCATGCACGCGCAGCGGCAACAGCAGCCCGCACGCGTCGGCGATGCCGGCTCCGCCGGTGATATCCAGCGGACTGCCGGCGCTCCCGTTCAGGCTCGGCACGGCGCCCACACGCATGGAGCCGTCGCAGCGCTCCACGCCCACCCGCCCGTTGTCCGCCACCCATTGGAGCAGATGGGCGCGCGTGGGCATACCGAGGTCACGCGATGGCGACGCCGCCACCGTCGCGGTTGGTTCAGGGGCCACCACGACCAGGGCGGCGCGTTCAGCCACCAGCGTGAGCGCACCACCTGATTCACTGACGGCATGGATGCGACAGCGATCGACCGCCAGCGCTTCCTGGATCACGCCGGCAATCGCCGCGAGTGCCTGCTCGGCGGGCCCGGCGTTCAGTGACTCGGCGCCGAGTACCGCCAGGCGGTCGATTTCGGCGGCGCGCTCCCAAGCAATGCGCGCCTCGCTTTGCGCCACCGACAGCAGGTGGGCGGCCACCGCGCTCGTAATCAGCAGCGCTACCAGCACCAGCCAATCGAGCGGCTCGGCCACGACGAACGAGTACAGCGGCTCGAGAAAGAAGAAGTTGAAGCAGAAGAACGACACGACCGACAACACGAGCCCGACCCGACGACCGGCACGCGCGCTCGCCGCGAGAATGAGCAGCAGATACGCGAGGGCAACGTGCGCCTTGTCCAGCGACGGGCGCAACGGCAGTAAGCTGAGCGTCAGTAACGAGAGGGCGAGGAACCAGCGGAGCAGTCGCATGCGTGAACGTTACCGTGCCCCTCGTGCGCGGCGCTATCAGCGCCTAGGTTGCCTCACATGGCCTCCAGCCCAGGATCACCGACGGCGCTTCCAGGACCAGTGGTTCTGGTGATCGAAGACGAGCCATCGATCCGCTCGATTGTTCGCGCCGCCGTGGAGTCGGAGGGTGGCATTGTGTATGAGGCCGCGACGGCGCGGACCGCGCTCGAGCTGGCGCGCAACTGCAAACCGTCGTTGATCGTGCTCGATCTCGGGCTGCCCGACGCCGATGGCGCCCAGGTATGTGCACAGATCCGCGCATGGTCTTCCACGCCGATCGTGGTGCTGTCAGCCCGCCACGATGAAGCCGAAAAGGTGCGGTTGCTGGATGTCGGCGCCGACGACTACCTCACCAAGCCATTCAGCACGATCGAGCTGCAGGCGCGCCTGCGCGCTCAGCTTCGGCGCGCGGCGATGGGGCCGGTACGCGGTGGAGACGTGCCGTACGCGTACGATGGTCTGCGGATCGATCTGGCCAGTCGCACCGTGTCGCGCGATGGACAGTCGATTCACGTGACCCCGACCGAGTGGGAGCTGCTGCGGGCGCTGGTCACGTCGGCCGGCCGCACACTCACGCACCAGCAGCTGTTCGATGCCGTGTGGAGTCGCTCGCACGGCGATGCCCAGCAGTACCTGCGCGTGTACGTGGCCAATCTGCGACGGAAGGTGGAGCAGGATCCCATCCGGCCCACGTTGATCGTGACGGAGCCGGGCGTGGGGTACCGGATGTCGCTCCCGACGGCAGCCAGCTAGCGCTCCCGCGCCCCGCGATCGGTAGCGGTCACAGGAACGTGGCGAGCACACGCAACAACGCGGATCGATCGACCGGTTTGACGAGATGCTGACTGAAGCCCGCATCGGCCGAGCGTTGTCGATCGTCGGCCTGGCCCCAGCCAGTGAGGGCCACCACGGGAATATCCTGCCCCCAGGCGTGTTCACGAATCTGCCGACACGCGTCGTAGCCGTCGACGAGTGGCATGCCGATATCGAGCAGAATCAAGTGCGGCACGAAGGTTTCCGCCGCCGCCACAGCATCGGCACCGTCGTGCACCGTACGTACCTCATGCCCCATCATGCCAAGCAGCAGACTCAGCGTCGCCGCCGCATCGATGTTGTCATCGGCTACCAAAATGCGTCGACCGCTGCTCGGGGCCGGGAGTACGGCCGGCGAGTCGGTATGCGACAGCGTTCGCGCTGAATCTTCGTCTTGCCCGATGGCCGGCAGCCAGACGGTAAACAAACTCCCCTCTCCACTGCCCGCACTGTGGGCCTCCACGCGCCCACCGTGCATCTCGACCAACTTTCTGACCAACGAGAGACCGATACCGAGTCCTCCCTGTGCCTTGCTCAGCGAACGATCGCTCTGCGTGAACAGGTCGAACACGATCGGCAGCATCTGCGACGTGATTCCGATTCCGGTATCGCGCACGCGCAGTCTGACTTCGTCTTCACACCGCGCGTAGTCGAGGGTGATCTGCCCTCCGGGCTCACTGTACTTGGCGGCATTGTTTAACAGATTCGAAAGAACCTGCGCCAGGCGCGTAAGATCGCCGTACACCATGATGGCGTTCGACGGCGCCACGATGGTCAGCTCATGCCTGCTCGCATCGATAAGCGGGCGGCTGGTTTCGACGGCGTGCTGCACCACGTGCGCAAGGTCGATCGGCGCGCACTGCAGTTCGACCTTTCCACGCGTAATGCGACTGACATCCATCAGGTCATCGACCAGTCGAACCATCTGTGCGAGTTGCCGCTCCATCATGGCGCGGGTACGCACCACGGTGGCACTCGAGTCTGGCGTCAGGTTCAGCAACTGCAACCCGTTGCTGAGCGGGGCAAGCGGATTGCGCAGTTCGTGGGCAAGGGTGGCCAGAAACTCATCCTTCCGCTGGTCCTGTTCTCCGAGACGGGCCACCAAGCGCTCGCGTTCCTCCTCGTCCAGTTTCCGCTGCGTGATATCGGCTACCGTGCCATCGAAACTCACGACGCGACGCGACGCCCCCGTTCCATCGATCGTCGTACGCCCCTTGGCCACGACCCAACGCAGCGATCCGTCCGGACGGAGGATGCGATACTCAATTGCGTACGGTACTGGATCGTCCAACCGCGTGGCTGCCGCCGCGGCCAGCTCCACGGTCGGCCGGTCGTCGGGATGGATGACGTCGAACACCTGGGCGTAGCTGGTCCACCGCTCGGTGATGCCGAAGATGGCCTGAAAGCGAGCGTCGATACTGATCGCGCGTGTGGACGGATCGACGAACCACATGCCCAGCTCGGCGCCTTCGAGCGCCAACCGGCGTCGCTCTTCACTCGCGCGCAGCCGCTCCTCCGTTTTCTTCTGCGCACTCACGTCGCGGAAGTACACCGACAGGCCGTCTGGCGCGGGGTATGCCGTCACTTCGTACCAGCGGTCGAGACTCTGGTAGAAGGCGGTAAAGGATTCGCCCACGCCCTGGAGTGCGACCCGTCGATAGATCTCCTCGAACTCGCTCCCGACCACAGCGGGAAACTCTTCCCAGATCGACTTCCCGATGAGATCACCCGGCATCCGATCGAGAAGGCGCTCGCCCGCCGCATTGATGTACGTGAACCGCCACTCGGCGTTGATCGCCATGAATCCGTCGGGAATCGACTCCAGAATCGTGCGCGTCCGACCCTCGCTGGACTGGATCGCGTCCTCGGCCCCTTTTCGCTCGGTGATATCCATGGCGACGCCCACGAGCCGCACGCTCTCGCCCGGCACGTGCGCCACGGCATGCCCGCGCTCTTCCAGCCAGACGACGCCACCGTTGTCGGACCGGATGGTGCGAAACTGACTCAGATAACTTCCGCCGTCCGCGACAGCGCGCGCCACCGTGTCGCGATACTGCGCCGCGTCTTCGGGATGAACAAGCGCGAATCGCTGCTCGATGTGATCAAGCGGGGAATCAGAGGTGCGCCCGAAGACATCGTCGGCGTTGTCCGACGCCGCGAACTTTCCGCTCGACGCGTCGTACCGCCACGCCACCATCCGCGCCGCGGTGAGGGCCATCCGCAATCGTTCCTCGCCCTCGCGCAGTGAGGCGCTCGCCTCACGACGCAAACGCGCCATCTGCAAGTGCGCCGAGACGCGCGCCAGGAGCTCCTTGGCGCTGAATGGCTTCACGAGATAGTCGTCGGCGCCGGCTTCCATACCGTCCACGCGACTGTCCTCACCGGCACGTGCGGAGAGCATGATGATCGGCACTCCGCGCGTACGCGGGTCGGCGCGCAGTTCCTTCAGCAAGCCGAAGCCGTCCAACCGCGGCATCATCACATCGGTCAGAATCAAGTCAGGCGGCTGCCGTTTGACAGCGGCCAACGCGGACTCCCCATCCTGCGCGGCATCGACGCGAAACTGCTCGGCCAGGATACGCACGACGTACTGTCGCATATCGGCGTTGTCGTCAGCGACCAGCACCAGCGGGCGGTCGTCGACATCGGCCGACTCCACCGTGGTGCGCACGGCCGACATTGCCTCGGTAACTCCGGGCCCTGCCGTGCTGATCTCCGTATCGTTCGGCAGCCATCGAAGCGCTTCCTCGACAAACGCCGTGGCCCGCGTTCCTGCGTCGGCGGACTGGCCATCCGGTCGAATCTGGTTATCGGGCAGGTGCGCCGATCCTAGCGGCACGCGGACCGTGAAGGCCGTGCCGACGCCGAGACTGCTCTCGGCCGAAATCGTGCCTCCGTGCAGCTTGAGCAGCTCCTGCACCAGCGCGAGTCCGATCCCACTGCCTTCGTGCGTTCGACCACGCGCGTTCTCCACCCGGTGAAATCGCTCGAACAGCCGAGGCATTTCCGCAGCCGGCACACCGGTGCCCGTGTCACGAACGACGAGTTCCGCGTGGTCGCCGGACCGACGGATGGAGACGGCGATGTCGCCCGCGAAGGTGAACTTGAAGGCGTTTGACAGCAGGTTGAGCACGATCTTTTCCCACATGTCCCGGTCCACGAACACCGGTGCTCCAAGTGGCAAGCAATCAACCGTCAGCGTGAGCCCGGCCCGCTCGATCGTCGACCGAAAGACACTAGCGAGCTCGCGGGTCAGGGCCGCCACGTCGGTCGGCTCGAAGGTGGCCCATGCCCGCCCGGCCTCGATTCTCGAGAAATCGAGGAGTGAATTCACGAGTCGCAGCAATCGCCGACCATTGCGATTGACGACCTCAAGCTGATCAGCGACGGTCGCCGTGAGTTCGGTTTCGCGATCGGCCAGCAGGTCCTCGACCGGCCCAAGCATCAGCGTGAGGGGCGTTCGGAACTCGTGGCTGATGTTGGAGAAGAACGCCGTTTTAGCGCGGTCGAGTTCTGCCAGCGACTCGGCGCGCTGCCGCTCTTCGTCAAACGCATGGGCATTGGCGACCGCCGTGGTGACGGCGGACGCCACGAGGTCGTAGAAGCTCCGATAACTGTCGTTCAGTGGTAATCGGCTGCTCACGCCGGCCACCATCACGGCAGTCGGACGCTTGGCGCCAGGCGGAATGATGGGGAGAGCCAGCGCCGTCGTCGGCGATTCCGGATATGGGCCGCACTGCACATCACCCAGCCGCGCGCGCACGTCGCCCACCTGCACCGTCGATCCGGAGCGCAGTACTTCATCGATGGGCCACACGCAGTGGTTTGTCGCTTCCCACTCAACGGTGCTCGAGCGATCGACCTCGGCAGAGCTCATTCCGGATGAACCGGCCAGAAGCACGAGATGCCCACTGGGGTCGAGCGCGTAGAGCTGAACGAACGGCAAGTCGAGGTCGAAGTCGGCCAGCGTTTGCGCAGCCAACGCGAGGGCCTCGTTGACCGATTTGGCCTGACTCGTGCGAGCGGCCAGATCACGCAGCGCGCGTGTGCGGCGTTCGCCGAGCATCTTGGTCGTCATCTCGATAACGGGGTGAAACAGGCCGCCGACCAGACCTGCTTCCTCACGGATCGGGCTGAAGGAAAACGTGAAGAAGCACTCCTCGAGGAACCCGTGCCGCTCGAGAAAGATGCGCTGCGTCTCCAGGAAGGCCGTGTCGCCCGTGAGGGCCAAATCGTGCGCGTCGCCGATCACTGGCCAGGCTTCCTTCCAGCACTCGGGGAAGTTCTGCCCCATGGACCGCGGATGCTTACCACCGCAGATCACGCGATAGCCGTCGTTGTACAACTGAACGAGACCTGGCCCCCAGATCACGCAAATGGGCAGATCGGAGGCCAGGCAGATGTTGACGGTGGTGCGCAGGCTTTGCGGCCAGGAGTCGATCGGCCCGAGCGGCGTGGTGGCCCATTCCATTGAACGGATCAGGCCTCCCATCGCACCGCCACCCGCCAGGAAGGCGATCGGATCGGGGGCCGGGCTGGTCGCGTCACGCTGATTCATGGCCACAATGGTACTCCGGCACCGTACGGCATGCTGACGATGCAAAACGAAACGTGATCAGTCGGGGCGCGCGACCGGCGGCGTACGGCAGTACTCGCTTGCGCAAGAATTGTGCAAGAAATCGGCCTGATGGTCGGTATTCCGCATATACCCCTCTCGGGCATGCGTCATTACGTTCCACTGTATGGACGTCCGCCGACGCATCGCCGCCCTCGCGCTCTTCGGAGTGCAGCTACTGCAGGGAGTGCTCCCTGCCGCCGGCGCGGCCTGTGAACGGACGGCCATCCTCGACGCGCCCGCCCGCGTGGCCACCACCGCCGATCTGCATCAGCATCACGCAGCACAACATGCAGCACATGCCGCAGCGGTAAACGAGGCGTCGGCACCCGGCACCGCCGGCAACGAGCACACGGCCCACCCTGCCCCCCGGCCGGTGCCGGTTAAGCACTCGCACGCGCCGGCGGCCTGTCCTATGGCCATGGCCTGCACCGTGGTCGGCGTCATGAGTGCCGCCGTGGCCGCGACGACCGTCGATGTCGCGGTCGATGTGCACCGCCCCCTGCACGTGGCCGATTGGCCCGTGTCGCTCGACATCGCCCCCGAGCCCCCGCCGCCGCGAGGCTGAGCGTCCGGCCCTCCGGTTTCTCCGGATCGAGCCGTCTCCACGCCATCGCTGCCGATGCCCGCCCGCGCCCTTTGCGTCAGGCGCGAGCATCCGCTCACCGTTGCGCTGCGCGGTCGCGCACCGCTCGCCTCTGTCCCTCCCATGAATCCGTTGATCAACGCCCCACGCTTCGGCGCCAAAGGGCTACTTGTGGCTATCACGGCCCTGTCGGCGCCCCTGGCGTCACTCTCGGCGCAAACCGACTACTACAACACCGATGCCGGACGTCCCGTCCGCACTGAAGACGCCTATGCCATCGAACGACGCGCGGTCGAACTACAGCTGGCGCCGTTTCGTCTTGAGCGTGCCCGAGGTGGCGGCTACCGCTGGGGTATTGAACCCGAGTTCGCCGTCGGCCTCTTCCCACGCACCCAGGTGGAGATCGGATTTCCCATCGCACATGTGGAAGGCGTGGCCGGGACGCGGCGCACCGCGCTCGGCGGCATCGACGCGTCGGTGCTCTACAACCTGAACACTGAGACCCGACTTCCCGCGCTCGCCGTCGTCGCGGATGTGCTGCTCCCGGTCGGCGCCATGGCGCCCGACAAGGCCTATCCATCGTTCAAGGCGATCGCCACCAAGACCTTCCCGTGGGCGCGCTTTCACCTGAACGGGCAGGTGACGATCGGCGACGCACCGAGTACGACATCTGCCGGCAGCGGAACGACCGCGTCGGCCGAACTCTCGCGGTGGCACGTCGGCATCGCGGTGGATCGGACGCTGCCGTTGCGTTCGCTCCTGCTGACCGCCGAGGTGGTGACGTCGCAGCCCCTCGATGCGGCCGAAACACAGGCGTGGGACGTGGCGGGTGGCGCGCGCTATCAAGTCAGTCCACGACTCGCCGTCGATGGCGGTGGTGGCTACCGACTCTCGCGAGCCGACGCCGGTTGGTTTCTCACCGCTGGTGCCGCCGTGTCGCTTGGACTGCCCTGGTCTCCCCGTCGCTAACCACGAGCCGATCTCATGACGTTTTTCCGCTCACACCGCGCTCTGGCTCACAGCCTCGTCGGCACCGCCCTGGCGCTGGCCTCGCTCGCCACGCCGCGTACGGCGCAGGCCCAGTGGACCACCACCTACGAACAATTCTATCTGCAGGCGTCGCACAACTGGACGTTTCGCAATCAGTACGCGTCGGCCGACCGCCTGTTCAATGCTTTCGACTACGGCCACGCGATTCTGTACGAAACGCTTTGGACGAAGCCCAAGGCGCCCGCGTCTCGCCTCGAGGAAAAGGAGTTCGACTTCCTCACCAAGACCGTGCTGGTGAAGCCGCCGCGCGTGCCGCTCGAAGAGGCGGCCATCGAGCCCAAGTACGCACAGCTCGCGCCGGAAGCCAAGGTGATGTTCGACTGGGCACATCTGCTCCACCGGCAGTTGTACGACGTGCTCGCCGACGAGCGCCTCAGCGATGCTCAGCGTGACCGCGAAGCACAGCGGCTCATCACCTACTACAAGAGCCGCCCCGACGTGGCGTTCAGCTCGAAGCCGAAGACGATGGCGTTGATGCAGGAGCAGTCGTATTCGCTCGCGTTCCGCAAGAAGTATCCGAAGTTCAATGGGCTCATCTGGGGATATCACTGGCTACAGATCGGCCTGTACGAACCGCTCGTGGTCGGCAACACGATCGCCGCGAAACAAGCGGGCGTGCGCGCCACGGTTGCGCGATTCTGGCAGATGGTGGACGGCGCGCCCAAAGCCCTGCCGTACCAGATGCCGATGACGGCGGCCGTCGCGCCCGCCTTCGCCGCGCGCTTCCCGGAGGCCGCCATCATTTTCGACAATCTGCATTCGATGCATGATGTGGTGTCGGACATCCTGACCAACGACGCCGTGCCGCGAAGCGCCAAGCGTGCCGAGATCCTGCGCGCCGCCCGCCTGTACCGCGACGACACCTCGTACGTGATGCCGGTGGCCGCCTGGCTTGCGATGTCGAAGCATATGGGTATCGAAAACATGGGCGGAATGTCGGCGGGATTCCTGCCGGCGCTGCCGACCCCGTCGGTGACCTACGGCGCCGTGATGACGCACGACTGGGAAACGGGCGCCATGAAGGGCTTCTCGTACGGCTCAGCGGCGGCCGGTGTTGCTGCTGGTGGTGAGCACGCGGGCCACGACATGGCGGCCATGGCTACGCCTGCGGCAATGCCTGCAACGGCGCCGGCAGCGAACGACAGCGCCGACGTGGCCGCCCTGGTGCACCGCTTCCACGACGCACTCGCACAGGGCGACAGTGTCGCGGCGATCGGCCTGCTCGCGGACGACGCCGAGATTCTGGAAAGCGGGTCGGTGGAAACGGTGGCAGACTACCGTGCACATCACCTGCCCGCCGACATCGCCCTCGCGAAGGCGATCAAGAGCGTACGGGCGCCGCTCCGCGTGCTCGTACAGGGTGACGTGGCCACCAGCACCTCCACCTCGGTGACCAAGGGCACGTTCCGTGACCGTGCCGTCGACTCGGCGGGTGCGGAACTCGTGGTGGCGCGACGGACGGCACTTGGCTGGCGGATCTCGGCCATTCACTGGTCGGCACGGCGACGCAACTGAGTCGGAGCGGGGTACTTCGGGTCATGACGCTCTCCCGAGTTGCACCGTGCGCGATCGTCGCGCTTGCGCTGATAACCGTCGCTCCGGCGGTGTCAGCGCAAGCGGTATCAGCCGCCGACGTGGCGTTCATGCAAGGCATGATCATGCATCACGCGCAGGCGGTTACGATGACGGCGATGGTGCGGACGCACACCTCGCGCGCGGCCCTTCACCTGCTCGCCGAGCGCATCGAGGTGTCGCAGCAGGACGAGCTGGCGGTCATGCAACGATGGCTCGCCGACCGTGGCGCGTCGCTCGAGATGCACACCACGCACACCACGCACACCACGCGGACCATGCCGGGGATGCTGTCGGCCGAGCAGTTGGCGGAGCTCGCGACCGCTCGTGATCTGGCGTTCGACCGCCTGTTCCTGCGCTTCATGATTCAGCATCATGACGGCGCACTGCAGATGGTTGCCGACCTGCGCCGCGTGCCCGGTGCGGCGCAGGCGCCGATGCTGTTGCAGTTCATCAATGACATCGATGCCGACCAGCGTGCGGAGATCCGCCGCATGCAGCGACTGCTGGCGACATGGTCGAAGTGAGCACGCCTCCCGGTTCCACCATTCACATCAGGACGTCTTTCGTGCCACTTTTTCGTTCATCGACCCGCTGCATTCCGGTTGCCTTGTCGCTCACGCTCTCGCTCGCGGTGCTGTCCACTGCCGTTGCGGCGCAGGGCGTCCGCACGGCCGACCCGCGCGCCTCGCTCAAAGGTGGCGTGAAAGACGCGCAGCAAGCGATCAAGCATCTCGAACTCGTCTCGAGCACGCCGAAGGTCGAGGGCTGGTTCAATCCCCGGGATCTCGGGGATTTTGGTTTCGCGAACTCGGATCTCGCGTTCCAGAAGCACCTCGTGTTTCAGGGCGGTTGGCACGGATGGCAGGCGTGGGATATCAGCGATCCCAAGGCGCCGAAACGACGCGCCGCCGTCGTGTGTCAGGGCGGTCAGGGCGACCCCTCGGTGTACGGCAACCTGTTGTTCATGTCGGTCGAAGACGGCGGCGGCCGTCTCGACTGCGGTACGCAGGGTGTTTCCGACACGGTGAGCGCAGCGCGCTTCATGGGCGTGCGCATCTTCGATATCTCGAACCTGGATGCACCGAAACAGATTGCGGCAGTGCAGACCTGCCGCGGTTCGCACACGCACACGCTCGTCACCGACCCGAAGGACAAGGCCAATGTCTACGTTTACGTGCAGGGCACCGGTGGCGTACGCTCGCCGAATGAGCTGGCTGGTTGTGTGCGCAGTCCCGACGACACGAGCACGGCGCTGTTCCGCATCGAAGTGATCAAGGTGCCGCTGGCGTCGCCGCAGGACGCGAAGGTCGTGAACATGCCGCGCATTTTCGCCGATGCGTCGGGGAAGGTCGCGGGATTGTGGAAGGGCGGCGATCACGGCCGCGGCACGCAGAATTCCGACCGCACCGATCAGTGTCACGACATCACAGCGTATCCGGACATCGGCCTCGCCGCCGGCGCCTGCTCGGGCAATGGGATCCTGCTCGATATCTCGAATCCTGCCAATCCCAAGCGCATCGACGAAGTCATCGACCCAAACTTCGCGTACTGGCACTCGGCCACGTTCAGCAACGATGGCCAGACAGTGCTGTTCACCGACGAATGGGGCGGTGGAACGCAGGCGCGCTGCCGTGCAACGGACAAGCCGGAGTGGGGTGCCGACGCCATTTTTACGTTGGACGTGAATCGGAAGCTCAAGCCGGCCGGCTCCTACAAGCTGCCCGCCGCGCAGGGAAGCACCGAGAACTGCGTCGCGCACAACGGCTCGCTCATCCCTGTACCGGGGCGCGACATCATGGCGCAGGCCTGGTATCAGGGTGGCATCTCGGTGTTCGATTTCACCAATCCCGCAAAGCCGCAGGAGATTGCGTACTTCGATCGCGGGCCCATCGACCCGTCACGTATCACGCTAGCCGGCTTCTGGTCGGTGTACTGGTACAATGGTCACCTGATCGGCTCTGAGATCGCCCGCGGACTCGACATCTTCACGCTGCAGCCCAGCGAGTTCCTGTCGAAGAACGAGATCGACGCGGCGAAGCTGATCACGCGCGATGAACTCAACGCCCAGCTTCAGACGAAAATCGTATGGCCAGCGCATTTCTCGGTCGCGCGCGCCTACGTCGATCAACTGCAGCGCGACAAGGGCCTGTCGGAATCACGGATTTCTGCCGTCCGTGGTGCGCTCGATGCGGCCGAGCAGTCGAGCGGCGGCCCGCGCCGAACGGCGCTGACGGCGCTCGCCGCGTCGCTGGTGCAGGACGTCGCCGCATCCAGCGATGCTGCCAAGGTGCGTTTGCTCAGTGGCGTGGTGCGCGAACTGGCGAAGTAAGCCGGTTCAACGTCGGGACCGCTTCCAGACCGATTTCCCCGGGGGTACCTCCTTCCCGCGTGGGGGATCGATTACGTTTCTGAAGAAGTTTTTTTGACGCCCATCAGCGAAGGTTTTGCCCATGTCGGACGTACTGCAGGAATTTTCCTTCGTTGACCGAGGTCGGACGTTTCAGTGTCGTGTGGCCGCGTCGCGCGTAACGGGACCGGATCCGTGGTGGTGGTTCGAAGTCTCGACCGAACAACATCAGCGCCATGCGCCGTTCCGCGCGGACCCCGATGATACGCTCGAAGTGGTGCAGCAGCGGATGGTCGCCTACTACGACAATCTGCTCGAGCGTCGCGCCGCCCCGGTGGTGAAGAAGTGGAGCCGTCCCGCGCCGCAGGCTGCCGCCGCCACCAGCGATGAAGGCTCCGACGTCATCGAGATGGACGCTGAGACGGAAGAGGTCGTGGCCGAGATCGAGGAAGAGATCGCCGAACTTCCGGCAGACGACGAAGACGCGCCCGCGGCCTGATACGGCCTGAGTGCAGATCACCCCGGCGACGTCGCCGGGGTGGCCACTCCGAGCACTTTGCGGGTTCACAAAGAATGAGCAGCTCCGCGAGCTTCGCCGCGATGAGCACATCGTAGTCATAGAGGCTCTGCTCGAACAATGAATACGATTCGGTAAAGCTGACGTGTCCGGCCGTGATTTCGGCCCGACCGTTCAAGATGAGGTCGCGTGTGGCAACGACCTGGAACACACGCCCGGATCATCCGAGCTCAACACCGTCACCGCGACGTAGTGTCGTACATGAGTGAGTGGTTAGCGACATCGATCACGCACGTGCAGCGGCGGGCCAGAACTTGCGTTGCGTGCACGTTCGGTGCGCACGCAGTCGAGCTTCGGGTCACGTGCGTGTACCGTATGTCGTTTCACTCGTACACGAGGGTGCTCCATGAAGAAGTCTCACAAGCTGGGCTGGATCGCGGCGGCGATGTTTGCCGCAGTACCAGCGCAAGCGCACGCGCAGCTCACGCTGCTCGGGCAATCGGCAGCAAGCGGCGGCGGCTTGGGTGCCGTGGCTACGGTGCTCGTGCTGCAGTCTCCGGGCAGCACGACCGCCGAATCAGGCTGCATCGGACCCACGGGTGTGACCGGCTGCGGATTCGCCGACGCGAACGTGCAGACGGGTCAGTCACAGTTGCGTCTGGCATCGGCGTTTCCAGGGCTCACGGGAAGCAATTTCCGTCTGTTTCTGAATGCGGCGGAGCCGGGCAACGACAACACGATCACAGTGAACAACGCGGTCGTGCGGCTGTACAGCGGTAACACGCAGGTGTTCACCAGCACGGCGTTCACGTCGCCGCTCACGCTCAACAACACGCTGCCGGGGACCGGGAATTACGGGTTCTTGTTCGGCTTGTCGGCGGGCGATCAGGTACTGTTCAACGCGGCACTCGCCGCAAATCCGACCGCAATGATCGGTGTGGGCGCGTCGCTTACGGACGTGTCAGGTGGTCAGGAGTCGTTCGCGATCGGCACCGCTGCTGGTGGTGGTACGACTTCGGTAGTTCCTGAGCCGTCAACCTATCTGCTGATGGCGAGCGGGCTGGTTGCGCTCGGCATGCTGCAGCGCAAGCGTCGCACGTCGTAACGTTCGACGACGCGTCGTTTGAGTCGTACACGAAGGGTAGCGAGACGAAAGTCCTGCTACCCTTCGTGATATTTGTCACGCAACCTCCTGATTGCGGCGCCCCCTCGCCGGCGTAGTTTCTCCTTGGATGTCCACCGCACCGATCGATGCCGGCGCTCTGCGCGCCCGGCTTCAGCGACAGCTCGAGGGCACGTACGTCATTGAGCGCGAGCTCGGTGGCGCCGGCTCGTCGCACGTGTTTCTTGCGACCGAGGTGTCGCTCGATCGCTCGGTGGTGTTGAAGGTGTTGCCACTCGAGCTGACGGCCGACGTCGACGCTGAACGCTTCCGTCGGGAGATCCAGTTCGCGGCCAAGCTGCAGCATCCGCACCTCGTGCCGCTGCTCAGTGCAGCCCTCGTCGCCGCCGATGGCGACTCGGATCAGGTGCGCTGGTACAGCATGCCGTATATCGAGGGACAGACCCTCCGCGAGCTCCTGGTGCGTCGGGGAGCGCCGCCGTACGCCGAAGCGATTCGCCTACTGCGGGAGATGGCGCTCGCGCTCGCGTACGCCCACGCGCGAGGCGTCGTGCATCGCGACATCAAGCCGGAGAATGTGCTGCTGAACGACGGCATCGCCATGATCTCCGACTTCGGCGTGGCAAAGGCGCTCGACGACGCCAGCGACACGGCGTTGCGCACTGGGCGACGCGTAACCACGGTGAGCACGGTCTTGGGCACACCGGACTACATGTCGCCCGAGCAGATCGGCGCAGCGCACGTGGTCGATCATCGGGCCGATCTGTACGCCTTCGGTTGCGTCGCGTATGAACTGCTGACCGGCGCACCGCCATTCGCACGAAGCTCGCTACGCGCCACGCTCGCCGCCCAGCTCGCCGAGGCGCCGGTGCCGATCCGACAGCGACGCCCCGAGCTCCCGCCGCCGATCGCCGATATGGTCATGCGCTGCCTGGCCAAGAACCCGGCCGAGCGTCCGGCGTCGGCCTCGTGGATTATTCGCGCCATCGAAGCCGCGAGTGGCACTGAGGTGCCCGCGCCCGCATCCGCGCCCGCGTCCGCTGAGCCGGTTGCGCCTTCACGGGAAACCGTGGCGGTCGCGTCGCGAACGGTGATCACTGGCCTCGTGGTCGCGGTCGCTGCGGCCGCCGCCGTCTGGATGATGCTCCGATAGTCATGACGCCCTCGCGCTGACTTGTGCCGATCATGCCCAGCGGTACATTGCCGAAGCTCGCCCCTTCGGAGGCACACGTGGACCACACGAATTTATCCACTCACACCACATACACCACTCACACCACTCGACGCGCGGCGCTGGTCGCGCTGTTGTCCGCCGGGGTGGGAGTCGTGCTACTGCCCCGTCGGGCGTCGGCGATCGGCGCGCGCGGTGTCTCGCATCCGACGCCGCGCGCTGGCATCACGGGCGCGAAGGTCCTGACGGCGGCCGATCTCACCAAGTCGCCGCATCTGGTCGAGCTCTTTGATGGCATTCGCGCGATTCCGCAGATCGCCGATGGCATCGGTTGCCATTGCGGGTGCGCTGAATTGAGTGGCCATTACTCGCTGCTGAGTTGTTATGAAGGCGAAGCGATGGCCAAGTCCTGCCCGATCTGTCAGGGTGAGGGCCGGGTCACCGTCCGCCTCGCCAAAGCCGGGAAATCACTGAATGACATCCGCGCCGCCATCGATGCCCAGTTCGGCTGATCGGATTCCCCTCATCCCCGCCACCATGTCGCCATTCCGTGCTCGTCTGGTCACGCGCGCTCTTCTGCTGGCGGCGCTGTCGTCGGTGTTCTCGCCTACCGGGGCGCAGGCGCAGATCAAGGCGAGCGAGTTGCAAAGCATCGCACAAACGGTGGACGGTACCACGGTGCGGGTGACCTATTCCCGGCCGCGCATGCGCGGTCGGTATCCCATCTTCGGCACCAAGAAGGTGCAGTGGGGCGAAGTGTGGACGCCTGGCGCCAATTGGGCCACGCTGCTCGAGGTGAACAAGGACCTCACGATCGCGGGCACGAAGGTCCCCAAGGGCAAGTATGGCGTCTGGATGATCGTCGACCGGAGCGCCAGCTGGACCATGCTGCTTGACCCCAAGTGGAAGCAGTACCACACCGATCATCCCAAGCCGAACGACACGCAGATCCGGGTGGCCGTTCGCGCCGACTCCAATGCCGTTCGCGAGGAGGTGCTGACCTGGTCGTTCCCGTCGATCACCGTGCGCGGCGGAACGCTGGCGATGCACTGGGCGAACATGCGCGTGACCACCGACTTCGCGGTGGAGCCGTCGATCTCGGAATTGCTGCCCGAGGCTGAGGCGCGCCCCTATCTCGGCACCTTCGAGCTCACGAACGGCAAGACGGGAAAGGTTGATGCGAAGATGATCGTGACCTACGCCCGCGGCGGTCTCAAGGCGCAGTTCGATCCGAAGGACGACTATCTGCAAACCTTCGCGCTCATGCGGACCGGGCCGCATGTCTTTACTGTCGGCCTGTATGAAAGCGCCGAGGTGTACGCCGGCGGCGAGATCTACGAAGTACTCAAGCCCGACATGATGTTCACGTTCAAGGTCGTGGGGGGCGTCCTGACGCTGGAGTGCCGGGGTGAGGACGACGAGCTGTATTTCACGGGAAAGAAGCTGCCGTAGCTCTGGACGGCCTGAGCACGCGGCACGAGATTCAGGGGTTGGATTGTCGCCCGACAGTCCGCCCCCGCCCCTGTCCCGCCTGGTCCCATGCCGATTACGCTCAAGGTCAACGGCACGCCGCGCACGCTCGACGTGCCAGCCGACATGCCCCTGCTGTGGGCACTCCGTGACGAACTCGATCTCAAAGGCACCAAGTTCGGCTGCGGCATCGCCCGCTGCGGCGCCTGCACCGTGCATGTAAACGGTGTCGCCACGCGCTCCTGCAACACGCCGCTGTCTCGCGTGGCGAACGCCGACATCACCACCATCGAAGGGCTCTCGCCCGATGGCCTGCACGCGGTGCAGCAGGCGTGGGAAGAACTCGACGTACCGCAGTGCGGCTATTGTCAGGCCGGCCAGATGATGGGTGCTGCGTCGCTGTTGGCCAAGACGCCGAAGCCCACCGACGCCGAGATCGACACCGCGCTGAACACGAATCTCTGCCGGTGCGCGACGTACATCCGCATTCGCAAGGCGGTGCACCGCGCGGCGGAGATCAAGTCGGGCGCCACGCCGGCCGTGGGTGGATCGACGCCGTCGAAGAACGGCTCCCCTGACAACCGCTGAGGCCACGACGATGACGACCCAATCCGACAAGCCGGGCGTGAACCGTCGCGACTTCCTGCGCGTCACGGCGCTCGCCGGCGGTGGCATTCTGCTCGCCAGCTACGCCGAACCGCTCGAGGCCATCGAACGGCTCGGTATGAGCGGCGCGCTCCCGCCCGTTGCTGACCCGATGCTCAGTGCCTTCGTGCGCATCACGCCCGATGGGATCGTTACGATCACCGCCAAGAATCCCGAGATCGGCCAGGGCATCAAGACGATGCTGCCTATGCTCATCGCCGAAGAACTCGACGTCGACTGGGCGAACGTACGCGTGGAGCAGGCCGACTTCGATCCGGCCAAGTATCAGGCGCAGGTCGCCGGCGGCAGCACCGCCACGCCCACCAACTGGTTGCCGCAGCGGCGGGTCGGTGCCGCCGCACGCGCCATGCTGGTATCCGCCGCCGCGACGCAGTGGAACGTGCCCGCCGCCGAACTGGAGACCGAGAAGGGTGTGGTGCATCACCGCGCCTCGAAGCGATCGGCCACCTACGGTTCCCTGGCCAGTGCCGCGGTGTCGGTGACACCGCCCGACCTCGCCACGGTGCCACTCAAAGATCCCAAGAAGTTCACGATCATCGGCACCCGCAAGAAGACCGTCGGCCTGCGCGACATCCTGATGGGCAAGCCGATGTTCGGCATCGATGTCACCGTGCCGAACATGCACTACGCCACGTTCGTGAAGAGCCCCGTGTTCGCCGCCAAGGTGGCGAGTGCGAACATCGAGGCCATCAAAGCGATGCCGGGCGTGACGCATGCATTTGTGGTCGAAGGCACGACGAACTTGCAGGGGCTCATGCCCGGCGTGGCCATCATCGGCAAGAACTGGTGGATGGTGCAGCAGGCGCGCAAGAAGCTCGTGGTTGAATGGGCCGCGCATCCCACCGCGCAACAGTCGAGTGCCGCATTCGCCGCCAAGGCCGCGGAGTTCTTCGCCAGCCCGCCGCAGCGCACGATCCGCAACGACGGTGATTTCGACACGGCCATCAAGGGGGCGGCCAAGGTCGTGAAGGGCGAGTACAGCTATCCGTTCATCGCCCACGCGCCGCTCGAGCCGCAGAATTGCACGGCGCACGTCACGGCCGACAAGTGCGAGCTCTGGACGACGTCGCAGACGCCGCAGGGTGGACGCGCACTCGTCGCCACCACGCTCGGCCTCAAGGAAGACCAGGTCACGCTGCACATGGTGCGTGCTGGTGGCGGCTTCGGTCGTCGCTTGTACAACGATCCGCTGGTGGAAGCGGCGTGGATCGCGCGCGAGGCCAAGGTACCGGTCAAGCTGTTGTGGACGCGTGAAGATGACATGCAGCACGACATGTTCCGCCCGGGTGGCTTCCACTCGTTCACCGGCGGACTCGATGCCAACGGCAAGCTGATCGCGTTCCGCAATCACTTCGCGACGTATGGCGAAGGCGAGCGGTTCGCACCGAGCGCCGACATCGGCCCCACCGAATACCCGGCGCGCTTCGTGCCGAATCTTAAGATGGACGTGTCGGTGATGCCGCTCGGCGTGCCCACGGGCGCGCTGCGTGCGCCGCGCTCCAATGCGCTGTCGTTCGCGTTCCAAGGCTTCATCGACGAGTGCGCGGTGGCGGCCGGAAAGGATCCGCTGCAGTTCCGCATCGACACGCTCAAGGCCGAGATTGCGCCGACGACACCCCTCACGCCGCAGCAGCAGGCCGGACAGATGGATGCGCAGCGCGTGATCGGCATTCTCGAGAAGGCGCGCGACGTCTCGGGTTGGGGTAAGACCACGTTGCCCAAGGGCACGGGCATGGGATGTGCCTTCTACTTTAGCCATCGCGGATACTTCGCCGAGGTCGTGCAGGTCACGGTGAGCAAGTCGGGCGACGTGAAGGTGGACAAGGTGTGGGCGGTCGGTGACGTCGGCAGTGATATCATCAATCCCAACCACGCCGAGCAGCAGGTCCAGGGCGCCGCGATGGACGGTATGAGTCAGGCCTTCGGACAGGAGATCACCTTCACCGCCGGCAAGGTGGATCAGGCGAACTTCAACAACTATCCGATGCTGCGCATCCGTCAGGCGCCGCCGATCGAAGTGCACTTCGTGAAGACGGCGTTCTCACCGACTGGTATCGGTGAGCCGGCCCTGCCGCCCGTGGTGCCGGCGATGATCAACGCGATCTACGCCGCCACCGGCAAGCGCGTGCGTCAGATCCCGTTGTCGAAGGTCGATCTCAAGTGGACGTGATCGTTTCGTAAGTATTTCCTGATCCCAACAGATTCGATGACTGTTCATTCGATCACCACGTCCCCGTTCGCCGACCAGCGACCGGGGACGTCCGGTTTACGGAAGCGGACCACCGTCTTCCAGCAAACGCACTACCTCGAGAATTTCGTGCAGGCGCTGCTCGATGTGGCCGCGCTTCCGCCCGATGCCACGTTGGTGATCGGCGGCGACGGACGGTATCACAACCGCGAAGCGACCGAAACGATCATCCGCATGGCGGCCGGCAATGGCATCACGCATGTGATCGTGGGGCGCGCCGGACTGCTCTCCACGCCGGCGGCGTCGCACCTCATTCGTTCGGGCGCGCACGGTGGCATCATTCTGTCGGCCAGTCACAATCCCGGCGGCCCCGACGGGGACTTCGGCATCAAGTACAACACCGGCAACGGTGGACCGGCGCCGGAATCGTTCACGAATGCCGTCGCCGAGCGCGCGCGCGTCATGCGTGCGTACAACATCGCCGATCTGCCGAGTTTCAGCCTCGACGCTCTCGGCACCCAGCAGATCGGGCCGTTACGACTCGAGGTCGTCGACCCGGTCGCTGCGTACGTAGCGCTGATGGAATCGCTGTTCGACTTTGACGCGATCAGCGGGCTGTTTGCGAGTGGCTTCCGCATGCGCTTCGATGCCATGCATGCGATCACCGGGCCGTACGCCGTGGAGATTCTCGAGCGGCGGCTCGGGGCGCTCTCTGGCACGGTGATCAATCGCGTACCGCTTCCCGATTTCGGCGGCGGCCACCCCGATCCGAATCTCACGTACGCGAACGACCTGGTCGAAGAACTGTTCGGTAACGACGCGCCCGACTTCGGCGCGGCGTCCGATGGCGACGGCGATCGCAACATGATTCTGGGGCAGCGTTTCTTCGTCACGCCCTCGGACTCACTGGCGGTGTTGGCGGCGAACGCCACACTGGTGCCGGGCTACGCGCGTGGTCTCATCGGCGTGGCGCGCTCGATGCCCACCAGTGCCGCTGTCGACGCGGTGGCGGAGTCGCTGGGTATTCCCTGCTTCGAAACTCCGACCGGTTGGAAGTTCTTCGGCAACCTGCTCGACGCCGGTCGCATCACGCTCTGCGGCGAAGAGAGCTTCGGCACCGGCTCCGATCACGTGCGCGAGAAAGATGGGCTCTGGGCCGTCCTCTTCTGGCTCAATATCGTGGCCGAACGCGGCCAAACGGTGGAAGCGATCGTGCGCGAACACTGGGCGCGTTTCGGTCGCAACTACTACACGCGCTACGACTACGAAGGCGTGCCCACCGAGGCCGCCAATGATGTCATGGCGCATCTGCGCGCGCAGTTCGCCACGCTGCCGGGCACGGTGGTCGCCTCATGTCGCGTGCGCAGCGCGGATGATTTCAGCTACACCGATCCCGTCGACGGCAGCGTGAGTGAGAACCAAGGCATTCGCGTGCTCTTCGACGATGGCGCCCGCATCGTGTTCCGGCTGTCGGGCACGGGCACGGAAGGCGCCACGATCCGCCTGTACATCGAGTCGCGTGAGACGGATGCGACGCGGCTTGGCATGGACACCTCGGTGGCACTCGCCGAGCTGGTGACGGCCGCCCTATCGATGAGCGATCTGGTAGGCCGAACGGGCCGTAACGAACCGACGGTCATTACGTAGTTTTCGAGCGTCGATGCTTTTTCGATCCTACACGGAGCGCCCAATGAATGCTGTCGTGAGCACCACCATGATCCTGCTGGCCGCACCAGCGGAGTTGCCGGTCGGCGACTATCGAGTCACCGGCAGGGGGTGAACGACCGCAGTCTTCAACTCAGCTGTGGGTCGGTTCTGTTACGGCTCGCGGTGGCCTCGGGTTCTCTCGCGCCGGCTGCGTCTCGGGACGCCGGGCAGGGCCGCACCGGCGAGAACTACGGCAGCGCCCGACCCGCTACGAGCGTGACGTTGTCGCTGCCGCCGCGTTCCAGCACGAGCTCCAGCAGGTCACGGCACAGCTGCTCAGCCGACGTCATCCGCCCAATGGCGTCGCCGATTTCCGCGTCAGAGACGTGCTTGGTGAGACCGTCCGAACACACCAGTGTGACCGTGCCCCGCTTGCCCACATCAACGCGCGAAATCACCGGCAGCGCTTCCTCAGCCCCGATCGCGCTCGAGAGCACGTGATTGAGCGGCGAGTTCTGGGCGCGCTCAGGTGACAGCGCGCCGCGATCGATCATCTCCTGCGCGATAGTCTGATCGCGCGTGACCTGACGCAGCACACCGTCATGGTACGTGTAGCAGCGGCTGTCTCCGACCTGTACGACGTACAGCCACGGCCACACCACGATCGCCACCGAGAGCGTGCTGGCCATACGGCGCCCTTCGAACTGCGCCTCGGCCTGTGTACGGACGCGGTTGTGGGCCTCGATGGCCGCTTCGCGCAGCGCTTCCGTGAACTCATGTTCGCTGGCTGAGCCGACGGTGTGATAACACCGCATCGCCGACGCGAAGTACTCGGTCACAGCGATGGTGGCGAGGCGACTCGCTTCGCTGCCGTCCACGCTTCCACCCACGCCGTCGGCCACCAGCATGATCGTGGCGAGTCGCTCTCCGCGGAGTGTAATCTCGTCGATCGTGGGGAGACTGGTCGAACGCACGACCACCTGTGGGTGCACCGTACAGAGCAGGAAATGATCCTGGTTGCTGGTGCGGACACGCCCCTGATGCGTGATCCCGAAGAGATCGAGTTCATCGTCCTTCGGACGAGGGAGCCCGGCGATCTCGGATAGCGGTGACGTCATGGCCTGACTATCGCACAACGGGGCCGTCGACGGCAACCGCCAGACTCGACCATGTTCGCGAATTTCGCACAATCTCAGCCGGGCTGTTCGCCCCGTAGCGGCGGACCGGCGGCTTCCAGCGCCGCCCACTCGGCGTCGTCGAAGAGGCGCGAACGCGTAAGGAATCGCAGCCCCTCCGGCGTTTCGAGCGAGAAGCCGGCACCACGGCCGGGCACGACGTCGATGGTGAGATGCGTGTGCTTCCAGTACTCGAACTGCTGGTGGCCGATGTAGAACGGCGTGTCCGCAATGGTCCCCAGGTAGACATCCCGTTGACCGATGCGGAACTCCTTGCGCGAAAAACACATGGGCGTGCTGCCGTCGCAGCAGCCACCCGACTGATGGAACACCAGCGGTCCGTGCTGGGCTTGCAGCTTGTGCAGCAGGGCTGCGGCAGCCGGGGTGACACCCACCCGTGCCACTGGCGAATCCATCATCGGGTCACCCACGTGTCTCTGCCCGGGGTCAAAAGAAGCCGAGCGCGTCCGGCCTTGATCCCGCGACCCATGCGGTACAGCGTGTTCACGTCGCGGCGACCAGACGCCGGCGCCGAGTCCGTACAGCCGTTGGCAATGGCGAGCGCGTCGTCCATGTCCGTGAACGAGGTGACGGAGACGACCGGGCCGAAGATCTCCTCCTGAAACACGCGCATCTTGTTGTGCCCTTCGAAGATGGTCGGCTCCACGAAGTAGCCGCCGGCCAGTTCGCCCTCGTGCGTGGCGCGCTTGCCACCGGTGAGCACCTTGGCGCCTTCCTTCACGCCGATGTCGAAGTAGCTGAGAATCTTCTCGAGCTGATCGTTTGACGCCTGCGCACCGATCATCGTGCTGGGATCGAGCGGGTGTCCCATCGTGATCCGCTTCACGCGATCGATCGCGCGCTCCATGAACTTCTCATAGATCGACTCCTGCACGAGGGCGCGCGACGGGCATGTGCACACTTCACCCTGATTGAGCGCGAACATGGCGAAGCCTTCCAGCGCCTTGTCGAAGAAGGCGTCGTCCTGCTGCATCACGTCGGCGAAGAAGACGTTCGGCGACCGGTCGTGGTCTCGCCGGTGAAGGCGATCTTCGCCACGCGCGGACTTGAGGCGAGTGGCTTGCCGGCTTCGACGCCGAAGCCCTGCACGACGTTCAGCACACCGGCCGGGAGCAGATCGGCGATGAGTTCGACGAAGGCCATGATGGCGACCGGCGTCTGCTCGGCGGGCTTGAGCACCACGGCGTTTCCGGCCGCCAGCGCCGGGGCGAGTTTCCACACCGCCATGAGCAGCGGGAAATTCCACGGGATGATCTGCGCGACCACGCCGAGGGGCTCGTGGAAATGATACGCCACCATGTCCTCGTCGAGTTCACCAGCGCTGCCTTCCTGGGCGCGCAGCACACCCGCGAAGTAGCGAAAGTGATCGACGGCGAGCGGCAGGTCGGCGGCCTTCGTTTCGCGAATCGGCTTACCGTTGTCGATGGTCTCGATCACGGCGATGGCTTCGAGGTTCTCTTCAAGTCGATCGGCAATCTTGTTGAGGATGATGGCGCGATGCGTGGCCGACGTGCGTCCCCAGGCCGGCGCGGCGCGATGCGCGGCGTCGAGTGCGAGTTCCACGTCTTCGGCGGTGGAGCGGGCGACGTCGCACAGGTGCTGACCAGTGATCGGCGTCGGGTTGCTGAAGTACTGGCCACGAACGGGCGCCGAGAACGTGCCATCGATCCAGTTCTCGTACCGTCTCTTGATGGGGATCGTGATTGCGTACTGCGCCGCGCCCTGCGGAAGAGTGGCGGTGCTGCTCGGTACAGCTGACGTGGCCATGCTCGCCTCGATGAATCCAGTGGATGCCGAAGGTGACTGCTCCCGACGGCGAGCTAGGCAAAGGGAATGCCGTGAACCACCGGCAGATCCTGCCGCACCGGAGCGTTTGCGCAAACGCATGTGGGTGAGGGCATTGGGGTATGTCGGGGGGATCGATCGCGGCTGCGTGCTTGCTTCGTGAACTGCGGGAGGGCCGACAGCGCGACAGATGTCGCACGCGCGATGTCGCACGCGCGATGTCGCGTGTCGCGCGACAGATGGCGCGGGCGACTGGTGCTGCAACGGCAACGGCCTGAACACGGAGACCACCGATGACACTGAACGAGCCACAGATAAGCGAAAAGCGCTGTTGGCTTATCTGTGTGGTCGGTGCAATCGGTTCACTCCGTGTTCTTGCTGTGGGCGGTGTGCGGTGGGCGGTGGGCTGTGGGCTGTGGGCCTTGGGCCTTGGGCCTTGGGCCTTGGGCGGTGGGCGGTGGGCGGTGGGCTTTGGGCCTTGGGCCTTGGGCCTTGGGCCTTGGGCCTTGGGCCTTGGGCCTTGGGCCTTGGGCCTTGGGCCTTGGGCCTTGGGCGGTGGGCGGTGGGCGGTGGGCTTTGGGCTACAACAGAGCGGGGCTGGAGCGCCGGCGCAGCCAGGCGCGGAGGCGGCGGAGGGAGAGGGTGATGCCGGTGACGACCAGCACGGCGCTACCGAGCGAGATGAGGCCGGCTAGGGTCTGCCCGAACACGCCCAGCACTTCACCGGTGTGGGCGAAACGCAAAATCGAGCGCAGGCGGCGGCCGGGGGACTGGCTGGCGAAGGACTGCAGCTCGGAGACCTGACCCTCAGTCGTGATCACGGCTGTCGCGCGCTTGTGGGGTTCGCCGCCCATGCCGCGGTCGAGGGCGAAGGAGGCATCGGCGTGGGGCTTGGTGGGCAGCGTGAGCGAGATCGTGCGCCAGTTGGGCATCTGTGCCTTGGCGACGGCCAATCGCGGCTGCAGCGCGCCGGGGATGGCCCCCGCCGGTCGGTCCGGCGCCGCTGGACCGGCGGCGGCTCGCGCCGGCGGCGCCTCGCCCGCCACACGGAACACCAGCGCGCTGGCCCAGGGATACGAGATCACCACGCCCGACGCCACCACGATCACCAGCGGGATCGCGCTCCAGAATCCGATCACGTTGTGCCAATTGAAGTCGCGCGCCTTGCCCGAAAGGCCTCGACGGAACCACGTCACGCTGCGCACTGAGGCCCACGTGAGGTTGCGCGGCCACCAGAGCCACATGCCGCTCAGCACGATCAGAAGAAACGCCAGATTGGCGGCGCCGGTCGCGGCGCGCCCCAGATCGCGCGTGTCGCCTTTCGCGGCCAGCCAGCGGTGCCAGTCGGTGACCTGTCGAAAGAAGCCACGCATCGTGGCCGACCCCGTGCCGAGCTCCTCCGCCGTGTAGGCATTGGCGAACACGCGGGACTCCCGTCCGAACTGCACCTCCACCGGCGTGTTCGCGCCCTCACGCCACACGATCGCCGTCGGGGTCGCCTGCCGGGAGGCGGCGACGCGGGATAGGAGCGTATCGGCCGGCAGCGCCAGCAGCCCCGCCGCCGGCGGTGCACCGTCCAGCCCCCGGAGATCGGCCCAGACCGTCATCTGCTTCTGGTACGTAAGTAGCACGCCAGTCACGGCCATGATGAACACGAGGGCGCCGGCGGCGAGGCCGATCACGAGGTGGGTCCAAAATAGGAAACGGCGGAAAAGGCGCACGGACATGTTTGTTGAGAATGATTCTCATGAAGGGAATTGAAGGGTAAGCGAGGTATCCCGACCAAGTCAATCGGCTATCGAACACGCCTTGCCCCTGTCGCCAAATTGCCGGGAATGACCTCCCTGCTCACCCTCCGCGCCGGCCCCGCTGCGCTCGCCCATCTCCGCGCGCATGGCGGTCTTCGCGGCGACCAGATCGACATCGTTCCGGGTGCGTCGGGAGGCGCCAAATGGATCGGGATCGGCGGACTCGATCGCTACCTCTTCGGGCACCTGCTACCACAGCCACGAACTCGCCCGCTGCACCTCATCGGCTCGTCGATCGGCAGCTGGCGCATGGCGTGCCTCGCCCAACGCGATCCGGTCGCCGCCCTCGCTCGCGGACACGAGGCGTACATCTACCGCCAGCGCTATTCGCCGAAGCCCGGCGCGCCGGAGGTGAGCGAGGTCCTTATGCGCGCCCTCGACGATCTGCTTGGTCCCGAGGGCGTGCACGAAATCCTGTCGCACCCGACGTTTCGCGTGCATGTGATCACGGCCGAGTCGCGCGGCCTCGCGTCGAGCCAGCGACGGCCCGTGCTGGCCACGGCCATGGCCCTCGCCGCCGCCGCCAACGTCGTGACGCGGCGTTCGCTCGCCTGGCAGATGACACGCACGATCTTTCACTCGGCTGGCAACGACTCACCGTTTCTGCATCTGCGCGATTTGCCGACGGTGCATCGCACGCTCACGCCGGAGAATCTGCGCGCGGCCCTGCTCGCCTCGGGGTCGATTCCGCTGCTCATGGAAGGCGTGCGCATTCCCGGTGCCCCCGGCCTGCACTGGGACGGCGGCGTGACCGACTACCACCTGGACCTCGACTACGGGCCCGGTCCCGGCCTCGTGCTCTATGCGCACTTTTATGATCATGTCGTGCCGGGCTGGTTCGACAAATCGCTGCCGTGGCGACGCGCGGGTGCGGTGAATTTCTCGCGCACGCTGTTGATCGCGCCATCGCCGGCATTCGTCGCCTCACTCCCCGGCACACGCATTCCCGATCGGCGTGATTTCTTCGAGTGCACCGAAGCCGAACGGATGACGCGGTGGCAAGCGATCCTCGATGCCAGCACCGCGCTCGGCGATGAACTGCATGAGCTCATCGAGACCGGGCGACTGGTCGATGCAATCATCCCGTGGGCGTAGGGATGTCCACCCTCGATCGCTATCTCGCCTTTCGCCGTTCACTCGGATCGCGTCCGGCGCTCGAGCCGCTCATCGTGCGCGCCCGCGGACTCGACTTCGCCGTGTATCACACGCCGGCCGTGGCCGGCACGTTGCCGCTGCTGTGCATCAACGGTGGTTTGTTGTTCGATCACACGCTGCTCTGGCCAGCGCTCGCCGCACTCGCCAGGCACCGACAACTCATCTTCTTCGATCAACGCGGCCGCGGCCGAAGTGCATCACCGCCGGGTATGCAGGCGTCGCGCATCGAGTTCGATGCGGGTGACGTGCCCGCGTTGCGCGTCGCGCTCGGCATTGCCCAATGGGACGTGCTCGGTCACTCGTGGGGCGGCGGCATCGCAATGCTCGCTACTGCGCAGGACCTCGAGGCCACGCGACAACTGGTGTTGGTCAACGCGGTCGGCGTGACCAGTGCGTGGCTCCCACCACTCCACGACGCCGGCGTGGCCCGACTCACGGGCGTAGCGCAACAGCGATTGGCCGCCTTCGACACCGCCGCGCTCACCAGCCCCGATCTCGACGCGCACGCCCGCTACGCGCAGGCGTTCTTCCCCGCCTGGTTTTTCGACCAGCAGTTCGCCGGTAGTGTGACGCCTCCGAAAGGCACCAGCGCCACCGGCGCGGTCGTCGCGGCACGCCTGCGCCGAGACGGCTACGACTGGCGCAATGCGCTGCGTGACCTGCCCACGCCAACGCTCGTCGTCCATGGAGCGGCGGACGTGCTGCCGTTTGAAGAAGCAGCACGCACGGCGGCGCACCTCGGCCACGCGCGTCTGCTGCCGATCGCGGAGGCGGGCCACAATCCCTTCTGGGAGGCCCCCGACGCCTTCTTCGCTGCGGTGCACACCTTCCTCGCGGAGGGACCACCAGACTCCTGACGCGACTCGATGAAGACCGCGGAAACGCTGCTCGCCTGCTGTGTGGTCGGATTGGCCTGCTTCATTGGCGGGCAGAGCGTCGGCGTGCGCCCATCTGCCATGCGCAGCGAGGCCGCCGGCGCGATCGATGAACGCGCCCCTCGTACGGGTCGCGGCCTGCGCATCGCCGTCGACAGCGGTTCGATCGTGCCGCGCGCGCTGCTGCACGGCGAGGAGTTTCTGGTGCCGTCGTCGCTGCTCGTGCGCCCGGATCGCCCGTCGATCTCGGCCGACGAAATGCGCCGTCGCCTCGCGCCCGGCATCAGCGGCACGTACATGAACGCGCTGTTGCGCTCCCGCGATTCGGCGCTCACCCGCTGGCCCGACCGCACCACCCGGCCGCTGCGTGTGTTCATACGCGACGGCGAGGACATCGAGGGCTGGAAGTCGGACTATCTCCCGGTGGTACGCGATGCGTTCGACACGTGGGTGCAGGCCGGTATTCCCGTGCGCTTCACCTTCGTGATCGACTCGGCGAGTGCCGATGTGCACGTGCGCTTCACCAGCTCGTTCGCCAACGGCATCAGCGGCAAGACGATCTGGAGCCGCGATGCCGCCTATTGGCTCGTGTCGAGCGACATTCAGCTGGCCGTGTCACATCCGGGCGGCGGCTACGTGACGCCCCCGCAGATGCGCGCGATTGCGTTGCACGAAGTCGGTCATCTGCTCGGCCTCGATCACGCCGAGTCGTCCGACGATATCATGTCGGCGCGCGTGCGCGTGCGTGAACTCAGCGAGACCGACCGCGCCACCGTGCGACTGCTGTATACGGTGCCCGCCGGCAGCCTGAAGTAGGCGATCGACGCCGCGCCTACCAGCGCAGCGTGACGGTCCGCGTGCCGTTCGCGCGGGAGAACACGGTAAGCCGCGCCTCGCGGGAGCCCGCCCCGGCAATCGCCCGACGCATCGCCTGCACATCGTGCACCGCCGTTCCGTTGAACGCGCGAATGATCTCGCCCCCCCGAAGTCCGGCCTCGGCGAATGGGGATCCCGGCATGGCACGCAACACGAGAATGCCCGGCTCGAGTCCCAACACCTCGGCAAAATCGTCATCGACCGTGGAAAGCTGCGCGCCCAACAGGACCGCGACGCCATTCGCGGCCGCGGGACCCGACACCGTGCCCATGCTCGGAGACGAGGGCGAGGGCGACGGTGCCGCGGATGAAATCATGAGACGACCGCTGAGCGCCCGCGGGGCGTCCGGCGGCAGCGCCGACATCGGTACCTCGGAGCCACGCATCACCACGAGCTGTCGCTCCACCTGTCGCGCGACGACCGTGACCGGAATCTCACGGGCCTTCGCGCCGCGCTTCACGCGCATACGCACCGTCTCACCCGGCACCAGCATGCTCTGGTAGTTGATGGCGCGCTGCGTGAGATCACGTCCATTGTAGGCCAGCACCGTATCACCGGCCAGCACACCGGCCCGCGAGGCGGGCGAGCCGATATCGACGGTTTCCACGACGGGATAGCCGCAGTGACTGACCAGCACGCCGTCGGGCGTGACCGTGCGTACTTGCGCGCCGAGCAAGCCGACGCCCATGTAGCCGACCTCGCTGACCGAGCGGCCCGACTGTGCCTCCGCCGCAGCGATGAACGCGGTGATCTGCGGCTGCAACGACCGGATGTTCGCCTCGATCGTGGGCGCGCTCAGTCGCAGCGTGCGGATACTGTCGCCGCGCTGCACGGTGATGATCTCACCATCGGGACCGTCGCGACGCTGCACCCGCACGATGATCGTTTGCATGAGCGAATCGACACCGCGCTGCACCTGGGTGATCCGCTGCACGTCGATACCCTGCAGCTGTTGTTGCTGTTCGAGCGTGAACGCCGCGCTTTCCAACTCACGCTTGAGACGCAGCAGCGCCATTCCTTCCGGCGCATTCACCAGCGCCGACGGGGTCGCCGCCAGCTCGGCGCAGGCGTTCGCGGCGGAACTGGCGATGATCGTGCCGCGCACGCGGGTGGGCGTGCGCACCGTGGTCTGGGCGCGCAGCGCGTCGGCACTCAGCGTGCCGGCGGTGACGAACACGGCGACGACGGGCAAGAAACGGAGACGCATATCAATATCGCTCGATGGTCTTACCCACGGGCAGCGAGGTGCCGAGCTGCTGCAGCGTGGCCTCGCGCGCGGAGAAGGCGGCGAGATAGTACTGGTTGAGGACAGGATCCTGCGGTGCGTCGCTGAGGGCGGCGCGCGAGGCGGCCATCATCTGATCGAGGGCCGCCAAACGGGCGCGGTACACGTCGGAGTCGTGCGGCGTACTGTCGTTGGCGGCCAGCCACAACGACGCGCGTTCGTAGTCCCGCTGTGCGCGGTTCAACAGGCTGGTGGCCTGACTCACCGACGCGAATTCACCGGCGGCGCCATAGGTCGCGGGACGCAGTGACACATCACCGAGTCCCAGCGATTCGGCCATCACGCCGGCCACACCGGCGGTGCGGGCGGACGAGACCAGCGGCGACCCAGCGGAAACGCGTCCCAGCACGGCACCACCGGCCATCAGGGCAACGGCCGCCGCGACGCGCAGCGACGAGCGGGCCCACCACGGGGTGACGGGCGCCGACGTCAGGCTGATCGGGGCCTGTTGCACGACCGGAGCCGGCGTCGAGCGGTCACCCTGCCGCAGGCCACTGGCAATGGACTCCCACGACGAGAGTCGATGCTCGGTGTCCGTCACATCGTGCGTGACCAAGGCGCCGGCCATCTGCACCAGCTGCGCGTACGCGGCGACCTCGCCACGACAGGTGGCACAGGCCGCGAGGTGCGCGTGCTCCTCGGGCGAAAACGCGTCGTGATCGAACGCGGCGAGCCGCTCAGAATCCAGGTGCTGCATAGCTACGATCCATGCCGGTTGATGAGGTGTCGACAAGCGGGGCGAGCAACCGGCGAAGCTTCGCCCGCGCCTTGAAGAGCTGCGACTTCGATCCGCCGGGGGTGATCCCCAGCTCCGTCGCGATCTCCTCGTGGGTATAGCCTTCCACATCGTGCAGCAGGAACACGGTCCGCGCGCCGGGCGACAGCTTGCGCGCCGCCTCGTCGATGGTGTGCGCCAGCATACTGCGATCGGCGTCCTGTTCCACGTACGCTGAGTCTTCTTCGATCGCCGTCTCGGTGGCGGCGAGTCGTTTGGTCCGCCGGAGCGCGTTCAGCGTGCGATTGATGGCCACGCGATGCACCCAGGTGCTGAACTTCGCATCGCCCCGCCATGACGGGAGCGCGTGAAAGATCTGGATCCAGACCTCCTGCGCGATGTCCTCGGCAAGGTCGGGATCCGCGGCGAGTCGACGGACGACGGCATCGACATGCGCCGCGTGCTGATTCCACAGCAGGCGCATGGCTCGCTCGTCGCCCTCGATCGCCCGGCGGACGATAGCGGCATCGGTTTCCATAGGTTCCATCGAATCTGTCACCAGATGTCGGGAATGGGTTGCCTGTGCAGCGCAGATGCAGCGACATCACCAAGCCCGCGTTGCTTTCGGCGAACCGGATCGTGAAATCAGGGTAGATTCGCTTGACGGGCGTAGCGGTCCGTCTTAAATGCCCATGGTGGGCTATTCAGCGCCCACCGATGGCTCTTCTCCCTACGGCCGGCCACCTCTGGTGTTACTGCTCGCCGCACTCGCAATCGCTGCCGCCGACATGACGGCCACCAGCGGGCTCCCGGAACGGGAGCCGGCAGCCGTTGGCATGTCCTCGGCGCGCCTGTCGACGATCGACCGCGTGGTGCAGCGGGGGGTCGATGCGGGCGGGTATCCGGGCGCGTCGGTCGTGGTTGGACGGAAGGGCTACTCGGTGCTGTCCCGTGGTTTCGGTGCGCTCGATTGGTCGGGCCGAACCCGGGTCTCGTCGCAGGAGAGCATCTACGACCTGGCATCGCTCACAAAGGTTGTCGCAACCACCACGGCCATCATGGTGCTGTACGATGCGGGCAAGGTGGATATTGACGCCCCCGTGTCGCGGTATCTCCCTGACTTTTCCGGCGGACTGCGCGATCAGGTGACGGTTCGCCATCTGCTTACGCACCGTGCCGGTCTCCCGGCTGGACGTGAACTCTGGCGTATCGCGAAGACCCCGGCCGAAGCGCGTGCGGCGGTGTTGGCCTCGCCGATCCAGTGCGCGCCCGGCAACTGTTACGAGTATTCCGACCTCGGCGCCGACTTGCTGGGCTTCGTCGCCGAAGCGGCCAGCGGTCAAAAGCTCGACACCTTCCTCGAGCGCACCGTGTTCGCGAAGCTCGGCATGTCGGATACGCATTTCCGGCCAGACGCGATGTCGGCGGGACGCACAGCGCCCACGGAGATCGCACCGCCGCGCGGCTATCCGCTGCGGGGCGAAGTGCACGACGAGAATGCCTACGCGCTCGGCGGTGTGGCCGGACATGCCGGGTTGTTCAGCACCGCCGAAGACTTGTCCGTGTTCGCCCAGATGCTGCTCGACGGCGGCGTGTACAACGGCGTGCGGGTGGTCTCCGATTCGGCCGTGGCGCTGTTCACCAAGCGGGCTGCCGGTCACCGTGCCTTGGGTTGGGATACCTGCGACGGCGGCGCCGGCTGCGGGCAGTACATGTCCGAGCGCGCCTTCGGCCACACCGGCTTTACGGGCACGTCGCTCTGGATCGATCCCGACCGGCAGATGTTCGTCATTCTGCTCACCAACCGGGTGCACGCGGCGCGGGCCCGCCGTCCCAGCAAGGTCATCGCCGACGTGCGCAACGACCTCGCCGATGCGGCCGTGCTGGCGGTGATGGACGACCCGACCGGCGTCATGGCGATGCCGGTCAGTTTCCGGGCCGACCGCGCGCAGGACTGGAACCGGCCCCTTCGCTCAAGCCGTGCCAGCAGCGCGGCGTCGCGTCGCCGGGTCGCCGCCGCCAAGCGAGCCTCGGCCAAGCGGGCTTCGGCCAAGCGCACGACCGCCAAGAAGTCGTCGGTCAAGTCGTCGTCGAAGAGCACCGCGAAATCGGGCACCAAGGCGTCGGTGTCCAAGTCTTCCGCCGGCGCCAAGAAGAAGAGCCCGGTGAAGAAGCCCGTGTTCAAAAAGAGCGCGAAGAAGAAGCGCTAGCGGAACAGGGACTGGACTGATCGGTTATTGTTCTTGCATGGATCAGATCCAAGACCCGACGCCTGACGCGGAACCCGCTGGCGAGATTTCTGCCGATCAGGCGCGCCTGGTGCTGCGGCGCGTGAAAGACCCTGAGCTCAATCTCAACATCGTCGATCTCGGCTTGATCTACGATGTGCACGTGAATGGAACGAACGTGCAGATTGATATGAGTCTCACGTCCCCCGGCTGTCCGTCAGGACCGGAAATCATGGGCGAGGCGGAGCAACAGCTGCGCACGATTCCCGGCATCGGCGACGTCACGATGAACCTGGTCTGGTCGCCGCCCTGGACTCCGGAGCGCATCGAGCCCCGGGTCCGTGCCTACATGGGCTTCTAGCTCGGCGCCTACGCGTCCGCCCTAAACCTCAGGACAGCTCGACGCGCATCACCGCGTTGCGCTCGGCCCGCTCGGCTCGCGCCATGCGGGCCAGCAGCAGGGCCACGGGCACCAGCATCACCGCACCCGTCCAGAGGGCGAAATCGGCCACGTTGGCCACGATCGTGGTGTCGCCGGTCAAGCGAATCGCCAGAAAATCGGCAACGCCTTCAGGGCCGAAGAGCATGCTGAGCAGATTGCCCACCGCGCCGCCGGCGACGAACGCCAGCGCCCGTGTCGCGCGACGGTCCACCGCCGCCATCGCCTGCACCACCGACGCGATCAGACCCACGGCCAACAGCGTCACCAGCACGTTGAGCTGCCAGGTGTAGGGGCCGACCTGCACGCCGCCGGCACTGCCCGTGTTGAAGACGACGAACAGCGAGAACCGATCGCTGACGGGCACGACGCCCGTGGATCCCAGTGACCGGACCGCGACTTCTTTGGCCAGCAGATCAACGGCGGTAACCAGCGCCGTGATCCCGATGAAGCGGGCACGGACGGTGTCGAACAAGCCCTGGACGCGTGGAGCGCGAAGCGTATCGAGTCGCATGCTGTGGGGCGGCGGGAGAAATCAGGCAAACCCGAGCGGGTCTTGCCCTCTCCTAGCGCACTCTGCGTGCCGCGACGACATGAATGCCTCGACATGTGTCAGGCGACCTGAGCGGGCCCGCATTATCCAGGTAAGTCATTTTATCACTGACACTTCCATCGACCTGCGCGATTCGCTCGACGATGATTTCCGGTCGAGTTCGCAAAAACTGGGGTGTGGCGTGCGGTGAACAGCTAGTGCACTCACGATACGGTCGTAGCGACCGCGCCACAGCGCAGTGCGGCGGGCCGAAGCGGACTACTCAGCCCGGTACGGGGAGTCGACCGCGGTCGCGAACGGGGCGAGCGCTTTCACGAAGCCCGAGCCGAGGACTTCGGCCTGCCACTTCCGGAGTTCAGGGAGCTCCTGCAGCTCGTCGACATGGCGCGGACGACGACGCGCCACGGCCTCCATGCGATCGCGTGAGCAGAGCACACCCGGATCAAGATCGAGATCGGTCGCGACGGCATCACGTACGGACTTGAGGCGCGCGACGCGATCATCGAAGTCGGCCTCACGATCCCAGCGCGCCGCTTTCGGGAAGCGCGGCAGATCAGCCTCGGCCACGTCGTTGCCTCGCGCGATGGCCTGCAGTGCTTCCTGGGCGCGTGCGTCATTCATGCCGCGAGGAAAGCCTTTCACGGCGAACAACGTATCGCGCGACGTCGGCGCCAGGCGCGCGAGATCGAGCAGTGTTTCGTTGCCGGCCACGCGGAAGGTGGCGCGATCCAATTCGGCGGCGATTGAGTCGCGCCACTTCACGAGCTCACGCAGACGCGCCAGCTCACGACGCGTGAGATCGCGCGCGCCCTTCATGCGGAGAAAGCTATTTTCGGCTTGATCGGGATCCCACCGCGTGGTTTCCGCGCGAATGAATTCTTCCTGCGCCCAGTGCCATCGGCCCTTCGCCACCAGCTGCTGATGCAGCTTGTCGCGAAGGCCGAGCAGGTGGCGTGTGTCTTGCGCTGCGTAATCGAGCATGTCCGCCGTGAGGGGGCGCATGCTCCAGTCGGCGCGCTGATGCTTCTTGTCGAGCTTCAGGCCGAAATACTGTTCCAGCAACGCGGCGAGACCGAATGCCCGAATCCCCAAGAGCTGCGCGGCCACGCGCGTGTCGAACAGGTTCTTCACCTGCCACCCATAGTCCTGATGCAGCAATCGCAGGTCGTAATCGGCGTCGTGCAACACGATCTCAACCTGCGGGTCCTCGATCAGCGCGCCCAGGCGTGACGGCTTGCCGATCGGGAGCGGATCGATCACGGCTTCATGACGATCCGTGGACATCTGCAGCAAATAGATGCGGTCCACGAAGCGGTGAAAACTCGCGCCCTCGGTGTCGAGCGCTATGGCTCGGACCGGCGAGAGACTCGCGAGGAACTGATCGACGGAGTCGACCGTATCGAGATAGAGCGGTGCGGATGCTGACATGGCTATCCGAAAGGTACATCGGTCCGCTTCACAGAGGGGAAAATTCGGCGAATGCGTCCGACTGGTACCTCTACCACCGCGTTGGCGTGTCTTCCGCAGTAGTTTCGTCGCTATGACCACCATCGATCAGGATCTGCTCCCCGAGCCGCTGTCCCCTGAGCGGCGAGGCTGGCGTACTGCCGACCTCGCCCGGGCTTCCGTCGTGGCGCTGGCCGTCTGGTTCGGGCTGCAGCTGGCCTGGTCCGTGAGCTCGCTGCTGTTCCTCGTCTTTCTGGCCACGCTGTTCGGTCTGGCCGTCGGCCGAGGGGTGGACTACCTCGAACGGTTCCGCATCCGGCGTGGCATCGCGTCGGCGCTGATCGTGCTTAGTACGCTTGGCGCCATCGGCGGGGTACTGGCGTGGACGGCGCCAACGCTGATCGAGCAGGGGAAGCAGCTACAGACCGAGTTCCCGGAAGCGATTCACAAGGTCCAGACCTGGATCGACTCGAAGCGCACGGGGCTGGTCGGCACGCTGATCAAGTCGGCGGCCACGCCACCGGCCACGGCCGGCGGCGTCACGGTCGCCCCCCCGGTGGCGGTGGGCGTCCCGGCGACGAGCACGCGCAAACCGACCGCCGCGCAGGTGTTGCGCCAGGCGGCCGATTCCATCGCGGCGTCACCCAGCGAGGCAATCAAGAAGCGCATCACGGAGCAACTTGGCGGTGCGTCTCGCTACCTGTTCTCGTTCGTGTCGAACACGCTGACGGCGGTAGCGGCGTTCGTTCTGCTGGTGTTCCTGGCGATGTACATCGGCGCCGAGCCCGAGGTCTATCGCGGGTGGCTGCTGTCGGTGGTTCCGGCCACCTCGCGGGCGCAGGTGCGGCTGGTGCTCGCGGAAATCGCCACCGTGCTCCGGAAATGGCTTGTCACGCAGATGATCGCGATGGTCGTGATCGGTGTCGTGAGCATGATCGTGCTGCTGTTGCTCGGCGTGAAGGCCCCATTTGCGCTGGCGTTCATCGCCGGCCTGTTCGAGTTCATCCCCACGGTGGGTCCGGTGATGAGCGCCGTGCCGGCCGTGCTGATGGCGTTCGTGGACTCGCCGGAGAAGGCGCTGGCGGTACTGATCGCGTACTGGGGGATCCAGTTCCTCGAGAACAATCTGCTCATCCCGTATCTCATGCGCGGTGAGATGGATTTGCCGCCGGCGATCACACTGGTGGCGCAATCGTTGATGACGCTGGTGTTCGGCTTCGTGGGGCTCATGGTCGCGGTGCCGCTGACGGCCGCGGTCCTGGTGCCACTGCGCATGATGGCCGAGCGCGAAAACGCCCGGGAGAAAGCGATGGTGAAGCAGGGCAAATTGGAGGACATGGCGCGGGCCGACGTGGATCCTGACACGGTCATGGACGTGGCCGACAGCGGTCCTGTCCCGGCGGCCTCATGATCGCCCAGCTCCCCGGATATCAGGTTGGCTTTGACGACAGTGGTGACGGCCTACCGGTGGTTTTCCTGCACGGCTTTCCGCATGATCGCACCTTGTGGACGGCCCAGCGCATGTCGCTGGCGCCGCACGTGCGGTGCATCGTGCCCGACCTGCGTGGCTTCGGCCATTCGAGCACGTTCGGCCCATTCTCGATGGACCAGTACGCCGATGATGTCGCGGCACTGCTGGACTGGCTCGGGATCGAGGCGGCGGTGGTGTGCGGACTCTCGATGGGCGGCTACGTGGCCATGGCCATGTGGCGGCGGCACCCCGATCGCATCCGGGCGCTGATCTTCTCGGATACCAAGGCCGGGGCCGACGACGAGGACACCCGGAGCAAGCGGGACGACCTGATCGCGCTCGTGAAGCGGGATGGCTCGCGGGCGATCGCCGACGCGCAGTTGCAAGGGATGCTGGGGAAGGAGTCACGGGCGCGGCGTCCCGACGTGGTGAACACGATCCGGGTCATGATGGCGCGGCAGTCGGTGGCGGGGATCACGGGGGCGCTGCAGGCGCTTCGGGACCGCCCGGACTCACGGGAAACGCTCGGGACGATTACCGTTCCCACACTCGTGGTGGTGGGAGAAGACGACGTGCTGACGCCGATCAAGGAGGCGCGCGCGATCGCCGAAGCCCTTCCCGCTGCGGCGCGCGTCCGCATGGAGATCATCGCGGGGGCGGGACACCTGCCCTGCGTCGAGCGCCCTGCGGCGACGACGCATGCGTTCTCCGATTTCCTCGCGACGCTCGCCGATTCGGCCTGACCGACTCATCGACCGCGCCTTTCATTTCGCTCTTTTCCGCCGTCGATGACTGCTCCTGTTTCCGAAGCCGAACGTTCAACCGCTGCCCGTATCGGGCAGGTGCTGTTCAAGAACCGCGGCTGGCTTCCCGTGCCATTTCTGGCGGTGCCGCTGCTGGTGCCCGGCGTACAGTCGGCACAGACGTGGATCGCCGGCCTGCTGCTGGTGCTGCTGGGCGAGTTGGTGCGCACCGCGGGTGTGGCGGCGGCGGGGACCGTCACGCGTCGTCGCTCGCGCGATGTGCAGCGCCTCGTCACGTACGGCGCATTCGCGTGGTGCCGGAACCCGCTCTACGTGGGCAACTTTCTGGCGTGGATCGGCTTCACGGTGGTGTCGGGCGTGAACTGGTTCATTCCGGTGGCGATCGTGATCTTCGCGATCGAGTACACGCTGATCGTGCGCTACGAAGAAGGCGTGCTGGAATCGATCTTCGGACAGGAGTATCTGGACTACAAAGCACGCACGCCGCGGTGGTTCGGTCGTCCGCCCAGCGGCAGCACGGAAGGGCAGCATGATTGGGCCGAAGCCATCTGGAGCGAGCGCTCGACGGTGCTGCAGTACGTGGTGTTGTGCGGGCTGTTCTGGCTCAAGAACCGCGGCTGGGCGGTGTAAGCAGCCTGCAGCCACAGGCAAAAGCGGGCCGCGACATGACGTCGCGGCCCGCTTTTCAATCATCGTGCATACGCCTTAGCGCGTGGGGCGTCCCGGTGGAGTCGGTCCGGCGAAGACTTCCTTGTTCTTGCCGATGAAGCTCTTGAGCTGCACGGGCACGTCTTCCTCAGGGAAGATCGCGGTGACAGGGCACTCCGGCTCGCAGGCGCCGCAGTCGATGCACTCGTCGGGATGGATGTAGAGCTGGTCCTCTCCCTCGTAGATGCAATCCACGGGGCAGACGTCCACGCACGACTTGTCCTTGACGGAAATACAGGCTTCAGTAATGACGTAGGGCATGAGCGAAGTCTCGGGTCCGACGCGACCAGGAATGGCGGCGATTGAGAAGGGAAGATACTCGACCGTGCACGCGCGACAAGCGCGAAATTCGCGGGAACTTATCCGCGCCAGGGCGGCAATTCGCCGCGCTTCAGCTCGGGATTCTCGCGATAGAGCGTGAACGTCCGGCCGATCACCTGAATCACCTCGGCGCGCGCGCGTTCCGCCGCGTCACGGGCGGCGTCCTTCGCCGTGAGATCCCCAGCCTTGGCCACCTGCACCTTCACCAATTCATGCGTGCGCAACACGTCATTGAGACTGGCGAGCAGCGCCGGCGTAAGCCCGGCGTGACCGATATGCACTTGCACGCTCAAATGGTGTGCTTCCGCGCGCAACGCCGCACGGTCCTTGCCCTTCATGCTCATGAATCCCTCGAGCGCCGGCGAGCCGACGTCATGGACGCAGGGCATCGAGCGCAAAAAACGAAAACGGGTTGATGGCGGGACCGTCCCACCATGCGCGCCCCACGACCCGCTTCATCACCTGAAAATGGAGATGCGGCGTATCCGGTGGTGCATTGCCCGTCGTTCCAACGTAGCCGATCACCGACCCCTTGGCGACTCGGTCGCCCACCGCGAGCCCTTTCCGGTACCGCTGGAGATGGGCGTAGTAATACACGAATCGCTGCGCCGGGTCGTACGCGTAGATCACGATGCCGCCTACCGGCCCCGAGAACAGACGCCCGATGATGAGGTCATCGGAGGCCACGACGGCGGAATAGCGCGGGGCAAGGATATCGAGCGCCCCGTGAATGCCCACGGTGCGCTTGGCCGTGAAATTGTCCCGGAGCGTACCGCGCGGAATCCCCTCCACCGGCACCATCAATTGGCGCTGCCAGAGGGCGGCAAGGTCCTCGTCGCTGACCCGCGCATCGAGCGGGCCGACGTGGGATGGCGTCGGGCCTATCGGGCCCGACGCGGCCACTGGGGACCGGGCGGCCGCCGGCAATGGCTCGAGGGCCGGTCGGGCGGTGTGCGATGACGAGCAGGCGGCCATCATCAACAGCAGCGCCACCGCAGTCGCCAACCGGGTCGGGGACGGGGCCGGCGCGCGCCCCACACTCACCCCTTGACCACTTCCGGGCGGAAGAATGGCTCGAGGTAGCGTAAAAGATCGTCCACCGAGCGCACCTTGACCTTCAGCTCATCGAGTTCGTTCGCGCGCGGCAGACGCGCCCCGGCACGATCGGCGATCACCAGAACGGCATCCTCGAGATCAAGATCGATCAGGCCGTATTCGTGCTCGAGATTGTCGTTGGGATTCACGATGTAGTGCGGCGCCACGGCGCCATGGCGCTCGGCGAGATACGCGTACACCTGCGAGAGGAGCAGCTCGGGATAGCGACCCCGGAACGCATCACGGAAGCGCGACAGCCCGTCGCGTTCGATCGACGCCTGATTGATGCGCTGCGCGCGAATCAGGGCGATCAGTCCAATAATCAGCACCACAACGGCAACGATAACAGTCAGACGCACGACGTTCGATGCCTCCGGTGGGGACGGCGTTCAGAAGGGGCTGCGTGCAATCGCGCAACATCGATATGCTACTCGTTTCGCCGCGTCCGCGCGATGCTGCGGATGAATTTTCTTCTTTCGGCGACTCGCGAGCATACGTGGCTCAGGCGTCGTCCGCTGAGATTTCCGGTTGAGAACGCCTGGAGGAACCACCGGTGCAGCAATTCGTCAACAGATTCGTTGACGTAATGATCAAAGCCGAGTTATACTGTCCCTCATGCAGGATGTGATCGGAGCACTGGGGGGCTTTCGGGGGGTGCGTGCCGAGTTGTTGGTGGCGCTGAAGAAGGCGCAGCCGCTGTCGGCGCACGAGCTCGGGCAACAGTTCGGCCTCACGGCGAACGGGCTCCGTCGCTACCTCAAGGCGCTCGAAGAGGATGGTCTGGTGCGCTACGAGCGCGCGGTGCATGGCGTCGGTGCGCCGGTGTTCGCGTACTCGCTCACGCCGGCCGGTGAAGCCCTCTTTCCGCGCAGCTACGTCTCGGTGCTCGCCACGGCGCTCGATGCGCTGCGAGCCGAGCAGGGAACAGCGGCGGTGGCTGGTGTGCTGGAATCGGAGTGGAATCGGCTGGCCGACGAGGCCGGGCCGGTGCTGAATGCATTGCCGCTCGAGGAGCGCATGCCGTTGGTGGCCGAGCTGTTGACGGCCAAAGGTTATATGGCAGAGGCGGTGCAGGTCGACCGCGCCGACGGGGAACCCGCTGTGACCACGCTGCGCATTCATAATTGTGCGGTGCGTGAAATCGCCGAACGGTTCCCTGAAGCGTGTGCGGCGGAAGCAAAGTTCGTGGAGCGGCTGCTGGGCGTTCCTCTGGTGCGCAGTGCGCATCGGAAGGATGGCTGCGGCCGATGTGAATACGGCGTGTTGAGCCACCTTTTGGCTGAGAAACAGGAGCAGGCATGAGTTCGACCATCGAGTCGCTGGTCAATCGCGAGTACCAGTACGGCTTCACGACGGATTTCGAGGCGGAGACGCTCCCGCCCGGTCTGTCGGAAGACACGGTCCGCTTCATTTCGGCGAAGAAGGGCGAGCCCCAGTGGCTGCTCGACTGGCGCCTGAAGGCGTTCCGCCGCTGGCTCACGATGACCGAGCCGCATTGGGGCAACGTGACGTATCCGCCCATCGACTATCAGGCCGCGAGCTACTACTCGGCGCCGACGTCGGTGAAGCCGTTGGCGTCACTCGACGAAGTTGATCCGCAGCTGCTGGACATGTACAACAAGCTCGGTATCTCGCTGAGCGAACAAAAGCGCATGAATGGCGTGGCCGTCGATGCCGTCATCGACTCGGTGTCGGTGGGCACGACCTACAAGGAAGAGTTGGCCAAGTTCGGCATCATCTTCATGTCGTTCGGCGAAGCCGTGCGTGAGCATCCGGAGCTGGTACAGAAGTACCTCGGCTCGGTCGTGCCCTACAGCGACAACTTCTTCGCCGCGCTGAACAGCGCGGTGTTCTCCGATGGCTCCTTCTGCTACATCCCGAAGGGCGTGCGCTGTCCGATGGATCTCAGCACGTACTTCCGCATCAACGCGGCGGAGACGGGTCAGTTCGAGCGCACCCTGATCATTGCTGACGAAGGCTCCTACGTGAGCTATCTGGAAGGCTGCACCGCGCCCAAGCGCGACACCAACCAGCTGCACGCGGCCATCGTGGAGATCATCGCGCTCGATGGCGCGACCGTGAAGTACAGCACGGTGCAGAACTGGTACGCCGGCGACGAGAATGGCCTGGGTGGCATCTACAATTTCGTCACCAAGCGCGCCAAGGCGATGGCGAATGCGAAGGTGTCGTGGACGCAGGTCGAGACCGGCTCGGCGATCACGTGGAAGTATCCGAGCGTGATCCTGCAGGGCGACAACAGCGTCGGCGAGTTCTACTCGGTGGCCGTGGCGAGCAAGATGCAGCAGGCCGACACGGGCACGAAGATGATCCACATCGGCCGCAACACGAAGTCGACCATCGTGTCGAAGGGCATCTCGGCGATGAAGGGCCAGAACAGCTACCGCGGCAAGGTGCAGATTCTGCCCAAGGCCGAGGGCGCGCGCAATTACACGCAGTGCGACTCGATGCTGGTAGGCAATGCCTGCGGCGCGCACACGTTCCCGTACGTCGAGGTGGGGAACAACAGCGCCATTCTCGAGCACGAAGCCAGCACGAGCAAGATCGGCGAAGATCAGATCTTCTACCTCAAGGCGCGCGGGCTCGACGCCGAACAGGCCGTGTCGATGATCGTGAGCGGGTTCTGCAAGGAAGTGTTCAAGGAGCTGCCGATGGAGTTCGCGCTCGAAGCGCAGCAGCTGCTCGGGATCACGCTCGAAGGTTCGGTCGGATAGGAACTGCGAAGTACGGGGTAGGGAGTACGGAGTACTCCCTACCCCGACCCTCCGCTGTTCCTACTCCCTACCCGTACTCCCTACCCCCTACTTCGCTTTTCTATGTTGCAGATCAACGATCTCCACGCCGCCATCGACGGCAAGCCGATTCTCAAGGGTATCTCGCTCACCGTGAACGCCGGTGAAGTGCATGCTGTGATGGGACCGAACGGCTCGGGCAAGAGCACGCTGGCGCAGGTGCTGGCCGGCCATCCGTCGTACGAAGTGACCGGCGGCTCGGTGACGTACAACGGTGTGGACCTGCTGGAGCTGGCACCGGAAGTGCGCGCGCAGCACGGTGTGTTCCTGGCCTTCCAGTATCCGATCGAGATCCCGGGCGTGACCAACGCGTATTTCCTGCGTGCCGCCTATAACGAGATCCGCAAGTCGAAGGGCCTCGAGGAAGTCGATCCCATGGAGTTCCTCGACGTCGTCGAGGAGAAGCTCAAGCTGGTGGACATGGATGTGAGCATGATGAGCCGCTCGGTGAACGTGGGCTTCTCTGGTGGTGAGAAGAAGCGCAACGAGATCCTGCAGATGGCCGTGCTGCAGCCGATGCTGTCGATCCTCGATGAAACCGATTCCGGTCTCGACATCGATGCCCTGCGCATCGTGGCGAACGGCGTGAACGCGCTCAAGCGTCCGGACAATGCGGCGATCGTGGTCACGCACTACCAGCGTCTGCTCAACTACATCGTGCCCGACTACGTGCATGTGCTGGCCGGTGGCCGCATCGTGAAGTCGGGCGACAAGTCGCTGGCGCTGGAGCTCGAAGCCCGCGGATACGACTGGGTGTTGGAGGCGGCGTGAGCGCTTCTGTGAGCTCTCCGGTGAGCGCCACGCAGACCTTGCAGGCGCAGGCCAGCGCGTTCGCCGCGGCGTCTGTCGAAAGCGCCCCTGCCCCGCTCACCACGTTGCGCGCCGCCGGCGCCGAGGCGTTCGCGCGCCTTGGCTTCCCGACCACGCGCAGTGAAGACTGGAAGTACACGAGTGTATCGGCGATCGCCAACACGCCGTTCGTCGCCGCGCAGGATCGTGCCGTGGGCACGCTCGACGCCACGGCGCTCGAGCCGTACACGTTCGGTGGCACGTGGCCATTGATCGTGTTCCTGAACGGCCGCTACGCGCCGGCGCTTTCACACATCAACGCCCTGCCTGACGGCGTGCGGGTGATGACGCTGGCGTCCGCCGCGCAGCAGGAGCCGGAGTTGCTGGCGCGCCACCTCGGCGTGGCGGCTCCGGCCGACCGCGATGGCTTCAGCGCGCTCAACGCCGCGTTCGCCGGCGAGGGCGTGCTGATTCATGTGGCGAAGGAGATGGTGACCGACGTGCCGGTGCACATCCTGCACGTGACCGACGCCAATGGCGCCGGCGTGATGAGCAACACCCGTCATCTGTTGGTGGCAGAGCGTCACGCGAAGGCCTCGGTGATCGAGAGTTACGTGTCGCTGGCCGACGTGTCGTACTTCACGAATTCCGTGGTCGAAGTATCGGTGGACGACGGCGCCACCCTGCAGCTGCTGCGCATTCAGCGGGAGTCGCCCACGGCGTTTCATGTGGGCACCGTGGAAGCGCGTCAGGGTCGCGATAGCCACTTTATGGCCTTCACGTTCCAGACGGGCGCGGCGCTCTCGCGCAGCAATGTGTTCACCGTGCTGGCCGGCGAAGGCTGCGGCACGACGCTGAACGGCTTGTATATGCTGGGCGGCGCGCAACACGGTGACCACCAGACGCGCGTGGAGCACGTGGCGCCGAACTGCTTCAGCCGCGAGGCGTACAAGGGTCTGCTCGACGACGCGTCGCACGGCGTGTTCAACGGGAAGGTCTACGTGCATCCCGAAGCGCAGAAGACCGACGGTAAGCAGACCAACAACACGCTACTGCTGTCGAAGGACGCGCAGATCGACACCAAGCCGCAGCTCGAGATCTTCGCGGATGATGTGAAGTGCACGCACGGCGCCACGGTAGGACGCATCGACGAAACGTCGCTGTTCTACCTGAAAAGCCGTGGCGTAGGCCAGCTGCTCGCGCGTCAGTTGCTCATGTACGCCTTTGCGGCCGATGTGCTCGAGACGATCGAGAACGACGCGGTGAAGGAAGCGCTGGAGCAGCTGACGATGGTGCGGTTTACTGGTGCTGTGCACCATTAACTGCGAAGTACGGGGTACGGGGTAGGGGGTACGGAGTACTCCATGCGCTTTCCCCATACCCCCGACTCCCTACTCCCTACTTCGTTGTCAGACCTACAAGAACTTTATCAATCGGTCATTCTCGACCACAATCGCAAGCCGCGGAATTTCGGTGTGCTCGAGGGTTCGAACCGCGCGGCGGACGGCAAGAATCCGTTGTGCGGTGATGAAGTCCATGTGGCGTTGCATGTGGACGGCGACGTGATCACCGAGGTGAAGTTCACGGGCCACGGCTGCGCGATTTCGAAGGCGTCGGCCTCGCTGATGACGGCGGCGGTGAAGGGCAAGACGCGAGAGGAGGCGGAGACGCTGTTCGCGCGTTTCCACGCGTTGGTGCTCGGGCAGGATGCCGGCGGCGGGAAGGATCTGGGACAGCTCGTGGTCTTTTCGGGGGTGTCGCGCTTTCCGGTGCGGGTGAAGTGTGCCTCGCTGGCGTGGCATACGCTCAAGGCGGCGCTGGACGACGGGCCGACTGATGCGGTGTCGTCGCTCAGTACCGACGCGTGAGCGTGCCCGACGGGTTTGTTCGTGCGGCGGCGTGGCGGGAGATCGAGGCAGGACTTCCGCTGGGTGTGGTGATGACTGACGGCCGGCGGGTGTGTCTGGTGCGCGACGGGGACACCGTGCACGCGGTGGACGATCGCTGTCCGCATCGGGACTTCGCGATCTCCGGTGGTGATCTGGTGGAGCCGTGTGTGCTCGAGTGTCCGTGGCATGGCGCGCGCTTCGATGTGCGCACCGGCGCGGTGCTCTCCGGTCCATCCACCGACGATCTCGGCACGTATCCCGTGCAGGTCGCCGATGGTGATGTCTTTGTCGGGCCGCGTCGCACGTAGGTCGTCGTGCGTGGCAGGCTGGTGGCCCGTTCGTATTCGAGAGGTTTTATGTCGATCGCGTCTCTGGCGCCCCGCGCTGATTTTCCGTTGCTCGCCGCCAACCCGGCCTTACACTACCTCGACTCGGCGGCCACGTCGCAGAAGCCGGCGGCGATGCTCGATGCGCTGCGCCACTTCTACGAAACGTCGAACGCCAATCCGCACCGCGGCGCGTACGCGCTATCGGCGCTGGCCACCGATGCCTACCACGATGCCCGTGCGACGATCGCGCGATTCGTGGGCGTAGCCGACGCCGACTGTCTGATCTTCACGCGCGGCACCACCGAATCGATGAATCTGGTGGCATCGAGCTGGGGCGGCGCCCATGTGGGGCCAGGCGACGAGATCGTGGTGTCGGCAATCGAGCACCACGCCAACTTCGTGCCCTGGCAGCAGCTCGCGCTGCGCACCGGCTCCACGCTGCGCATCGTGGAGCTCACCGCCACGCAGACGATCGATCTCGACATGCTGCGCGATGTCGTCGGGGCGCGCACCAAGATCGTGGCGATCACCCACGTGTCGAACGCGGTGGGGTCGATCACGCCGCTGCAGGATGTGGTGCGCATCGTGCGCTCGCGGTCGGCGGCAGTGATTGTGGTGGACGGCGCGCAGGCCGTGCCGCACCTGGCCGTCAACTTCGATGCGCTCGATATCGACTTCTACGCGTTCAGCGGCCACAAGCTGCTCGGCCCGATGGGTATCGGCGTGTTGGTGGGGCGTCGCAAGCTGCTGGAGGCCATGCCGCCGTATCAGTTCGGTGGCGATATGATCGAGTGGGTCCGCGACGCCGACAGCACGTGGAATGTGCTGCCGCACAAGTTCGAGGCTGGCACCCCCAACGCCGCCGACGCGGTGGCCCTGGCGGCCGCTGTGCGCTATTTGGACGGTCTGGGCATGGCCAAGGTGCGCGCCCACGAGATCGCGCTGCTGGAGGCCGCTGAGGCCCGTGTGCGAGCCCTGCCGGGCGTCACCGTGTACGGCCCGCCGGCGGCGCAGCGCAGCGGGGTGCTCAGTTTCTCGCTGGCCGACGTGCATCCGCACGACCTGGCCACGATTCTCGATCAGCATGGCGTGTGCATCCGGGCCGGACACCACTGTGCACAGCCGCTGATGCGGCGGCTCGGCGTCAGTGCCACGGCGCGGGCCAGCTTCTACGTGTACAGCGACGGCAGTGACGTGGAGGCGCTCGTAGGCGCCCTCACCGCCGCGCAGCAGCTCTTCGCGACGGTCGAGTGAAGGCGCAACGCCGATGAGCACCGCTGCTCCGTTCACCGCCAGCATTGCGGCCATGTACCAGGACGCGCTGCTCGCGCACCATCGCGCGCCACACAATCGGCGGGTGATCGAATCGCCCACCGCCGTCGGCGCGCGCAAGAATCCGGTGTGCGGTGACGACATCACGGTCATGGTTTCGCTCGAATCCGACGCGGTGCGCGATGTGGCCTTCACCGGCCGCAGCTGCTCGATCGCCACGGCATCGGCGTCGATGATGACCGACGCGGTGCGAGGGCTCTCCGTGAGCGAGGCGCTGGCCCTGGCCGACGCGGTCGATCGCATGCTGCATCCTGACCTTGGCGGCGCCAGCGGCGCGGACGCCGCTCCCGAGCCGTTGCCCGACGCCCTCACGCCGCTGCGTGGCGTGGCGCCGTTTCCGGGGCGTCACGGGTGCGCCATGTTGCCGTGGCAGGCACTGCGCGAGGCGCTGACGGCGAAGCGGTAGATCTAGCAGTAGTTTTTCTGGTATGCGCTTTGACATCTTGGATTGGTCTCGAATCGGGTTGCTCGGTCTTGTGCTCGGTGTGACGCTGTCACTCCGCACCCGCGAGGCATCGGCGCAGACGACGTCGATCTCCGGCGTTGTGCTCGTCGATTCGCTCGAGCGGCCAATCGCCGGCGCGGAGATCGTGATCGGGGGAACCGAGCGCGTCACGCGCTCCGACTCGGCAGGTGTCTTCGTGCTCCGCAGCGTGCCGATCGGGCGTCGCCAGTTGCAGATCCGGGCTGTCGGCTACCAGTCGCTCAGTGTGAGCCTGGACATTCCCGCCGTCGGGTTGGACGGCCTCGAAATTTTGTTGCGCCCGAATACCACGGAGTTGGAGAAGGTCGCCGTACGTGCCGACGCCTCCCCGACGGCCCGCTGGCTGCGTGACTTCGAGAGCCGCCGCCGCATGGGGATCGGACGGTTCATGGACTCCACCGAGTTGTGGGCGGGTGGGGATCCGCGGAACTGGGCGCAACGCGTGGCCCAGCGCGTGCCCGGGGTGCGATTGATCGGCTACGGGGGCAGCTTGGCCATGGCGACCGGGAATCGTGGACGCAATTCGTTCCGGGGACTGCCCAGCGGTGACCGGAGCGACCGGATGCGCGGCGCGCGGGCGAATTGCTACGTCCGGGTGATGGTCGATGGCGTGTTGCGTTACGACACCCAGCCCGATCGGCCGTTGTTCGACGTGTCGAACTGGGATGGTCCCCCGATTGTCGCGGCGGAGATCTACACGCCGGCGCAATTGCCGGTGGAGTTCAACCGGCTTGGGTCGTCGTCCTGCGGCGCGCTGGTGCTCTGGACCAAGCGCTAACACGACTCATCCTGCAGCGCTGAAACAGTTGACGCAGCAAAGGCACGGCGTTCCATTCCGCGTTATGTACGCACTCGCGATCATCCGCTACCGTCGCCCGTTCGAAGAGATCGCTCCGTATGTCGAGGAGCACCGGGCCTACCTGAAGGAACTCAAGACGCAGGGGCTGTTGCTCGCGTCAGGACCGTTCGATCCCCGCGTCGGCGGCGGATTGCTGCTGAGGGTGCCCGACGCCGACGGTCCGGCCGCACTCGATCGCATCCGCAATGGTGATCCATTCACGCGCCTGGCGCTGGCGCAGTATGAACTGTTGCCGTGGAATCCGGTGATCGGGAAAGAGGGGCTCGACACGCTGTAGGCGGCTTCGTCCGCGTTGTGTGCGTACGGACGGTTCGTACTGGGCGGACGGTCTGCTGGTTCACGCGAAGCTCGCGAAGGCCGCGAAGGGGCGCGAAGAACAGCGGTGCGACCAAGCGGGACCGTCGCCCACGCTGTCTAATTTTTCTTGTTGCTGTTCTTCGCGTGCCTTCGCGTTCTTCGCGAGCTTCGCGTGAACCTACAGACTATCGATCCGCGCAGACGCCGAGCACCGCCAGCGCGTTCCCCACCGGCCGTTCGCCGGTTGGATCGGACGGTTTGTTGCGCACACGCAGCGCACCCGTGGCGTTATCACGTACAACCATGGCTGACGACCCGCCGCCGTCGAGATTGATCGCGCGCTGCGCACCAAGTGACTGCAACAGCTCGGCCGTTTGCCGCAGCGTCATCCCCACGCTGTAGCCGGGCTGACGTCCGTCGATGACGGCCAGCAGCAAGCGCTGCGAGTTGCCCACCCGCGCGATGCCGGCCGCCGTGCGTGGGTTGAGCCCTTGAAAGCCCGCGTTCCCTTCACGATCTACGTCGGCGCCCACCACGCTGTCGATGAGCAGCACGCCGCGACCACCCACGGATTCACGCGGCCAAAAAGGCGTGAGCCGTCGCTGCACGGTGACCGTATCACCGGCCACCGCCCGCGCACGCATGGCCGGCGGTACGATCAGCACGAGCGTGTCGCCAAACACCAGCGTGTCGCTCGCTCGCGCGGCCCGCACGATGTAGCGGCCGGCGCTCGTATCCTGTCGCACCGGCACGATGGGGTCGAGCCGCATCGCGCGCGTGCGCACCAGCGTGTCGAGCGGCACGCCCCAATGCGCGTCGACCAAGCCCGCGCGATTGGCGGCAGGGCGATTCCAGGTTTGGAGTTCAACCGTGCCGTGTGCACTCATGACCGCACCGCTCACGCGCACGGAATCGATGAACAGTCCGCGCTGCGCGTCGTACCCCAGCAGCACGTTCGGGCCGGGGCCGGCGATCACCGTGCCGCGCTCGATGTGCGCATTAGTGAGCACTCCCGGCGGCGCGAACAGGAAGAAATCGGCGTTCACCGCCGCGATGGGGTGCGAGGCGGCTGGCAGGCGCGACAGCAGCACGCTGGTGGTGTTCCGCCCTACGGCCGTGGCCTCGCCCTTGAGCGCCTGCACGCTGGCGCAGGCCGACATGTTCACGTCGAGCACCCACGCCCGCCACGGTGCCTTCACGTTCACCAGGCGATGCAGTCGCACCGCGTGGGAGAGCACCTCGGTGTCGATGGTGTCGGCGACACGAGGCGACACCACGAAGGGGAACCGCGCCGCGCGGCCCGGCACGAGGGTGCGACAGGCCGAGAGCAACGGCAGGGCGGTCAGCAGCGGCCACACGAGAGCGCGAATTCGCATGCGCGGAATATGCGTGCCGACCCCGCGGTCTGCGCTGTTATCATTCCCGTTATGTCACGCGAGTCGACCTGGCTGGCGCGCACGCACGCGCGCCTCGAGCACTGGGCTGATGCGGGATGGTCGAACAGCGTGGTATTCGGATGGGGACTGCTGCAGGGCTGCGTCTTCCCCGGTTTCGCGGACCTGTTCTTCCTCCCGTTGGCACTCGCGCGTCCGGAACGCGCCTATCGCTACGCCCTGATCGCCACCGCCGGCACGTTGATCGGCAGCATCGCGCTGTACTTCGCCGGTGCCGAGGCGCTGTCGTGGCTCGAGGGACCGGTGTCGCGCTACTTCGCGCTCACCCCCGAGTCGATCACCGAGTACCGCGGCACCATCGCGCAATACGGTGGCTGGGCGATCTTTGCCAGTACGATGTCCCCGCTGTCGACCAAGCTCACGAGCATCGCGTCAGGCGCGGCCGGTGTACCGTTTTTGGAGTTCCTGCTGGCACTCGCCGCCGGGCGTCTCTCGCGCACATTGCTGTTCGCGTGGCTCGTGCGTCACGGTGGGGCCGACGCGGTGTCGAAGTTCACCAAGCACACGCCCATCGCGCCTCCTGATTCGTCGTCAACCAAGCCGTCATGAGTGAAGCTCCCGCGTCGCCACTGGGCGCCGATTTGCAGGGCACGCTCGCGTTTCTGCGAGCGGCCGAGTCGCTGAAGTACATGACGCGGACGTCGTGGACATCGAACGGCCAACAGGAAACGGTGGCCGCGCACACGTGGCGGCTCTGCCTCATGGCGTTGGTGCTGGCACAGCACTTCCCGGGCATCGACGTGGGCAAGCTGCTGCGCATGTGCCTCGTGCATGATCTTGGCGAGGCGATCAGTGGCGACATCTCGGCCGCGCTGCAGGCGTCGCTGCCGAACAAGGCCGAGCAGGAGCGCGCGGACCTGGTGCAACTGGTGCAGCCATTGCCGGACGCCGTGCGGGCGGATCTCGTGGCGCTGTGGGATGAGTACGAAGCGGCGGCGAGCCCCGAAGCCAAACTGGCCAAGGGCCTCGACAAGCTCGAGACGATCCTGCAGCACAATCAGGGTGTGATGCCGGCGGACTTCGACTTTCTGTTCAACATCGGGTACGGCGCGGCGTACACGCGGGATCATCCGGTGCTTGCCGCGCTGCGCGGCGTTCTGGATGCGGAGACACACGAGCGCGCGCGTGAGCAGGTGGCGACGCGACGATCCGTGTCCGGCGAGGCCTCGTGAGCATCACGAGTTCACCGGAGTTCTCGTTCCGCGCGTCGCACGATCGCGAAGGGGCACGGCTGGGCTGGTTCACGACACCGCACGGCGTGGTACAGACGCCCGAGTTCATGCCGGTCGGAACCCGCGCCGCCGTGCGCGGCATCGACATGCGCGAGATGCGCGCGATGGGGACGCAGATGCTCCTCGCCAATGCGTACCACCTGTATCTCAACCCGGGCGACCGCATGGTGCGCGCGCTGGGGGGACTACACGCATTCTCGCGCTTCAGCGGCCCGATGCTCACTGATTCCGGCGGCTATCAGGTGTTCTCGCTGGCCAAGTTCCGGCAGGTGCGTGAAGAGGGCGTAACGTTCAAGAGCATCGTCGACGGCTCGCGCCACAATTACACGCCGGAGCGCGTGATGCAGATCGAGCGCAATCTTGGCGCCGATGTGATCATGCAGCTCGACGAATTGATCGAAGGTGGCGCCGAGCATGAGGCGTCGCGGGCGGCGATGGAGCGCAGCCTGCGCTGGCTCGAGCGCTGTCGGATCGAGTTTGACCGCCTCGAGCGCGAAGGGCGCGAGCCCGCCACACCGTTCGCCGTACCTGACGGCGCGCCGGCGATGTACGGCGGCGACGCGGAACAGGAGCGCATGGCGCCACCACAGGCGCTGTTCCCGATCATTCAAGGCGGCACCAGCGACGACCTGCGCACGGCGTCCATCAACGGCATTCTGCAAACGGGCGACTGGGCCGGCATCGCCATGGGCGGATTGTCCGTGGGCGAAGCCAAGCCGCTCATGTACGCCACGTTCGATACGTGCGCGCCGCTGCTGCCGCGCGACAAGCCGCGCTACCTCATGGGCGTCGGCTTCCCCGACGACCTGATCGAAGCCGTGCGGCGTGGCATGGACCTGTTCGACTGCGTGGCCCCAACGAAGATGGGGCGGCACGGCACCGTGTTCACCGAAGACGGCAAAGTCTCGATCCGAAAGAGCAGCCATCGCACCGACCGCCGGCCGCTCACCGATGCATGCCCCTGCCCGGCCTGCACCGACTACGATCGCGCCTATCTGCGGCACCTGCACGCCAACGAAGAGCCGTTGGGACAGCGCCTGCTCGCGCTGCACAACCTGACGTTTCTGTTGCGGCTGATGGAGCAGATCCGTGCCGCGATCAGGGACGAGCGGTTCGAGAGCTGGTCAACGGCATGGTTGGAGCGCTACCGGGCCAAGGGCGCGTAACAAGGGCGCGTAGCCTGAGCGCGTGGCGCGGTCGTTCGGGCGTTATTTTATGGCCATGAGCGATTTGCTAGTCGACCTCCGGGCCCAGCTGGGCGACCGCTATCGTATCGAGCGGGAGCTCGGAGGCGGTGGCATGAGTCGCGTGTTCGTGGCGGAGGAGCTCGCGCTCGGCCGGCGCGTCGTGTTGAAAGTGCTGCCGCCGGATATGGCAGCGACGGTGAACACCGACCGGTTCCGTCGTGAAGTGCAGTTCGTCGCGCGGTTGCAGCACCCACATATCGTGCCGGTGCTTGCTACCGGCGAAGATGCGGACACACTGTGGTACTCGATGCCGTATGTCGACGGCGATACACTGCGCGGTCGGATGAGCGCGGGCCCCATGAGCGTGCGCGAAGCCGTGACCGTGTGGCGTGACATGCTCGACGCGCTGTCGTACGCCCACAAGGCCGGCGTGGTGCACCGCGACATCAAGCCAGACAACGTGTTGCTGAGTGGTCGTCATGCCGTCGTGACCGACTTCGGTATCGCAAAAGCCGTGGCATCGGCCACCAGTACCGATGGTGGATCGGCCGCACTCACCGGCATCGGCTTCGTGGTGGGCACGCCGGCGTACATGGCGCCTGAGCAGGCGGCGGGCATGACGGAGATCGATCCGCGAGCGGACGTGTACTCCACCGCGCTTGTAGCGTACGAGATGCTCACGGGGAATTCTCCGTTCGGCGGGATGACGCCGGCGCGCGCACTCGCGTCGCAGGTGCAGACCATGCCGGCCTCGCCTCGAACACTGCGCGCGGACTTGCCGCCGACGATCGATGCGCTGCTCATGCGGTGTCTGGCGAAAGAGGTGAGTGATCGCCCGGCCTCGGCGGACGCGGTGCTGGAAGCGCTGGACGCGATCGACACGGCCGGTGGTGTCACGACGCCTGCCTCGCAAACCACTGGCGCAGGTGCCGCACCGGGTGCGCGCCCGACGTCGCGTGGCCGTGGCCTCGCGTTCCTCGGCGTAGCCCTGGCGGCGGCGGGTGCGGCCACGTGGCTGTTGATCAAAGGTGGTTCCACTGGCTCGGCCGGCGTTCCGGTGGAGCGCGATCTCCTCGTCGTCGCGTCGTTCGCGCACGAGGCGAAGGATTCGTCCTACTCGCGCGCCGTGACCGAAGCGCTGCGCATCGACTTACAGCAGTCGCCGAAGCTACGCGTGGCCGAGCCGCAGCTGGTGGCGAGCACGCTGCAGACGATGCGCGTGGCCGCGGATGCCGAGCTGACCGACAGTCTGGCGCGCGACTTGGGCAGACGCACCGGTGCGAAGGCCTTCGTGACCGGCGCGCTGCGGCCGCTGGGTTCCGGGTACGCGTTGACCGCACGACTGGTGAGTGTGGCCGATGGCAGCGAAGTGGCCGCGCTGCGGGAAACCGCGAAGTCGTCGTCGGAACTGCTCGACGCGATCGACCGGTTGTCGAAGGCGCTGCGTGAGCAGGCCGGTGAGTCGGTGGCGTCGTTGAAGGCCAGCCCCGCGCTGCCGTCGGTGACGACGTCGTCGATCGAGGCGCTGGTGGCCTACTCGGCGGCCACGGAGTACATGCGTAACGGCGAACAGTTTCTCGGCTCGCAGCAATACGAGAAGGCGCTGCAGATCGACAGTACCTTTGCCAGTGCGTGGAGCGGACTCTCGACGACGCTTAGCAACATGGGCGTGCGGCGCGCCGATCGTGATCGCGCCGTGCTCCGGGCGTTCAACTTGCGCAGCAAACTGCCCCCGGTCGAACGGCTCAAGATCGAGTCGCGCTATCACTCGTCGCGTGGGGAATTCACGGAGGAGATGGCGGCGCACAAGGCGCTGCTGGCGATCGAACCCACGAACTATGCGGCGCTGAACAACCTGGGCCGGTTGATGATCGGACGCGGGCGTTACGCCGAGGCGGAGCCACTGCTGCGCGCCGCGATCGCCAGCCGTCCGGGCGCCGTCGCACCGTGGGAAATGTTGTACGACGCCGCGCTCGCGCGTGGCGATGCGGCCCTGGTGGATTCGCTCCGGCGCACGATGTCGAGCGTGCCCTCGCCACGCACACCGATCGTGGTGGCGAATGACCGCGCGGTGTCAGCGGGCGAGTACACGTCGGTGGCGAAACGGCTCGACAGTATTCTCACCACCAAGCCCGACATCGACATTGCAGGACCTGTGAGTTCACAGCGGTTCCGGCTGCAGTTGATGCGCGGGCAACTCAGCGCGGCGGAGCGGGACATCACCGGGTTGCTCGAGGCGATGGCCGCGAAGGTCGATCCGTCCGCGCTGTTCGAGGGAGAGGCCAACATCGCCGAAGCGCGCATCGTGGCGCTCGACGACAGCGTGGGTGCTCGGACGCGTCTGGCCAAGCTGGATGCCGCGATTGCGCGTTCAAAGACGCCGCTGGAGGACCAGAAGACGTTGTATCGGGCGTTTGCGCATGCGCGAGCGGGCAACGTGGCGCAGGCGCGACGGTTGCTGGCCTCGGCGGAGCCGTTGCTGCCGCGTGATACCACCTGGCGTCTCTGGATCAGCGGCGAGATCGCGCTGGCGGAAGGTCGGCCAGCCGATGCCGTGCGGGCGTTCCGCCGCTTGGTCGGCGCCGAGATGTTTTGCGTCATCTGCGGCTCCGGCGCGTTGGCCCGCTCTTACGACGCGCTCGGCCAGCGCGATTCCGTGGTGGCGATCTACGAGCGTATGCTGGCGAGTCACGACCCGGAGAATCGCTGGGGGGAAGACGTGTTCGAGCGCGCCCGCGCCCTGAAGCGACTGGGTGAGCTGTACGAGGAGCGCGGCAACGTGGCGCAGGCCGTCCGCCGCTATCGCGACTTCGTGGAACTGTGGAAGGACGCGGACCCCACGCTGCAGCCGGTGGTACAGGACGTGAGGGAGCGCATCGCGCGACTGGAGCAGAAGCGGGGCTAGCAGCGGAACTAGCACCGGGTCGGTCCGGCTCCTGACCGGGCGTGTGCAAGTTTTTGCCGCACCGGCGTCCAACTCGTGAACCCCCAGCTCCCGAGGCGATGGACGACATCGACCGACTGTTCCGCGACTATCACCAGCCGATCGTGCGCTACCTCGCGCGACGACTGGGCGATCGTGATCTCGCCGACGAACTCGCGCAGGAGACCTTTCTCCGCGCCATGCGGCATTTGCCGCTCACGAATGAACGCTCGTGGCTCTTTTCCGTGGCCACGAACCTGGTCCGCGACGAAGGGCGGCGTGACGTACGACGCCGTCGCCATCTCGAAGCATTGCGGGCCGACGAATCGCAGACGCTGACGATCGAGCACGAATCGATCACGCGCGAGCAGCAGCAGGATCAGCTGCGCGAGCAGGCGTTCGCACGATCGGCCATCGATGCCCTCGGCGAGAAAGACCGCGCGGCGTTGCTGCTGCGCGAAGAAGGACTCGACTATCACGAAATTGCCGCCACGCTTGGCCTGTCGGTGGGATCCGTGGGCACGACGCTCTCGCGCGCCCGACGCCGCCTGGTGGACATCTACGAGTCGCTCGTTCGCGAGCGCGACGCACAGGGAGGAGTCGATGTCGCATAACGAGAGGACGGACAGCGGACTGACGCCCGACGGTGGATCGTCACACGACACACTGGCGATCGTCTGGACCGACGCGGGACACCCCGACGAAGGATCGCTGCAGACGTGGGCGGACGATGCGTTCGACGTGGCGATTGCCGCGCAGGTACAGGCGCATGTGGATGGCTGCGCGGTGTGCCAGGGCGACGTCGCGACGCTGCGCGGATACACGGCGGCAGCGTCACGCATTCTGGGTGCGCTCGACGACGCACCGATTGGTGTGGTGTCGCCGGCGGATACCGCGAAGGTAGCAGCCGCGATCGTGGCGCGGGCTGATGTACGCACGCGCGCAGAACAGAGGGCCGCGCAGGCGTGGTTCACGCGGCCGGCGTTTCGGGTGGCGGCGGTGTTGGCGTTGATGGCGGGCGGTACGACGTGGGTGATGTCGCGGGCGCCCGTGGTGGAGCCTGCCCCTGAGTCTACCGGCGCGCCGACAGTGGCGGAGTCGATGGTGGTGGCCGCGGCACCGGCGGCAGCGGCAGCCTCTCCCGTGCCTACGGCCCCTGTGGCCGCGACACTCGCGGCATCGTCACCCGCGGCCAAAGCACAGGCGGCGCCACCGCAGGCCGACGTGGCTGCGAAGCGCGAGAGCGTGGCATCAGCGGAGAAGGCGGCCGAGGTGGTCGTGGCGCCGGAGCCGTTGGTGGGTGGTCGCAGCATGGCGGCGATGGCATCCTCGATGACGTCAGCCGTGGCGCCGGTTCCCGGGATCGTGACGGTTCGCGGCATCGTTCGCGACGGGAGCACACAACGTCCGATCGAGGGTGTGCAAATTCAGGCGAGCGTCGTCGCGAGTACCGTACCAGCTCGCACCACCACGACCTCGCTCAGCGGTGCGTATTCGCTGCAGATCGCCGGCGTCACGCCGAGCAGCTCGATTCGGGTCATGTATCGTCGGATAGGCTACAACGCGGCGACCGTCATCCGCGCGGTATCGGGCGATACGATCGCGATGGACCAGATGATGTCGACGGCGGTGATGGCGCTGAACCAAGTCGTCGTCTCGGAGCAGGATGCGCGTCGCGAGAAGCGTGCGACGGCTCGGCAGAACGTCATGGCGGCCGCCGCCAGCGCGCCCGCCGTGCAGGACTTCAGCGGACGTGGCGTCGCCGGCGGCATCGCACGCGGCGTGGCTGCTCCCGTGTCACCGTCGACCGTCCGTCCGCGTGACTACCCGCGGCGCGACGGCGGTGGCAATCGCGAACAGTACGACAAGATCGACGACAATCCGTTCCTCGCGGTGTCGGTGCATCCACGTTCCACATTCTCCGTCGACGTCGATCGCGCCTCATATAGCAACGTGCGCCGCTTCATTTCACAGGGGCAGACGCCGCCGCCCGACGCGGTACGGATCGAGGAGCTGATCAACTACTTCCCGTACGATCTGCCGTCGCCGCGCGGTGACGCACCGGTATCGATCACCACCGAGACGATGGCCGCACCGTGGCAACCGAAGCATCGCCTCGTGCGCGTCGCCCTCCAGGCGCGTCGCATCGAGACGGCCGCGCTGCCGCCCAGCAACCTGGTGTTCCTGATCGACGTGTCGGGCTCTATGAACCAGTGGAACAAGCTGCCGTTGGTGAAGTCGTCGCTGCGCTTGTTGGTGGATCAGCTGCGACCGCAGGATTACGTGGCGCTGGTGGTGTACGCCGGCGCGGCCGGACTCGTGCTCCCGAGTACCAGCGGCGAAGAGAAGGCGACGATTTCCGCCGCGATTGATCGACTCGAAGCTGGTGGTTCCACCGCCGGTGGCGCCGGCATTGAACTGGCCTATCGCACGGCCCGCGAACACTTCAAGCCCAACGGCAACAACCGCGTGATCTTGGCCACCGACGGTGACTTCAACGTGGGCGTCAGCAGCGATGGCGACATGGAGCGTCTGATCGAAAGCAAGCGGACCGAGGGCACGTACCTCACCATACTCGGCTTCGGTCAGGGCAACTACCAGGACGCGAAAATGGAGAAGCTCGCCAAGCGCGGTAACGGCAACTACGCGTACGTGGACGACATCGCCGAAGCACGCAAGGTATTGGTGAAAGAGATGGGCGCCACGCTGGTCACTGTCGCGAACGACGTGAAGCTGCAGGTGGAATTCAATCCGGCGGCGGTCAGTGCATATCGCTTGATCGGCTACGAGGACCGCGTGCTCGCCACGGAAGATTTCACCGACGACAAGAAGGACGCCGGCGACATGGGCGCGGGACACTCGGTCACCGCACTCTTCGAAGTGGTGCCGACCGGCGTGACCGGCACCATAACCCTGCGTGAACAGGATTCGCTGCGATACCAAGTGCCCGCCACCGAGGCACCACGCAGCAACGCGGCGAAGAACGAACTGATGTTTGTCCGCATGCGCTACAAGACACCGGGCGAGAACACCAGCAAGCAAGTCACGCAGCCCGTGATCGATGGCCGCAATGGCAGTGCCTCCAACGACTTCCGCTTCGCCGCATCAGTGGCCGCGTTCGGCATGGTGCTGCGCAACTCCGAGCACAAAGGCACGGCGACCCTGCGCTCGTCCCTCGACATGGCGACAGCGGCGCGCGGAGAAGACGACGGCGGCTATCGCTCCGAGTTTGTGGAGATGCTTGGGCGGCTTTTGAACAGCGAACGGCGCTAAGAGTGAAGAGCGCTAAAAGTCAGGGGCGCGAAGAGTCAACGGCGCCAAGAATCAGAAGCGCAGAGGGGCGCATCAACAGCGCGGGGGCCGCCAGCGTAGTCTGGGTGTCCCCGCGCTGCTCGCCGTTCCGCAGTTCCCGCCGTTGATTCTTAGCGCCGTTGATTCTTCGCGCCGTTGACTTTTAGCGCAGTTGATTCTTAGCGCCCCTAGCCGTTCACCGCGCCCCTAGCCGTTCACCGCCCCCCATGCGCCTCGCCTCCCTTCTTGTTCTCATCGCCGCCGCGACCTCGCTGCAGGCACAGTCCCCCGTCCGCACCGCCGACCCTGCGGCGCGTGGCATTGCCCTCAGCGAGTTCCCCCGCTTGGTAAAGCTGAGCGACAAAGTGTACGGCTACGAGGAGATCCGTCAGCCGGGTTTCACTACCGTCAGCCTCATCGTCATCGGGCGCAACGGCGTACTCGTCGCCGATGGGCAAGGCAGTGTGCAGGCTACGCAGACCATGCTCGACAAGGTCAAGACGATCTCACCGCTGCCGGTGAAGTGGTACGTGGTCGGCTCTGACCACGGCGACCATACGGCTGGCAACAGCGCACTGCCGAAGGACATTCAGTTCGTCGTGCACGCCAACTCGCTCGCGCAACTCAAGAAGGATTCGGCTGCGGCCGCTGCGGCCAACCGACCGGCGGTGGTGATGCCGACGACGGCTATGACGAGCGACAACCAAGCCATCGACCTCGGTGGCATCAGCGTGCGCGTGCGCTTTCTCGGGCGCGCACACACCGGCGGGGATCTCCTGGTCGAGGTGCCGTCGGAAAAGCTGCTGTTCATGAGCGAGGCCTACCTCAACCGCGTCTTCCCGGCCATGCGGTCGGCCTACGGCGCGGAGTGGGTGCGCACGATCGACAACGCCCTCGCGCTCAAGAACGTGGACCGGTTCATTCCCGGTCACGGCTTCATCGAAGAGGCGAAGGTGTCGCGCGAAGAACTGGTGGCCTTTCGCGAGTCGCTCGTGGCGGTGATCGCCGAAGTGAAGCGGCTCAAGGCGGCGGGGCTTACGATCGACCAAGCCATCGCGCAGGCGAACTGGGGACCGTATGCAAAATGGTTCCTGGCCGAACAGCAAAGCCCCATCGCCATCCGTCGCCTGTGGACGGAGCTCGATGGGGCCTCGAAGTAACCACATACCACATTAGCGAATCGCGACGCGTTCCTTTCGCAACACACGACTCACCAAGCCGGCAAACCCGCCCGCCTGCAGCGCGGGGAGCACGAGCGTAGCGACCAGCACCGCCCATCCGGGCAGTGCGAAGTTACGTCCGATCGTCGAAGCGAACTCCGTGAGCGCCGCGCCACGCTCGGCCGCTACCACGAGCAACACGGCCGCCGCGATGGCCGCCGACAGTGCACCGGCGCGAATCGCGCCGCCTTGCCGAAACATCACGCCCGTCAGCGCACCCGCCACTGCCGCGCCCCACGCGCCCAGGAATCGCTGCGCCACAAACTGCAGCAACACGGCGCTGATAAAGTTCATCCACATAGTCAGCGACCCGGCTAGCGAGTGAGCGTGAGCACGGCGCGTGTATCCAACGCCGCAAGGTCCTTCGCGCTACGCGGAGTGCGCACGCTGTCGAGCTGTCCGTTGGCCCACATCGCATAGCGATCGAGATAACGCGTGCTGGCAGGATTGCCGCTCTGTCCGCCTGGATACACGGCGCGAATGCGCGGTTCCTTGTCCATCTCGACCACCATGCGCCAACTCGCACCGAAGTTGGCGCGCTTCGAGCCCACCGACGGATTGAGTGTGCCGCGCCCGCCGTCGATCGGCATCTCCGGCGCCGCGAAGCCCGGTAGTCGCAGCAGGTGATTCGGCTTGGCCGGCGCCACGCGTCCCCAGGTCCACGGCGTGGTTGCCGGGTCGCCGTACTCCGCAACCAGCGTGTCGTACGCCGCGCGGAGCGCCTTGGCCAGAATCACGTTGCGATCCTCGCGCACGTTGGTGGTGCGACGATCATCCCACCATCCGTTCGCCGAATCAGCAATCAACTGCAGCAGCCGCGACTCACTCGGTGTCACCGCGCGCGTGTCCGACTTGGCCGGAATGAACTCGTCGTATAACAGCGCGGTAGTCTGCGCGATCGCCGTCTCGAACAACCGCGCGCCGGTGTTGTCGCGTGTGTACTGGCGATTCCACGAGGCCAACAACGACTCGGCCGACTTGAGCGACGCCGAGTTGTCGCCCGCCGCGATACGCGCCTGCGCCGCCGAGACAAGCGCCGAAACGAGCAAGTCGGCACGCACACTACCGGGGTTCGTATGAAAGCTGCGCATCTCGTCAGCCGTGACTGTGCTGTCGGCACGAAGCAAGCGGTTGATCTGCAACGCGCGCCAGATTTCAAAGTTCGGATCGGGGCCGAGATACAGCGCATCCTGCTGCGGGTCGATCGGCTGCTGATTGGCCGACGCCAGATAGCCCTGCGCCGGATTCCGCCCCTGCGGATAGCGCGCCACCGGCCAGTCGCCGATCCAGTCGTTTCTCGCCAACCGACCGTCGCGCACCTCGGTGCCGCGTCCACTATCGGCGCGCACGGGATAGCGGCCGGTGGAGCGGATCATGATCGTACCCGACGTGTCGGCCGTGATGAAGTTCTGCGCCGGCGCGTGATAGTATTGCGCCATCGAATCCAGGAACGCTGGCGCGGTCGTGGCGTGAAAGGCCGCGAAGTATCCCTGGAGTTCCTTGCCCGACTCGAGCACCGTCCACCGCATCGACAGCCACTCGCGCCCCTGCCGCTGCATCGGGCCGCGATGCGTGTAATAGATCGTGTCCACGTCGATCACGCGGCCGGCTTTGTCGCGATACGACTCGATGCGCGTGTCGGTGAACGTTGTCATCACGCCATCAAGTTCGTACGCCGTGGGCGCGGCGTCGTTGTTCACCTTCTCGCGCCAGAAGTCCATCACGTCGGCGCCGGTGTTGGTGGCGCTCCATGCCACGGCACGCGAGTAGCCAATCGGCACGCCGGGCAAGCCGGGAATCGAGACACCGCCGATTTCAAAGCTCCCGGGCACCACGATGTGCACCTCGTACCAGATGCTCGGCAACGTGAGCTCGAGGTGCGGATCGCCAGCCAGCAGCGCGTGTCCGTTGGCCGAGCGTGACGGTGCAACCGCCCAGTTGTTGCTGGCGAAGGCACGGGCCTGTTCAACCGTGGGATCGATGTCCTTGAGCCATGACAACGGTGACATGCCCGGTGCGTTTGCGTTTGCACTCGCATTCGTGCGTAACGACGCCACCATGCGCGCCGCCAGACTGTCGGGCGCTCCTGGTGCCGGAATCGCCGACAGGGCCACGCGCGCGGCGCTGCGATTCATCGGCTGAATCGGCTCCTGCACCGCCGAATTCTCTTCCATCAGCGCATTCGCCGCCGCGTTGCCGACGAGGGCGCGCGCTTCCAGCAGTTCGAGTTCACCCGGCCCTCGAGCGAGCGTGTAGCCCATACGATTGAGCACATGCACCGAGTGCAACGGCACCCATTCGCGCGGTGCACGATTGAGCAGCTTGTACTCCACCGGCCACTGCGCCGGTGATAGCGAGGTGCGATACGCGTTCACGCCTTCCGCGTACGCGAGTAGCAGCTTCCCGCTGGGCGTGCGCTCACCGATGTCGCGCCACTTCCGTTCGGCCGAACGCGGCATGCCGAGCCGTCGCGTTTCCTGATCGGCCGGCAAGGCGACCTCACCCACCAACTCGGTGAGTGTGCCTTCGCCGGCGCGTGACTGAATCTCGAGCTGGAACAGCCGGTCGCGCGCCGTGACGTAGCCAAGCGCGCGCATGGCGTCGGCATCGGTGGTCGCGAAGATGTGCGGCACGCTGCGCGAGTCGTAGCGCACGTCGACCGTGCCATCGAGCGAGGGAATGCGGCTCGTGGCCTCGGCGGGCAGATCGTCTACGGCATTGGCCCAGAGGCCGACGGCCGGCGAGAGCAGACCGCCCAGCGGCGGCAGCGGACCGGCGCCGGCCACGCCGACGTAGGTAGTACCAATGCCAACGGCGGCACAGAGCGCCGCCGTTATCAACCGTCCCCTAGTCATGCTCACTTCGGTACTCCGTTTGCGGCGGATAGTGCGGACCAGAGCAGTGCGGCGAGTGCACCGCCGGCCAGCGGCCCGACAACGGGGATCCAGGCGTATCCCCAATCGTTGCCACCCTTGCCGGCGATCGGCAGGATGGCGTGAGCGAGGCGCGGACCGAGGTCTCGCGCTGGATTGATGGCGTAGCCGGTAGGACCGCCAAGCGAGAGGCCAAGACCCCACACCAACGCGCCGACGAGCGCCGGTCCGAGGTTGGTGGCGGGCGAAGCACCCGACGCGCCGGCGGTGCCAATCGCACTGGCCACCAGCACCAAGACCATCGTGCCGATGATCTCGCTGATCAGATTCGGCACGGCGCTGCGAATAGCGGGCGCCGTACAGAAGCAAGCGAGAATGGCCCCCTGATCACGCGTTTCGCGCCAGTGCGGCAGATAGTGCAACCACACCAACGTCGCGCCGACGATCGCCCCCGCCATCTGCGCGGCCACGTGGGCGAGCGCGTCAGGCACGGTGCGAGTGCCTGTCACCACATTGGCCAGCGTTCCGGCGGGGTTGAGCTCACCTGGCGCCCCGAGCCCCACGGCCACCAACACGCCGCACAGCACGGCGAAGGCCCAGCCGGCGGTGATCACCATCCACCCCGCGCCGTTCGCCTTCGACTTCTCCAACAACACACCGGCCACCACACCATTTCCGAGCAGAATCAGTACGAGCGTTCCGACGAACTCGCCGAGTGCGGTGGACGGCATGTGCGCTTAGTTCGGCTGACGCGCAGCGGCAAACGGGAAGGCGCCGAGTCCCTCGGCTTCCATGGTGCCGGTCATCTTGTCCTTCTCGCTCATCACGCCGGTGCCACGGATTTTGATCTGCTGGCCACCCATGTCGAGGGCAAAGCCGAAGAAGATCGAATCGCCCTTGACCACGCCGTCAAAATTGGCGGTGCCGATTTGCGACTCGGTGGTGCCCGACACCGAATCACCCTTCTGCGTGACGGTCATGAGCGACTGCATCGACTGTCCCTGCGCGTCGATGGCGACGTTCCACTTGCCACTGAAATCGGCGAACATGCGCTGCGCGGCGGCGACGGTCACGGAGAGCGCGAGTGCGGCCGAAACGACGGCCATACGGATCTTGGTCATGATGAGAGCTCTGGAAAGGTGGGGGAGGACGCTCAACGGCGGTCAACCGGGGTCCACGCCGTAAAAGGTATCACCAATACGGCGGTTTGCGAGCGGGGGTGTCACGCGTCAACTTGCCCGTGCACGTCCCGCCCACGGCCTCATACCCCATAGTTCGTATGCCTACTCCAGCCTTCTGGCGTCGCTGGCACCGATGGATCGGCGCGCCGGCGGCGCTCTTCCTGGTCTTCGCGTCGGTGACCGGCGTCATCGTCGCCGGGACCGAGTTCTTTGGTGAAGACGAGGCCCTCCGCGAGGCGAATCGCAACCTGGTGAGCGCGGTGCACACCGACTCCCCTCCCGACGCCTGGATGGGGGCGATCAACACCGCCATGGCCAGCGCCGCCACGGAGGCGCCCGGGGCGCCGATCGACAAGATCGCGATTGAGCTGAAGGGGAAGGCGCCCGTCATCACGATGTATCTGGGCACGAATACTGGCGGCGAAGACCGCCGTCTGCTGTTCGATGCGCGGACCGGGAAATTCACGCATAGCGAGGGCTACGCCGACAAGGCGTTCATCAATCGCGTGCATAGCGGCGAAGTGTTCGGCGACGGCGGGCTGGTGGCGTCGATGCTCTGGGGCATCGCCTTGCTGGCGCTGACCGTGAGCGGCTTCACCCTGTATTGGCGACTCGCGGGCGCAAACCGCCAAGGGCGCACCGGTTTGCAGCGCTGGTTCTTCTAGGGCGCCGTCGTGCGCGCGGCGAGCTGCCGGCGCACGACGGCAAGAATGTGCTCGGCTTTGGACGGTTTGGGGATGAAGTTCTCCCCCGGCACCATGGTTTCGTTGGACGGGTCAAACTCGGGATCATATCCGCTGGTGAAGACGATGGGGAGCGACGGCTTGAGCCGCCGCAACTCGGCGGCGAGCTGGGTACCGCTCACACCACCGGGCATGACCAGATCGGTGATCACGAGGTCCACTGAGAACTCGTACAGGTTCCAGTGGTCGAGGACCTCGCGACCGCTGGACGCGGCGCGGACTTGATACCCGTCGCGTTCCAAGACGCGCTGCATCAGTCGACTGACCGTGGGTTCGTCTTCAACGACCAATACCGTGGCCGTCACCGCGTGCTCTCCCGAGTCGGACGTCGCGACATAAGTCGATGTGTTTTCGTCGGGGAGCGCGTCGGCCACGATCGGGAGCCAGACTTCGACCGTGGTGCCGACCCCCACCGTCGACGACACGCGCAGGCGTCCGTGATGCTGCTGCGCAATACCGTAGGCCGTGGCGAGCCCGAGGCCCGTGCCCTGTCCCGGTGGCTTGGTGGTAAAGAATGGCTCGAAGACGCGCGGCATGTGCTCGGGCGAGATACCGGAACCGGTATCCTGCACGAACAGGACCGCGTACGGACCAGCCGTGAGCTCGCCGGCGTCGGCGTTGTCGATGGTGCGGCGCTCCGTACGGATCACGATCAGGCCGCCCTCGGCGAGCGCGTCACGCGCATTCAGCACGAGATTGAGCAGCACTTGTTCGATCATGCCACCGTCGACCAACACCACGAGCGCGTCGGGAGCGGTGTCCACCGTGAGCTTGTGCGTGGTCGGCACGACCCGTCGTAGCAGGCGCACGTGCGCGCGCACGAGGAGATTCAAGTCGTGCAGACTCGATTGCATGGCCTGCTGTCGACTGAACACGAGCAGTTGCCGCGTGAGTCGCACAGCGCGTTGCGCGGACGTTTCGACGTCGCGCAGCAGCTCGTGTGCTTCGCGTGGCATCGCCCTGAGCAAGCGGAGTTCATCGAGCTGCATCAACACGGCAGCGAGCACGTTGTTGAAGTCGTGCGCCACGCCGCCGGCCAACTGACCGATCGCTTCCATCTTCTGACTTTGACGCAAGCGCTGTTCGCTCGTCGAGAGCGCTTCCAGCATATGCGCGTTCGACTCGGCCGTCTCGCGTTGTTCGCGTAGCGCGGTGGCGAGCACGAGGCCGATGAGCGCCTGGACGCCGATGTATACCTGTAAAATCACGAGCGCGTCGCCGCCGGTTTCGCCGCCGAGGGAGAGCGACTCTCCAGTCAACAGCAGGCGAATGCCGACGCTGGCGATACCGATCTGACTCCACAGCGCGCCAAGCTGACCGAAGCTGAGCGTCGCCCACAAAACGAGCAGCGAGAGCATGTACGGATGCGCCTGCAGCACGCCCATGAGGGCGTCGCCGCGGAAAGCCATGAGCGATCCCAAGACTATCAGCAGGCTTAGTACGAACGCATCGCGCCACCAGCGAAATGCACGTCGATGTGCAGTGCGCGACTCATGGCGCGCCAGGAGCAGCAGCGTGAGTGGCGTCACGATCACATAGGCCAGCATGTCGCCGATCCACCACACGGTGGCACTCTTCAGAAACGCCTCACCGCCAGCCGCCTGAGCAATGAAGGCGGCGGGTACGCTGCCGATTGTCGTGGCGACTGCGGTGGCCGACAGCAACACCGCCACGTCGCGCAGACGGGCGAACGTGAGCGGCAGTGGAGTGAGCCGCCGCAGCATCCAGTCGGCGATCCACAGTTCTGAGAGCGTGACGCAGGTATAGCCGATCGTCCGCAACGAGGCGTATCCCTGCAGCGCATTGGAGAGCGTGTCGAGGACGATCACGCCAACGAACACGAGTCGACGGTGCGAGGGCGGCAGCCAGATGAGCGCGGCAAGGGCGACGGCGATCGGCGGCCACGCGGGTGCCAATGGCCCGCCGTATCGTATGAGCTGCAGCGACAGTACATGCGTCGCAAAAAACGCTATCGCGAGTCGGATAGCGGGCGACGACGACATCGGTTCAGGCACCAGCCAGCGCGGCCGCATCCGGATTGGTCAGATGGAAACGTCTTGGCCCGGCCTGCGTCGGAGGGCAACGGCGATCAATGTACCGCCCACGAGTGCGACCGCGTAACCATATGGCAGAAAGGCCGCGGCGAGTCCGCAGACGACGGCGAAGGCCAGCCAGGCCGGCGTCTCGCGCAGATCGCGCACGAGCATCAGCACGGTGATGGCCTCGACGAGCAGCAGCGTGCCCAGAATCGGACCGGGGAACAGACGCTGAAACGCGGCCGGTTCGCCGACGAGCAGTAGCCCCGAGAGCACGAGGAAGGCGCCGTAGATGATGCCACTGGCACCGGTGCGGGCCCCGAAGGCGTAGTGCCCGGCGATCCCGCCGGAGCCGTGGCAGACGGGAATGCCGCCAAGGGGCGCGGCCACGAGGTTCATGATCGCGTAGGTGGTGCCAATGCGCTTGACCGTGAGCGGTTCACGGTCGGGGAAGAGATCGGCGACGACCTGTTTGGTGGCGAGTACCGAGTTGCCGAGCGACAGGGCGAGCTGGGGGAGCGCGAGCAGGAGCGAGGCCTGGGCGAACTCCATGGGCGTAGGCCAGCGTGCGGGGAGCGTGGGCAGGCGGAACCCGAGTGGCAACGGCGCACCGGCGGGCCACGTGAGCGCGGCGACGACGAGGCCGAGGGCAAGCACCACGAGGGCGGCGGGGACGCGATGACTCTCGCGCAGCCAGAGGACGATCACGAGAGCGACCGCCGCGAGTAGCCAACCACGAGGGCCATCGGCCGGGATGAAGCGGGTAAGGGCGAGTAGGGCGAGTTGTAACCCAAGTCCGACCTGAATGCCGCGCACGACGGGCTTGGGGACCGTGCGGGCGATCCACCCGAGGGCGCCGGATCGGGCGAGGACGAGCATGACGACGCCGACGATGAGGCCGCCGGCGGCCAGGAGCGGAGGGGCCAGCTTGCCAGCGATAGCGATGGCCGCCATGGCCTTGAGCGGCTGGACCGGCATAGGGAGCCTATAGGCGAGGCCGGAGGCAATCTGCAGCGCGCCGAAGATCACGAAGGCCGTGGTGGCGTCCATCCCAGTGGCAACGACAATGCCGACGAGCAGCGGGAGGTCGGTCCCGAGGTCGCCGAAGGCACCGGCGAACTCGGCGCGGGTGAAGCGGAGGGGGTGGGGGGCGGGGGGTAGCATTTCGTGAAAGGCGGCCGCAGAGCTGCTCTGAAAAATCGCATCAGATGTCAGTCGTTGTGCGTGCTGAAGCTAACACGCGCACTCCGCGGCCGATGGACTCCATGCACCACCTACGCCATCACAACGAGCGCCGGCGACCGACGATCAACAAGCATCCCGTTTCATGTGGGGACGTTGAGTCATCTGAAAGTACGCCACGACCCGCAGCCCACGCCAATGGTCGGGCAAGTAGCTTGATGGGTCTCGGAATCGCACGTCGCATACCCAACTGCCGCTGAATTTCGATCGGACGGAGTTTGGCTCCGTTGAGGCGATAGAGAAGACCGCCCGTGCCATTGGTCCAACGCTCCCAACGCCGTACCTGACTCGATGTGAGATATCCCCGGACAGACGCGAGATCAAAACCGGCTTCGAGAAGTAAGTTGCGCCAGTCTTCGACGGAGGGGTAACGGAGATGGAGAAGTCGGCGATCGGTTTCGGCAAGATACTCGGCTCGACTGATACTTCGCAGCTTGCTCGGCCCGCGTAATAGCGCGTGTAGTCCGGGCGATGGCACGGTCGCGTAGAACAATGCTCCTGGCTTCATCACTCGTCCGACTTCCGCAAGGCACGCTGGCAGGTCGACGATGTGTTCTAGAACACTGTTTGCAAATGCAAAGTCGAACGATGCCTCTGCTTCGGGAATCCGATCGGCCCCACTGGTGTGAACGGCCGAGTAGAACCCTTCGGCAGTAGCAAGTGCGGTCTCAGCCGGATCGACATCGACGCCGACCAGCGACCAGCCCGTCCGATCGGCAGAAACACGGGCGCTCGACCCCTCCAAAGTCGCACCGGCAAGCTCAGCGAGCAGTCGAGTCAGCACACCGTCGCCACAGCCAACGTCGAGCCCACGTCCACGATGCGGTAAGGCATCCGCGAGGATCGGGATCTCGATGGCACGCCAGAGATTCGTTGCGGGTTGAAACGGCGCGTCAGCCATGAATTTTCGCAAGAGCTGACGAGCGCGATCAGCTCGAGCCTCACTCGACATTGCGTGTGTACCCTGCGCGAGAGTTGCCCGGGAATTCTTCATCGGACTCTGAGTTACGATAGTGGGCGCTTCGTGACCGGAAAGTCGAGTTTGAACACGACCTCGGTGACGAAGATAGCCACTTTTAACAACCGTTGGCAAAAGCTAAGACGTTGTGTTCAATTCGCCTGGGACCGGCTACAGACCTCCTTCCGAATATCACTCTCGTTGGCGATGCTCGTTCAACGAGGAAAGCGGCTTTTGACAACGTCTCATGAGCAGGACACCAATCGCGTGAAAATCGGATTCGTCTACGACGCGGTCTATCCGTGGAGCAAGGGTGGAGGTGAGAAGACGCTCTACGAGCTCGCATGCTCCCTGCGCGATCGCGGCCACGACTGTCACCTCTTCGGAATGCATGTGTGGGAGGGACCCGCGAACATCACACGCGATGGCCTACATTACCACGCCATTTGCAAGAACTTGCCGCTCTATGGACCAACCGGACGACGAACCATCTTGCAGCCGCTGAAGTTAGCATGGGGCCTGCTGAACAATCTGCGGCGATACCAACCCGAAACATTTGATCTATTCGACGTCCACGCATTTCCGTTCCTCTCCGTCCCGGCATTTCAGCTCGCGCGACTATCTCGATTCCACCACGTTCCATGGCTTCTCACTTGGCTCGAGGTCTGGGGACGGAGCTACTGGCGGCGTTACATGGGCGTGAGAGGTAACCTCGGTGCCCTCGTGGAGCGTTGGTGTGCTAAAACTGCGCCGCATCACCTGTGCATCTCACCGACGACCGGACGACGACTCCGCGAACTGCTCGATGGACGGGAATCCAGCGTCACCGTTATTCCTCGCGGCTTTCGATCGCCGGAGCCCGATGCATTCGCACGCCACGCCAAGCCTCGCAATCCGCACAAAGTGGTTATCGCAGGGCGATTGATCGACTACAAGCATGTCGATGTCGCTATCCGGGCCTGGCCTGCTGTGCGTCTCTCGGTACCAGCGGCGCAACTTCACGTCATCGGCGACGGCCCTGACGCAGAAATGCTGATGATGCTGACGAAGGCGCTTGGTGTGCACGGCGAAGCTGGCGGTGTCTTTTTTCGCGGTCAACTCGGCGACCGTGCGGAAGTGCTAGCTGAAATCGCATCAGCCGCGCTGGTGCTTCAGCCCTCAGAGCGAGAAGGCCAGAGCACGGTGGTCCTCGAAGCGCTGACATTAGGCACACCCGTACTCGCTGCCACGGGACCCGAAACAGCCGTCGGCGACTTCCTCGGCAGCGGACCGTTAGCATACATGGCGAGGCTTGAGGCTACCGCCGGACCGGTCGAGTGGGCGGAGAGAATCGTAGCTCTGCTACTGGATGAAGACTCGCGAACGACGTTGGCGGCGATCGGTACGCGCGAAGTTGCCTCACTGGGCTGGGATCAGGACATCGCTCCTCGCGTCGAGCGACTCTACGCGTCTCTATTAACGAAATCAGGGCGACGCTAACGCGAGCCGCGACGCGCCGGTTGTATCGGCTCGAGTCCGAGAATGACCAATTCTTTAACACTGATGCGTCGGACCCGCGGGACGACTGGAAGCGGCTTGCTCGTTCGCATTGAATCTGCCGCGTACGTACCGTAAACAAGAATCGGGCGCGAAAGTGCAGGATCATTTCGCACCAAGTCACGTCCGTACCAGATCGAGTCATTGGGCACGATAACGACGTCAGCATCTTGCGCACGGAGCCAACGAGCAGCATCTGCAAACGACGCCGTCGCGTTCCGCAGCAAGGTCGCACGAACAGGAACCTGCACAAATATTGTCACACCGATTGACGCAAGCGCGAGCCTACGTGCGCGCGAGCTTCCCAGCGCCCTTTCGAAAGTGGGCCAGGCAGTCGCGCAAATCAGCGCGATGTTGCCGAGCGCCTGATGTCCATACCGCCATCCCCAACCGTGCCCTTGGGTTACTAGCCGAAAAAACACATAGAATACGAGACTGATGAGCAGTCCGCCCAAGAGATCTTGCTCTAGCGGTCTGAGTGTCCCTACTCGCCTTAGGCAAACCGCCAATGAAAGCGCCGCAAGCGGCGTCTGCCATGTCGCGAGTAGCACCAAATGCATCAGCGCGACGTGCCAAGAGATCAGTTGCGGCGCTGCTAGCGCTGAAATCAGTCCGCCTGTTGCCGCAGCGAAGCCAACATACTCGTGCCAGGCGAGCGAAAGGTAGAGCGCGGCGCCATAACAGAGGCCCATCCATGCAGCGAGCCGCCATTGGCGATCACGAAGCAATCGAATGCCGAACGGTGCCGCAAAAAGCAGATGTGGCACAGGCTGGTGCAGCAGAATGCCGACCATGCCGATCGGACCAGCGAGGTACGCCACCGGTCCTCCTCGAACCCAGACGTACAGCCAACACAAATTGACGGCGAGATGCGCCGTCATGGCGTATGGCGTTCCGGCCACGACGAGAAACTGTGTGGACAGCGCTAGTGCGCCTATCGCGACCAGCTGGCGCACTCCCTCATTCGGCCAAAGTCTTCTTGCTATTCCACTGATCGCAGCAACACATAAGATCGCGAGCAGAACGCCAGTCATCCAACCAACACCTGCTCGCTCGAACGGGGCGCGAATGAGAGCGTTGCCCGGGAGATACAACGAGACCCACGCCGAGTCCGCGGGTCGCGCATTGACGAATACCGGCGTGATGGCCTCCGCATGTTCTCGCCATTCCGCCGGTATGCTCACAGATAGGCGTCCGGCCGCGAACAGACGTGCCTGAAAGACCGCCCCAAGCTCGTCCATCGAGAAGGGGTAGTCGTGTAGTACCACTAAGGCGATGACGGTGACGAGTGTTGCGACCGACAGCGCAATGCATCCAACCAGAACCGGCGAAGCATCCGAAACGTCTAACCGAATATTTGGCGTCTGCGGCGTCGCGGCGAGATACCACTGCGTCAGTGCGGCGAAGACGCCAAGCAGACCAATGGGAACCGGCTCCCCAAAATAGAAGAGTCGGTAGAACATCTGGACCGATGATGAATCCGGCTCGGGAGCGCGAGCTAGGAATAGCAACACTATATAGCACGCTCCTAAGAGCGTCAGCATCATCAGTCTTCTTAGAGCCCATCGAAGATCTTCGGATGCTGGAGTATGGGCCGCGATCAATGGCTCACCCGCGTTTGTAGATTGACCTTTCGTCACTGTCCATCACGAACGAGTCGATACGGAAGTTCTGAGGAATTCTCGTCACGCTAAGAACGTTCCGAAGGGTGCCAGACTCGCAGTCATCTATCAGAATATAGTAGCTCACGGGATTGCGAGACTCGAGCGTTCACTCTTTCAGACGCGTCGACGTTCGACCTTCGTCATTCACGTCAGCGATGAGGCGATAGAGCTCAGCAGCGAATAGCTGAATATGCCTCAATGCTACCCCAACTCTGTCCCATTGAGCTCGGGTACAACGGTCGAGACACCATCGGACGAAATGTCGATGCCTGGGCAAGGTGCGGGTCGGTCACTCTTGGGAGTATGGCGACGAACGGTGGATCCGACTGAGCGCATATACTCGCGATCACACGATCACCAAGGCTGGTTTGGAGCACCGCAATCGTCTCGGCACCAGTCTGCCCTAAGGGCAAGAGTCCGGCCTTCCGTAGTCGTGCAGTACGCGATGCCCACATGATCGCCAACTCCCGGTCGAACACACTCGGTATCCCCTGCACGATCGTGCCCCACCCCGGCGCGCCGGCGAACGCCCACGGCTCCAAGTCGGCGTAGGGCCACAGCACCGTGCTTCCGCGCGCGACCCGTATCGGCGCCGGAGCGCCCCGCGCGCGCGCGTCCAACTCCCGCTCGACGTACCGCTGATACGTCGAGCGCGCATCGAGCACCGAGACGGCAATCAGCGCCAGGGCCACGACGGCGGCGACGGTCGGCAATCTCCGCGCCCAGTGTGTAGGAGACGGGGGTGGCTGCCGTAGCCCGCGAGCCAATAGCAGCAGCACGACGAGCGCCGGTATTCCGCTCGCGATGACGTAGTACCACGCCCACCGCATCGACCTGTCCGGCGAGCTCCACGCCGTCTGACTCGTGACCCACGCTTGCACGGCCACCACTGCAACGATGAGCACCATGGCGACGCCGCCGACTACGGTTGCGCCGTTATGAGGAAGCGAGAAGCCCGGGCGTACACGCGGCAGCGCCCAGAGCGAGGCGGCAAGTAGCGTGAAGGTGAGGGCCGTCGAATTGATCTCGACCATGTACCACGCGAGAAGCAAGAGCAGGGACGCCGCCCTCCGAAGATCGCGTGCCGCGGAATCGTCGTTCGCGGACGCATCGCGCCAGACGGCATGAAGCAGCACACCCTGCAAAACTGTCGCGACCGCGGCCATCACCCACAGCCCACGCCACGCCTGCCCCTGCGTCACCAACACATTGTGCGCCAGATCGCCACCGAGGAACGAGACGATCACACCCGCGGCCGAAATGATCAACACACTCGACACCAACCGCTGAGCGCTTCGACTAAGCAGCGGCATCGCCAACGCGACGGTCACCACGTGCAACAGGATTCGAATGACGTCGCCACCCCGCCAGGTGCGCAGAAACACCAGCGCATGCTTCGTGTTGATGGCGGCCATCCACTCCGCATCAAATCGTCCGAATGGCTTCCCTTGAACGTCGAGCAACAGTGTGCCGGCGATGAGCACAACCGTGCCGGTAACTCCCAACAGCACGAGCAGACGCCGTGCGCGCGGGCTCTCCGCCGTATACCACAACGCCACGCCCAACCCCGGCGCCGTCATCAAGGGGTGAAACGCCATTCCGATACCCAACGCGACGGCCACGCAGAGCATACGCCCGGCCAGCATCGCCGCGATCGCCGCCAGCACCGATGCCTCGGCGAAGGCTCTGGGTGTCGCGAAATGCTCCGCGAACCGGAACACCCCCTGCCCGCCGTAAAACGACGGCAGCGACGCCGCCAGCACGATCACGGCAATCACTTGCGCGTCGCTGAACCGCTCGTCAAGCAGTCGCCGAACCAGTGCCGCAAACGCCGCAAACCACAGCGTCAGCCCACCGTACGTCAGCGCCATCGCCGCCCGCGACGGGCCGACCCACTCGGCCAGGCTCCGCATCAGCAGCGGATACACCGAGAATTTCGACTGACCGTCGTTCACGAACACGATGTCGCGACCGATCCCCTCCGGATCGATCGCCGCCATGGCGTAGCCCACATACAGGCGGGCGTCATGGATGATGCCTTGATACGGCCGAAAGAGCAGAAACACCAGGAACGCCCCCACCAGCAGCACCGCACTGCTTGGGGCGTAGCCGAGCATTCGGCGGCTGTCTGAGGGCGGTGCAGGTCTCTTCATGCTGAGGCGTTAGATTAACGCCCGTTACGCTCGGAAGCACGCTGTATTCTGCCCCGCCCCGCCCCATGCCCCCTTCCACAATTGTTATTGGTGCCGGTCCCGCCGGTCTGTCGGCGGCCTATCACCTCAGCAAGCTCGGATTTCCGGTCACGGTGCTGGAGAGTGACCCGCAATACGTGGGCGGCATTTCGCGTACGGTGCATTTCAAGGGCTTCCATTTCGACATCGGTGGACACCGCTTCTTCTCGAAGTCGGAGCGCATCGAGGCCTTGTGGCGGGAGATTCTCCCGAATGACTTCCTCGAGCGGCCCCGGTCGAGCCGGATTCTCTACAACGGGCACTTCTTCGCCTATCCGCTCAAGCCGATGCAGGCCCTGTTCGACCTGGGCGTCTTCGAGTCGATCCGCTGCGTATTGTCGTATGCCTACGCGCGCCTGCGGCCCATTCGCAATCCGCGCAGCTTTGAAGAATGGGTGACCAACGAGTTCGGATCGCGGCTATACCAGATCTTCTTCAAGACCTACACCGAGAAGGTGTGGGGGATGAGCTGCACCGACATTTCCGCCGATTGGGCCGCCCAGCGCATCAAGGGCGTGTCGCTCTTCTCGGCCGTGATGTCGGCGCTGACCCCGGCCGCGCTCAAAGGCGGCACGATCAAGAGTCTGATCAGCACCTTCCGCTATCCGCGACTGGGCCCCGGTATGCTGTGGGACGCGTGCGCCAACGCGGTGCGCGAGCAGGGTGGCACGGTCACGCTGGGTCGTACCGTCGTGGACCTGCGCTACGACGAGGCCACGCAAAAGTGGACCGTGGGCCACACGGCCCCCAGCGGTGACCGACAGGAGCTCTCGGCCGACCATGTGATTTCGTCGGCGCCGCTTCGTGAGATCGCCCAGTCGCTCACTCCCGCGCCGACGGCGACGCTGACGGCGGCGGCCAAGCAGCTGGCTTATCGCGATTTCCTGACCGTGGCGCTCGTGCTGAAGGAACGTGAACGCTTCGCCGACAACTGGATTTACGTGCACGACTCCAGTGTGAAGGTGGGCCGCATTCAGAACTTCAAGTCGTGGTCGCCGGAGATGGTGCCCGACCCTTCGCTGACCTGCTACGGACTGGAATACTTCTGTTTCGAGGGCGACGGACTCTGGACATCGACCGACGCCGCACTCGTCGCGCGGGCGACCGATGAACTGGTGAGGTTGGGGCTGGCCGATCGCGATGATGTGCTGGAGGGATGCGTGGTACGTCAGCGCAAAGCCTATCCCGTGTACGACGACGCCTATGCCACGCATGTGCAGACGATTCGCGACGAACTCGCCGAGCGGTATCCCAACCTGCATCTCGTGGGCCGCAACGGCATGCACAAGTACAACAATCAGGATCACGCGATGATGACCGCGCTGCTCACGGCCGAGAACATCGTGGCTGGACATGCCTTGCACGATCCGTGGCGCGTGAATGAGGACGCCGAATACCACGAGGAAGTGGGGAGCAACTCTGGCGCGTCAGGGCTTCGTGCAGTGCCCACGCGCGTGGGAAGCGGCGGCTAATCGGGAAGGCGACGCGCGAGACGGCGAGACACTATCGGCGACCGAGCGTGAGCAGGCTGACCAGGAAACTGCCAAGCGCGATCAGCGTACCGCTCACCATGGCGGTGACCGCCGGGATCACCACGCGCAACGTGATCTGGTAGTCGAGGCCACCAAAGTTCTTGGCCTTCCACGAGAAGACGGCTTCCGCCGCGAGCCAAAGTCCCACGCCGAACACGGCGCCGCCGACAATCAGCCCACGCTCGAGCGTAAACAGCCGCTGTAGCCTCGAGGCCCGCGCCGAGTCGGGAAGAAGTCCCGCGGAAGACGCGAAGGTGCGCGCGAACCACCAGAAGTACATCGACAGCAAGCCCAGCTGAATTCCCGCCGAGGCGAAGAGCAGCGTGTGCACGTCGAGCCCGAAGCCACGGAACACCACTGGCCCCGGTAACAACCACGCAAACACCGCCGTCGACACCAGCAACAGCGTCGCCCCGGGATAGAAAAACAAGAACCGCGGACTGTACAACAACAGGAACCGCAGATGCCGCCAGCCGTCGCGCCACGTACGCAGATGCGGCGGACGACTGCGCCCATCGGGTGACAGCGTCGTCGGGACTTCCGTGACGCGCAGTTCGCTCAGCGACGCTTTCACCACCATCTCGCTGGCGTACTCCATGCCCGTCGTGCGCAGATCGAGGGCGAGGATCGCCTCGCGACGAAAGCCGCGCAGTCCGCAATGAAAATCCCGCGCCGGGCTGCCGAAGAACACCCGCCCGATCGTGGTCAGCACCGGGTTGCCGAGGTAGCGATGCAAGAACGGCATCGCGCCCGGGGCGATGCCGCCTCGAAAGCGATTCCCCATCACCAGATCGTGCCCGCCCCGCAGCTTTTCAACGAACGCATCGAGCTTCGAGAAATCGTAGCTATCGTCGGCGTCACCCATGATCACGTATCGACCGCGCGCGCCGGCAATACCGGCCTGCAACGCCGCCCCGTACCCGCGCACCGGCACATGCACCACGCGCGCGCCCTCGCGCTCGGCGATCGCCTGCGACCCGTCGGTACTGCCGTTGTCGGCGATGACCACTTCACCGACCACGCCGCTCCGCGCCAGAAATGAGCGCGCCTTGGCGATGCAGACCGCCAGCGTTTCCGCTTCGTTCAAGCACGGCATCACAATCGACAGTTCGATATCGGATTCGCTCACGATCATTCGTTCGCCACGGGAAGAGACACGGCAGCCGTCGCCGATGCGCATGAACCCACTGTGCTCTGACGATCCAACCACGCCCGCCGTACCCACAGTCGCAGGCGCGCACGCCCCGCGACGCTATCTGTCGGTACGGAGCGCCACAACGAGTCGGCGTCGAGTGCAGCTGCCGACGCGTGTTGTACCGGCAATAGCGCGATGTCACCATGCTGCCACGGTGGGCTGAGTACGGCGCCATATCGCAGTTGCTGACCCGCCTCAGCCTTCGCCACCGAGTCGGGGAAGATGGCGCGCCCGTCCACCGACCACGACACCGATGGCACCCGCCACACCAGATAGCTCCCGTCGTCGAACATCGTCGTGCCGCGGGGCACGCCACGCGTGGAATCCGCGCCCGCCGTGGCGCACTCCAGCCAGCGGACCGCCGGCGCCAGCGCCTTCGCTTCGGGATGCGGCAGCCCGTCCACACGGCCAAGCAGTTCACGCGCCTTCACCGCATGCCCGATCGGCGCGAACACGGCCACCACCCACGCGCCCACCACCGCGCGCTGCGTGGACACGAGCCTGGGCAGCGGGATACTCGCCAGCGCCAACGCCACCACCGGCATCGCCAGCAGCCACCAGAGCAACAGCCCGCGAATGGCCAATCCGAACAGTCCAAGCCCCGCCAACCATGCCATGCCCAGCCACCACCGCTCACGCTGCGGCAGCCGAGCGTAGAACGGCAGCAGCGGCAACACCAGTAGGCCGCCCGCCACGAGCTTCGTGCCCACGGCCGCCTTGATCAGAAAGCCGAACCCTGGTTCGAGCTCCATGATTGGCGACGCGGCGCCCAATAGCGCATTGGCACCGAGATTGAGCCGCAAAATGTCCAGCAGATGCAGCGCGTTCGGCGTGCAAAGCCACCCGACGACCGTGGCCACCACAAATCCCGCCACGCGACTCACCCGAAACCGCTCGGCCCCCAACAGCACCACCACCGGGACGATCGTAAGCGGAAACAACAGGTGTGAGTTCACCGCCATCGCCGCTGCCAACAACGTCATCGCGAGCCCGAGCACCGGCGACGCCGCGCTCCGCAGCCGATACGCCGCCGCCCACGCCAACGGCAGCGCGATCGCCAGCACCAGCTGCGGCCTGGTGGCCGGTTGCACCAACAGCCAAAAAATGACGTGCACCGATAGCATCAGCCGAGTGGCCCACAGCGACCACCGTGCGGCCCGCGCCAGATCCCACACAGCCACCACCGCGCCCGCTACGGCCACCGCATGCACCACCGAGACCCCGCCCAGTCCCATCGCGCGCCGTGCGGTCTCATAGGCTACCTCGGGGAGCCACGAGTAGGCGTAGAAGGGCGCCCCCATGCGCGTCCAGGCAAAGGGCTCGGTGAGCGGCAGCCGCCCGTGATCCAGGATCCAGGCGCCTGTCGCCAAGTGCATGGGCAGGTCGGCGTCGTCGAGCGGCATTAAAAGTGCCGCCACCGTCGCCACCAGCAGGCACAGCACGAGATCCCAGCCGAAATCCACCTCACGGCTGAGCTCGGCAAACCCCGAATCGGTATTACTTTGTTCTGGTGACTTCTTCATCTGTTGCCATTCGCGTGGACCACGTCCGAAAGGCCTACGCCAATCACGTCGCCGTGCGTGACGTCTCCCTGTCAGTGCCCAAGGGTACGGTGTACGGTCTACTCGGTCCCAACGGGGCCGGGAAAACGACGACTATCCGGATGATTCTCAACCTCATGGTGCCCGACTCGGGACACATCGAGGTGCTAGGGAAGCCAGCCGGCGACCCGTCCGTCTCCGATCGCGTCGGATACCTTCCGGAAGAACGCGGACTCTACCGCAAGATGGAGGTCCGTCGCGTTCTTCGCTTCCTCGGGCGGCTGAAAGGGCTGCCCACCAAGGAAGCCGACCGGCGCATCGATCTCTGGCTCGATCGCATGGGATTGCGCACCGCCACCCAGGACTGGGGTAGTGCCAAGGTCGAAGACCTCTCCCGCGGCATGCAGCAGAAGGTGCAGTTCGTGGGCACGATGCTGCACGAGCCCGAGCTGGTCATCCTCGACGAACCGTTCAGCGGTCTCGATCCGGTCAATGCCCAAGTGCTCAAGGACACGGTGCTCGATCTGCGTCGCGAAGGACGCACGGTGATCTTCAGTACGCACCTCATGGACAACGCCGAACGCATGTGCGATGCGGTGGCCATCATCGCGCGTGGCGAAGTGGTGGCCGACGGCGCCATGAGCGCGCTCAAGAAGCAGTACGGCGGACCGGGACGCGTGAGCATTGAATTCGCCGGCAACGGTCGCGATCACGCTCGCGCGGTCCTCGAGAATACGTTGCTGGTGGCGTCGTACGACGATCATGGGCAACGGGTCGAACTCGATCTCGCCGCCGGCGCGACCACGCAGCAGTTGCTGGGGCAGTTGGTGGCGCACGACGTCGAGATCGTGAAATTCGATCGCTCCGAAGCCTCGTTGCATCGGATCTTCCTGGAACGTGTGGGCGCCACCGGCGTCGAAGCGGGGCTCAGTGGCAATGGGTAAGCTCTACGCCGTCATCTCACGCGAGTTCGGCGAGCGCGTGCGCTCGCGCTGGTTCCTGCTGACCACGCTGTTCGGACCGTTTCTGTTCGCCGCGCTCACGCTTGGGCCGCCGTGGCTGGCGTTTCGCTCCGCGCGCTCGGTCGACCTCTCCGCCATGGTGATCGTCGACGCGACAGGGAAGGACGTCGGCGCCGGCATCGCCACCGAGCTGTCCGGTGGATTGATGGGCACGTCGAAGGCACCGAGGGTGCTGGCGACGTCCGACGTGACTACCGCGAAAACGCTCGACTCACTGCGCATCGAGATCGCGGCCGACCGCTTGCCCGCGGTCGCCTATCTCGATGCAACGTCGATCGAGTCGGGCGCCGTGTCGGTACTGCTGTCCAGCAGCGCGCCGATCTCGACGTCGGAACGATTGCAGAAAGCGATCGAGCGGGAAATGCTGCGGCAGCGCGTCGCAGCGGCCGGCCTCGACGCCGAATCAGCGCTCAAGCTGGCGCAGGTGCGCGTGGCTCTGAAGGTGGAGCGCGTGATGCGCGACGGCCGCACGGGATCGGCCCAGGTGAACCTGATCTTCGGCGCCGGCGTAGCCGTGCTGCTGTACATCGTGATCGTGCTGTACGGCCAGATCGTGTTGCGCAGCGTGACCGAGGAGAAGCAGTCGCGGGTGTCCGAGCTCGTGCTGGCCAGCGTGTCACCGCGCATTCTGCTCTCGGGCAAGGTGCTCGGCATCGGTGGCGTGGCGCTGGTGCAGCTCGGCTTCTGGACGACGTCGATGATCACGCTCATGGCAAACCGCGGACGCATTCTGTCCGCACTGGGCGTGGCGTCGTCGAGCATGTCCCTCCCGTCGGTGTCATGGACGGACATGATCCCGCTGTTCGCGTACTTCCTGCTGGGCTACGTACTGTATGCCGCACTCTTTGCGGCGGTCGGCAGCATCGTGAGCTCCGAACAGGAAGCGCAGCAGGCCCAGACGCCCGTGCTCATGCTGCTGGTGGGCAGCGTCGCGCTGTTACAGCCGGCGCTGGCCGACCCCGATGGCCCGATCGCCCGCACGCTCTCGCTCGTGCCGTTCTCGTCGCCGATCATCATGCCGTTGCGACTTGGGTTGGTGGCCGTGCCCGCGTCGGAACTGGTCGTCTCGATCGGCTTGCTGTCGCTGCTGGCGATCGGTGCGATGGTTGCGGCCGGCCGACTCTATCGCACGGCGCTGCTGATGTATGGCAAGCGCCCGTCGATCCGTGAGATCATCCGCTGGATCCGGCTGGACGGGTAAGAACGGCGTCGGTGGCAAATCGTCTTGAACCACGCACGGATTCGTCTGCGCGCCGATTACCGCACTGCGATGCCGTGGCCGTCCCAGTGATACTCCACCGTCTGATGGACGCGCACCGGGGGCACGAGCGCCGGAGGGCGAAGGATCGCAACGCACTCGCCCGCTGGCCGGTCGCGAACGCTGTCGTACGCAAGACCGAACGCCTGCTGCCGACGGACCGTCGCGCCAAACGCCTGGGCAAGTCGATAGTCCAGCGGGTCGTAGATGCCGGGCGGTGCGGGCTGTGGATGACGCACGTCGACCAGCGTTTCCTGCACTGCGACGAGGAGCACCGTCTTCTCAACCGCCACTGGCGGTAGGCCGGCGAGAAAGCGCGCTTGATGATAGGTGGTTTCGGCGATGGCTGTCTCGATCGTGCCGGCAGCGTAGAACACGCCGAAGGTCCCATCTGAAAAGCGCGATTCGCGACCGGGCCAGCTGAATGCGCTCATGATCAGGCCAGCCCCAGGCCCATAGAGGCGGTCCTCCAGCGGCACGAGGTCGATCTCGCCTTGCGCCGCACGGATCGTCGGGCTGGTCAGGTCCGCGAGCGCGAGCAGATCGTCGACATCGCTCGATGAGGCGACCTGATCGAACAGATTCTCTCCGGAGTACTCACTGCCGATGATGCGGGCGGCGGCGGGCCAGTCGATCGGTGACGCCATGAGCGTTCCGCCAGCACCACCGCTCGAGCCGAGGGCGATCGTCATCCCCGGCATAAGGCCAGGAGGCGTCCACGGGCTACTCATCCGACCTGCGTGATCAGCATGGGTCAGGCCTCACGGGGCGGGGTCGGGTATTCCGCGCGACTGGGCGGCCCGCCGTTCACGTGGTCGACCAGCGCGCGCACCGCGGCCAAGTCTGCGCTCCGCCCGTTGAGCATGAACGCCAAGGCGCTTTTGCCATAGAACGGATGCTCAGCACGAGGCAGTTCGAGCCAACGCACCGATAACTCCGGGGCACGGCGAAATACGCGCATCAGCCCCTCGTAGATGGCGACGACGTAGCTGCAGCGCTCAATCTGGTCCACACTCAAAGTGCGCGGTGTGCTGTCCTTCCAAGTTTGCAGCGTCGACCGGGCCACCGACTCGCCCAAGAGGACCAGGCGTTGCTGATCCGTGAGACCCCAGCTGTCTGTGATCCGAAAAAATGCTCGGATCGCAGGCCCGGCAAGCTGCGCCCGTGTCTCTGCGTCCTGCGCGCTCGAGGTCACCACCGGCATGGATAGCTCCTGTCCTGTTTTGAACAATGGTATGTCAAAACTGGACAATCGTCAAGAGCGGCGCATGAGGTGTCGGCCGGCGGCCGACACCCATTACGCACGCCTGACTGTCGTGCGTCGTGATCGCGCAGACGTGTACTGCTGGCGTCTCGAGGATCTCTACTAGTTCGCGCCGGTCGCCACTTTGGTGCGCGGCGCGATGCAGTTGGTGGGCAGACGTAGGTAGCGCAGCAGCGGCTCGTTGGCCAACCCCACCCGACGCGGATCGCGACAGGAAATGCGCAGAAGGGCCCGCTGCGCTGCCGCCGGCGTGGTGAGGCTGTTCGCCACCGCGGCGCGGAGCACGAGGTCGAGCCAGCCGGCCGAATCGAGGCTGCTCGCCGTCATGAGCGGCATCACGCGGGTGCGAGCGCGTACGGTGTCGCGCACGGCCACATCGATGAGCGCGCCGGTGAGTTCGCCCCAATCGGCACGCCCGAGCCGCGACGCCACTTCGGCATCGCCCCATCCTTCGCGCAACTCGCCGAGGTTGCTGCGCACGATGGCGCGCCATACGTAGGCTGGGGCGTGCGTGGCGTCGAGCGCGATGGCGCGATTCAGCACGCGACAGGCGACCACGCGATCGCCCACGCGTCGCTCGAGATCGGCGCGGACCATGAGGGCGTCGATGCTACGCTCGGTGGCGGCGGCCGACGCGCGCACGGTTTTCAGGGCCTCGTCATCACGGCCCAGTGCCCGCGCCACGCGCGCATCGAGTTCCACGGTGGCCGGTTCGTCCGGCGCCAATGCACGGAGCGCGAGCACAATGGGCTGTGCGAGCGCCGGCGTTCCCTTGTGCAGGTACAGTCGCCCCAAAAGGGCCAGCGCCTGCACGTCGTACGGCTCCTTGAGCAGCACCGCGCCAATCGACCAGAGTCCCGTCTGCACCAGTTGCGCGCGCGCACGATCAGAGTGTTCGACCCAGTCCAGTTGACGCACACTCAATTCGGCCAGTCGAAAGCGCGCGGCGACGAAGGCGGGGTCGAGATCGATCGCGCGTTGCAGCGCACTGTCGGCGCGCTGCAAGCGGCCCCGATCGAATGCTTCGACCTCGGCGAGTCCACGCAGGAAGGAGAGAATGGCGTCGGGCGAGCGGGAGTGCAGTCGGTCGCGCGCTGCGGGCTTGGTGGCCGTACGCCCGAGCGCGCGCGTCATCACCGACGTCATCGCATTCACGAGACTGTCCACGGCACCAACCGGCTCGCTGGCCACGCCACTCGAGGTCTGCTTGCCGGAGCGCGCGTCGACCAGGCGCCAGTCGATCACCGAGCGATCGTCGCGCCGCTGCACGGTGCCGACCAACACATAGCGCACCCCCAGCACACGACCCTCGGCCACGGCGCTGGCCGCATCGGCGCTGCCCGAACCACCGCTCAAGCCGCGCGAACGCACGTCGATCGACAGCGTCTGACGAATGCGCTCGGCGACCAGCTTGCCAAGGGCGCGCGCGAGGAATGCATCGTCGGTATCGGACGCGAGACCGGCGGCGAAGCGGATCAGCACACGCGTATCGGCCACCGCGCTATCCGGCTGCACAGTGACAGTGCGTTCGCCGCACTGCGAGGCCGGCGTTGGATCGAGTCCCTGCGCACGAGCGCCCGTCGCACAGAGTGCGGCGAGCGCGAGGGCGACGGCGCCCGGCGCGAGGGAGGTGCGCATGCGGATGGTCAGCGAACGAGAATGAGGCGCTGGCCGAGCGACGGTGCGTTGCCGAGGGACGTGCCTTGGCCGAGTCCAGGAGCAGTAGTCACCGGATAACCAACAATCGTACCCTCGGGCAACACCGCGGGTACTCCGATCCCAGTAAAGTAGGCTCGATTGGCCCCATCTGCCCATGCACAACTCTGCGCACTGGGTTGCTTCTTATCCTCGTCACGAATGATGCACATCACGCGAAACCCGCCAATTGTTAGCGCTTTGCTGCTGGCTCCCGTCGTCGACTCAAGCCACGCGACTGAAACCTCTACTCCGGGGTTCGCTCCGCTAAAACTTACGGTTGTCCGAGGCCAGCAATCCGAGGTCCCGACAGCCTGCGCGCAAAGGCTGCCAGAAGTGGCGTTACTAAGTCCGAATGCCGCCTCCGGTGTTTTCTTCTGAACCGTACCGCTCCCTTCGCCACTGAAGTTTTCCGTCTCGTTTGATATTCCCACTGATGCGTTTGCTCCGCAATGCGTGGAAGGATTCGCCACCTGGTCACGGTACGAATTCATGTTGACGTTCTTGTCATCCGTGATGGCTTGGTAGTACCCGCTGGTGCCATTCAACGGCGGGGTCTTTCCTTTCCCAGCTTGTGTAGGCGGTACGAAAAACACCGTCAGATCTCGCGGGCCGTTCTGCGCGGCTAGCTTCGCTACGAGATCGGCGTATAGTGTCACCGATGTTAAAGTATTGCTCGCCCCGTACAGCTTTTGGTTGAGCGAAGCTAGAGGAAATCCCCATGGCGTAGGACATGATATACGCGTAACGTTTGCGACCCATGCTATTGCGTTTCGTTGCGTCGGTGAGACGATAGCCGAGAGGAGTCGTCCGAATAGAAGACTGCCAGCCCGTGACGCATGCACCTCGACGGCATTCGCTCCTGATCCGAAACCGCGGCCGTAATCTCGAGCACTGTCAGGAGCCCATTTTAGTCCAAGAACGTCGCTACTTGACAAGCGGACAGAGTCGCCGAGTGCTTCGTTAACCTTGGCGAACCTTATGGTCTCCGCGGTCGGATTCGACGTCGGGTAGCGTTGGAGATGGAGGGCGCCGCGAAGTGCGGCTGCATCCGCGCCAGTCTGTAGCTCATTCGCCCCCACGTAAAGTCGACTCACGTCTACAGCAAACACTGCGAGGCCAACGAGCGCCACCGCAAAGACCGCCACGAACACCAGCGTCGCACCGCGACGCGGCCGACTTGTCCCCACTCGCTGCTTCCGACGCATAGTCCGCCTCCCCGCGGAAAGTGACAACGCACCACCCGAATCCGAAAAGTCGTTCTACTTACTCAAATTACCGAGCTGGCTCACGACGGTGAGGGCTGCCGGACCAACGATTACCGCCAGCAGTGCCGGCAGCAGAAACAGCGCGAGCGGAAAGATCATTTTTAGAGCCGCCTCAGCCGCCTTCTTCTCAGCTTTCTGCCGGCGCCGCACGCGCAACGACTCGGCGTTCACGCGCAGCACGCGCGCGATCGACGTACCCAAGCGTTCCGTCTGCACCATGCTCGACACCAGCGTACGCAGTTCATCCACACCGGTGCGCTGCGCCAGCGTCTGCAACGCGCGTTCACGCGGCATACCAGCATTCACCCGACGCACCACCTGCGCGAACTCGAGTGCCAACTCTGGTCGCACGTTGGCCAGATCACGCGCCACACGGATGATCGCGGCATCGAGCGACACACCGGCCTCTACACACACCACCAACAGATCGAGCGCGTCGGGTACCGCGCGGCGGATCCGATCCTGCCGGTTCTGCGCCAGTCGATCGACCACCGCCTGCGGCCCAGCGACACCGGCCACGATACCCATCACGATCGATACCGTCAGCCACATCGGCTGATCGTGCGGCGCGGCCACGAAGGCCAGCACCGGCAGCAGCAGCGCGGCGGCAATACGAATAGCCGAAAAGATCACAGGGGCCGCCGTTCCGTCGAAGCCCGCGTGCACCAGCTTGTTCGAACTGGCCTCATCGGAAATAAGTCCCTCGGGCATCCGCTCGCGAAGCCACGCTGCGAGTCGCGATGACGCCTTGGCTTCTTCGTTCAGAAGCAGCCGCTCCGCCAGGCGGGACGGATCAGTCTCCGGCGATACGCGCTGCATCGTGTCGCGCCGCTCGCGCTCGGCGATGGCCACGTACACGATGGTGCACACCGCCACGATGACCGTGCCGACAAGAAACAGCAGTGACAGCGGGAGATCACCCATCACATGTCCACGCTGGCGATTCGTTCCATGATCAGATACCCGATAACCACGGAGACGAACGCGTACACGATGAGCCCTTTGCCGAGCGCCTCGGTGAACAACGGCTGCATGTACTCGCGATTGATCGTGTAGATGATGCCGAACATCACGAAGGGCATGGCTGCCAGCACACGGGCCGACATTTTTGGCTCGGCCGTGAGCGTTTCCAGATTCGCCTGGAACTTGAGACGCTCGCGAATGAGATTCGAGATATTCGACAGCAGCTCGACCAGGTTACCGCCTGTTTCGCGCTGCAGGATCAGCGACGTCACGAACAGGCGCGCTTCTTCCGTACCAATGCGTTCCTGCATCGCCAGCAGCGCCGTGCGCACATCGACACCGAGTCGCTGCTCGTCATAAAAGCGCAGGAACTCGGCGCGGAGCGGCGCGGGCGATTCGCGTCCCACGAACTCCATTGCCGCCTGCAACGAATAGCCAGCCCGCAGGGCGTTCGTCATGAGATCGAGCGCATCGGGGAAGGCAATCTCGAACTGCTTCATCCGCTTCCGCTGACGGCGGCGCAGGAGTAGCCACGGGATGAACGCAAAAAAGAAGGCCCCTACGAAATTCACCACGCCGCCCACCAGGAACTGCACGATCGTGAGACCGATCATGGCGGAGAGCAGCGTGAACAGCACGAATTCGCCCGGCTTCTGGCGCGATCCACCATGGGCCAGCTGCTTCTCCAGCTGGACCGTGATGTTGCGGCCGGAGAGCAGTTCGTTGAGCGTCTTGAAATCCGAAACGCGCTCGTCGCGCAGAATCGATATCGGGACGTCGCTGCGCAAAATGCCGCCGACTTCGCCCACGCGTACTCGCGCCGCATCAGCCGCCGAGAGCCGTCGCCGGTTGGCAAACACGAAACCGCCGACGACCAGCAGCATGGCGCCGAGAAAGACCAGAGTGAGTACGAGCGCAGTCATGCCGGCAGTCCACCCTCACCAAGCAGGCCGAGCGCGCCCGGGCCGGCCTGACTCACCGCACCAAAAGCAAATGTTTCGGGTGGCAGGTCAATGCCGCGGGCGAGAATTGCTTCCATGAACAACGGACGCACGCCGGTCGCTTCGAAGTTACCGAGCACCGTACCATCGTCGGCCACACCGCGCCGACGATAGCGGAAGATCTCCTGCGTCGTGATCACATCGCTTTCCATCGAGGTCACTTCGGTGATGCTCGTGATACGGCGCGTACCATCAGACATACGCGACACCTGCACGATGAGGTGCAGCGCCGATGCCATTTGCTCGCGAATGGCGCGCGTGGGCAGGGCGGTACCAGCGAACAGCACCATCGTTTCCAGACGGGCGAGCGCGTCGCGCGGCGTATTGGCATGCACGGTGGTGAGCGAGCCTTCGTGACCCGTGTTCATGGCCTGCAGCATGTCGAGCGCTTCGCCGGCGCGCACTTCGCCGATGATGATGCGATCGGGGCGCATACGGAGGGCGTTCTTCACCAGGTCGCGGGCACTCACTTCACCGCGGCCCTCTGTATTGGGCGGCCGAGTTTCGAGTCGCACCACGTGCGCTTGCTGCAATCGCAATTCGGCCGCGTCTTCGATGGTGACGAGACGCTCCGAACCGGGAATGAAGCTCGAGAGCGCATTCAGGATCGTGGTCTTACCGGCTCCGGTGCCACCGGACACCAGAATGTTCAGTCGCGCGACCACGCACGCGGCCAACAACCGCAGCATCGGTGGCGACATCGCGCCCAGCTCCACGAGCCGCCGCGGCCCGATCGATGCACCGAACCGACGGATCGAGAGCACCGGGCCATCGATCGCCAACGGCGGAATGATCGCGTTCACACGCGAGCCGTCGGCGAGACGGGCATCGACCATCGGCGACGATTCGTCCACGCGACGACCGACCTTGCTCACGATGCGATCGATGATCGTCAGCAGGTGGGCGTTGTCGCGGAACGTGATGCTGGTCCGTTCGAGTCGGCCGCGCCGTTCGACGTACACCGATTTCGGACCGTTTACGAGAATGTCCGACACCGACGGATCGCGCGTGAGCGGTTCGATCGGACCGAGTCCGGTGACCTCCCACACGATCTGTTCGACTACTTCATCGCGCTCGGCTGCCGACAACGGCGCCTGCTCGATGCGCAGGAACTCGAGCACCGCTGCACGAATCTGCTGCGTGAGCATCGACTCGTCGCGAATCTTCTCGAGCGCGGCCAGATCGAGGCGGTCGATGAGCTTCTGGTGCAAGTCGCGCTTGAGCAGGTCAACAGGGGAGAGCACCCCGTTGTCCGATTCCTTCTTTTCCTCCGGCTGCGGCAGGCCGTGCAACGGATCGATCGTTGCTTCGACCGGCGCGACACCATTGCCATTGGCGCCACCTTCGCCGGAAGCGCCGGCGGGCGGTGTCGGCTTCTTGCCGAGCAGTCGGTCGCGTAATGAGCGTTCCACGGTCACTTCCTCAGCTTGCCGAGGAGTCGGCCGAAGCCGGCGCGAGCGGTCGGCAGGACTTCATTGCTGCCGGTGACGAAGCCCTTCTGGCCCATCAAGCGCACAGCGAGCAGGTGATACGCTTCGATAAGCGCCTGTGCCCCGGGGCCGGCGGCATTGGCGGTAATCGGTACGCCACGCGTCTGCGCATCGGCGACGACCTGATAGGCGTTCGGCAAGCGGAAGTCGACGGGACGGCCAAGCGCCTTGGCCACATCGGGCCATGGCATGACGTCACCCGCGCCCACGCGATTGGCCACCAGCACCACCTTCTCAACCGGGAAGTCGAGCTGCCCAAACAGCGCCAGCGCGCGCTTCACTTTGCGCAGTCCCGCCACGGTAACCTGGAAGACCATCACGATACGATCGGCACCATCGAGCGCCGCGATGGTGCGCGGCGACACGGTGTGTTCGACGTCCAATACCGTGTAGGTGTAGCTGGAGCGCATGAGCGTCATGATACGCTGCACCGCTTCCGCCGTGACCTCTTCGCCGAGTTCGAGGTCGCTGGTACCGGTGAGCACATCCATGCCATCGGCCACACTTTCCACGATCGAGTGGAGCGACTCATGATCGGCGCGATCGAGCTTGCGCACGAGTTCACCGAGGTCGTACGTGGGCGCGAGATTGAGCTGCGTGGCCACGTCACCAAGGCCGACGACGAGATCGGCCACCGCCACGCGTCCGGCCGGCTTTCGCAGAGCCAACGCGTGCGCGAGGTTGACCGCGACCGTGGTCACACCGGCGCCGCCGGCAGGACTGTACACGGCCGTCACATGTCCGCCCTTTGGCGCGCGTTCCCAGCGCGACTCGAGTCGCGCCAGCGCGGCCGCGAGTTCGGCGGAATCGGCGGGGGCCACCAGAAACTCCGAGAGCCCACGACGGAATCCGGCGAGGATAAGATCGCTGTTCGCCGTCGGTGCCGTGCCGATCGCCGCCATCGAGGGCCGCTCACGCAGTAGCGTCTCGACGTCGTCGAGTTCGGCCTGACTCGGCGTCAGCAGTGGCAGGACGAGGAGATCCGCACTGTTATCGAGCGCCGCCGCCACCAGCGCTTCGACGCTCTCGACTTCGACGGGTTTGCCAAAGCCGGCCCCCGTAAATACAGGGACCAGCGATGTCAGCGGACCAAGCGAGTCACGGACGATGACCGCACGACGCATCAGGAAGACCGGGAGAGCGAGGAACGCAGCATCGCTGCCGTCATCACTGCGGCGGGAGACGCTTCTTGAGCGCCTCGAGGGCCGGGGTGAGGCTGTCGGGCGTGAGCTTGATGGTGCGCGTACCGCGCGCGGCATTCGGGTTGAGCAGCGTGGGCGTGACGACTACCAACAATTCCGACTCGGCGTTCTGCCAGCGATTGCTGGAGAACAGCGCGCCGATGATCGGGAGACTCATGAGGCCCGGAATACCAGTGCGCACCGACTCCCGCTCTTCGTTGAAGAGGCCGGAAATGACCAGGCTTTCGCCGGGACGCACATCGAGCGTGGTCTCCACCCGGCGTACGCGAATGGCGGGAATGCGGAAACCGGAGAGCAGCACGGCGTTGCCGAAATCGAGGCTCGAAACTTCCGGCATGACCTTCAGTTTGATCAACGAGTCCGACATGACTTCGGCGCGGAACTTGAGCTGCACGCCGTAGGGACGGTACTGGATCGTGATGAAGGTTTGCCCGCCCTGACCCGGCTGCGCAATCGGCACCGGCAGTTCACCACCGGCAAGGAAGCTGGCCTCTTCGCGGTTACCCGCAATCAGCGTGGGTTCGGCCAAGGAGCGTGCGCGGCCGGCCTGCTGCTGCGCATCGAGAAACGCGGTGATGTCGGTGGTGCCGAAGTTCAGCAGCGCGCCGACGAAGCGCGTGGAGGACGAACCGGCGATGCCATCGCCGCTGGTCGTGGGCGCGAGCACGCCGCTGCCGGCAATCGTATTGCCGTTCTTCGCGTCGTAGCGGCCCGAGATGCCGATTTCATACAGCGCATCGCGGCGCACTTCGGCGAACTTCACGCCGAGCGCGATCTGCCGCGAGTCGGTAGCCTGAAACACCGACACGCGCAGGTGGCGACGGCCGAGCATCGGTCCTGAGAGCAGCACGTCGGTTTCGCCAATGGCCTTCGCGTTCAACACGACGCTACGCTCGTTGAGCACCACCACGTCGGCAATCGCGGGATTGGCCAGCGTCACCTGCGTGACGGCCGCTGGAAGATCGAGCGGCAGGGAGCGTCCCACCGACATGGTGATCGTCTCGATGGGCGTAACCGGCGTCGCGGACTGCGCGGCAGCGCTCGAGCTGCCTCCGAGCACGACGGCAGCGATCGCCACGTGGGCGGTACGCATCAACGCGGTATTCAAAGCACGCATGAAGTCTCCAGAAATACGAAATTGAATTGACACCGCGACCGCGGGGGCCGCGCGTCACTCAGCGAAACGGCGAAGGCGGCATGGAGTCACGTCGGCGCTGCTCGGCACGACGGAGTGAATCACGGCGCGCGCTATCACGCGCCTGTTCGAACTTGAGCGATGACAGCTGGTCGCCGCGATAGACGCGCACGACGACCGAGTCGGTCTTCTCGGGAATCGGGACGGTGGCAATCGGTGCTGCGGGGGCCGGGCGCGCGGGCGCGCGCGACACGCGCGACGGTGCGGGCGTTGGTGCCGGAGCGGGCGGCGGACCGTTGTCCACCTGCGTGAGCAGATCACCGCGCTTGGCGCCGGTGGTCTGCACCGAGTCGGGATCGCCGTAGCCGCGAAGGACGAGTTGAATGGCGCCTTCACGGACGGCCAGGGCGAGACGCTCGGCCTCGGCCGGCGTGACTTCCAGCGTCGCCGTGGGCGCGTTGATCGGACGGCCGTCTTCGCCGCGGGCGATGTTCGACCCGATCGACAGAATGCGCATGTTGCTCATGAACAGCTTCGACACCTGCGCCCCCTGTGCCGTCGCGTCGCGCGTGGTGAGCATGACGTCGACGCGCGAGTTCGGCTGCACCATGCCAGAGATGCCGGCGACGTCGTCGATGCGCACCGACATCGCGCGCTTGCCCGGGAGAATCTTCACTTCGATGCCGCCGGCGGTGCCGTCGGGAGCGAGACGCCCGGGGACGATCGCTTCGCCCTTGAAGATCGGGATGCGGGACACGCGCCCGACCACCGAGTCGGGCGACGTGTAGGAACCGGCTGGCACTGCAGCCACCGGCAACTGCACGACGGCCAAGGTCGCGGCGGTCAATGCGGTGCCTTCGGGCACGTCAGCCGAGGCGATGACGACGTTTTGCGTGGCCACACGGCTGCTGGCGCGCATGCCGTCAATGACGCGATACACCCCGAGCGTTGCCAAGCCGGCCACGAGCAGGGCGATATACAGCACGAAGCGATAACGACGGTCACCAAACATAGGTGGTCACGACAGAGGGAGAACTACACGTGGGATCAGCACTTGGTTATCGAGTCTGCAATTGTGCTGGGGGCTTGTTCCCAGCGAAACACAGCAGACGCTTGAAGGACTAGCGCTCGCTTCGTCAGCTTTGAGATCGTGGAATTGACCGGATAGTTACGGACGCAGACCATAACGGACTCCAGATTTCTCGGTGTTGCCCCTGAGCAGACGTTCACTGGCGTGAACGCTATCGTCGGCACCACTGGAAGGCTGTTTCCCGTAACGTTCACGAAATAATCCGTAACTTGCTTACGTATCCGCACCTGATCGTTGCAAGGATCTGAGCTTGACGCCGCGAAGCGCGCGCCTTCCCGCACCGCTGCAACCAGATTGTTTCGTTGACCAAACGCCTGCGCGAAGTCGACGATGCCGAAGAGCAACAGCAACAGCACCGGCACGACCACCGCAAACTCCACGATCGGTCCCGCGTCGTGCTCACGAAGAAATCGACGTAAAGAACGCTTCATGAGTGAGCACTCCGGAGAGCAGAACCAAAGGAAATCCAGAAGGCCGTGGCAACGCCGGCGGCGATGGCGAGGGCGTATGGCACACGGTCGCGCGCTTCATATGGGCGCAGCTTCATAATCCACGGCGCGCGTACTGCCGTAGCCACCGTGTTGAGCGCACTGACGGCACCGTGCGACCGCAGCAGCCAGAAGGCGCCAAGCAGCCCACCGTAAATGCCGGTGGCGAGCGAAGCGACCAACGTGCCCTGCCATCCCAACCACGCCGCACTCGCCGCCATCAATTTTACGTCGCCAGCTCCCATCAATCGCAGGGCGAACATCGGGAACCAGATCGCGAGCGCCAGACCCACGCCCGACAGCACCTGCCACATCCCGTCGGCGGCACCACGCATCAGCACCGACGCAAGCACACCAGTCACAAACACGCCCAGATTGCGGACATTGGAAACCCGGCGCTCACGGAGATCGCTGATGACAGCGCCCGCCAGCAAGGTCCCCAACACCACGGCGAAGAACAGGACGCTTGATGTCGACGATATCATGAAGCAAAGTTTATCTTTTCGATTACTGCGGATCCGTTGGCAACTCGCTGAATTTCGGTCCCGATTGCAATACGAACAAATCGGTTACGGCTTCTTTCCGTTATTGCCGGAATTGCCGTTGCCGTTGCCGTTGTTGCCTTGACCGTTACCCTGGCCACCGCCGTTACCGTTCACGCCGTTGCCGGTTCCTGTACCCGTTCCGTTGCCGGTTCCAGTCCCAGTTCCTGGGTCGCCACCAACCGCGCCACCTGACGTTCCGCTCTCTGCACTGACCTGCCCCATCGAGTTCGTCGTCCGCGCGAACAGGTTCGAAACCGATCCTGACAGCTGTGACACCGCGACAGCGAGCGCGACCGCGACCACGCCCAGCAGCAGGGCATACTCGGCGAGCGATGCTGCGTCGTCTTCTCGCGCGATCTTCGACGCGAGCGGGCGGCGGAACGACCGGCTTCTCACCCGACTCAGGACCCGGCGGAGTTCAGCGTGTTCGTCGTCTTGCTGAAGATGTTCGAGATCGAATCCTTGAACTGCGTAACGACGGTGATCAAGGCAACCGCAATCACGCCCAACAGCAGCGCGTATTCGGCGAGCGAGGCGCCTTCTTCTTCGCGAAGGAACCGGCGGGCGACGTTCGTAAGTTTCCGCATGGTCAGGTCCAGAGTGGGTGGAAGGCGCGAAGCGCTTGACGTCGGGTCGGCCAACGGGACAAAAAGCCCCGCCGGCACGAACCAAGGCTCAGGAGCCGGCCGAATTCAGCGTGTTCGTCGTCTTCTGGAAGATATTCGAGATCGAGTTACGGAACGACGTGATCACGGTGATCAAGGCCACGGTGATCACGCCGAGCAGCAGCGCGTACTCGGCCAGCGAGGCACCTTCTTCTTCACGGACAAAGCGGCGCAGGGTGTTGCTGACGGTCGACATCATTTCCACTCCGGGTTGGGAAATGGGCAATAATCGGAGATCGTGCCCGTTAAAGGTTGATGGCAGCGATTCGCCGCACCGCCGTAGAAGTGAGCAATCGCTGCGCCACATCTGTGACGCACTCGTCACCATGTTGGAAACTGGCCCGGGACCGTCAACGAATCGGCAAACTCTACGTTAATGTTAACATCGCTACATCTAAAACGTTGACGATCAACACATTGACTCATTAAAAATACTTCATCAAGTATTACTGCGGATCACTATAGACGGGCCAGAGACGACGGTGACAGCAGACGATCATTTGGAGCTGTTGCAATCATGCCGCAATAGCGCTGGAGTAACGCCACACAGAAGAACCGCCCACACCAGTGCTGCAGTCACGCGTCACGCAGAATGCACGACGTGCAGCACGTATCAGCTTCCGCGTGCGCGGGCGATCACACGCTGAACCAAGCGCTCCAGTTCGTCTTGCCGACTCCTCGCGCTGCGCATGAAGAAGAAACGCGCCGTGGCCAGCGCCCCGACCACCGTCGACGCCAGCGCCGCCAGCACGAGCGCCGCTCCACCCCCGGCCACCCCCGAAATCAAGCCGGCGACCATGGCGCCGCCGCCCAGACCAAGCCCTCCCCCGAGGCCGCCAAACAATCCCCCGGCGAGCTGCGTCAGGTCTTCGAACGCTCGTACCGTGGTCCGTCCGTTGCGTGAGGCGAGATGTACTTGGATGAAGCGTGGCATCCCACCTTGCCGGTTGGACGGCATGCCGGTGGTCACAGTGAGCGTACGTCCGACGGCGCTGACCGTGACCATCTCACCCAAGGCCAGACGGATTTCGTCGGCCACTTCTTCGAAGTCGTCAGTCTGTAATTCGCCGTCGAACGCCGCCGACACCTCGATCTTCGTGCCCGCTCCCAGCAAGACGTTCGGTTTGCGGACCATGGTTTCGCCATGCGGTACACTCACCGGCGCCCGCGACGCGTTTGACCGCTCCAGGAGCGCCCGCTCCACATACCGGGCGTCGATCCCCGCATCCACCGCGGCCTCTTTCACGATTGCTGGCGTGTAGCCGCGGGTCTCGCTCTCCGCAGTCGGTTCAAAGTGCGGCGGCGGCACCACCGCACCAGTATGCGCCTGCAGCTCGGCCGCGCGCGCCCACACCTGCTGTGCATCGGCGCTCGAAAGCGGCGACGGGAACGCGAGCGGCACCACCGGCGCCCGGGCGAGCGTCCGATTGGGCACCGCGCCCTCCAGTGCCGCGCTCGACATGAACGCCAGCGCCGTGAGCAGATCACGCGCCGACGACAACCGCCGATCGGGCGACTTGGCCAGCAACGTGGCCACCAGATCGTCCAAGGGCGACGGCACGTCCGGGACGAAATCGCGCAGGCGCGGCGCCGGTGCATTCACGTGCGCCACCAGCACCGCCGACGCGGACGGCCGCTCAAACGGAAACCGGCCACTGACCGCGAAGAACATGAGTACACCGATCGCATAGAGATCGCTGCGCCCATCGAGCGGCTCACCCGACACCTGCTCCGGACTCATGTACTGCACGGTGCCGAGCACGGTGCCGGTGGCCGTGAGAGGCTGCGATTCGGTGACGCGCGCGATGCCGAAGTCGGTGACCATGACCCGTCCATGCGCATCGAGCAGGATGTTCTCCGCCTTCACATCACGATGCACGACGCCGTGTTCGTGCGCATAGCCCAGGGCGGAGGCGAGCTGCCGGATAATCGGCACGATGCCGGCAACGGTCATCGGACCGTCCCGCGTGAGCCGCTCCGCGAGCGACTCGCCGTCGACATAGCCCATCGCGAAGTACACGACGGCATCGCGCTCGGCGGCCGTGTAGACCGGCACGATGTTGGGGTGCGACAGCGCGGCCGCGGTGCGCGCCTCGCGCAGGAAGCGCGCGCGCACTTGCGGATCGTACGACAGATGCGGCGGCAGCGTCTTGATCGCCACGGCCCGATGCAACTGCTCGTCACGGGCGAGATACACGACGCCCATGCCGCCACGTCCGATCTCGCGCTCAATGGAGAACTGTCCGGCGACGGCACGCGCCAAGGCGTCGGCGGTGCCGTCGTTCGGGTTGTTCACGGCCAGTACTGGCGTGTCGTCACACGAGGACGCCGCTGATTACGCGGCGCAGTACTGGTCAAACGCGCCGGCGAGATCCTGCGCGATTTCCTGCGCGCTGCGGCCTTCGATCTGATAGCGCTCCAGCATGAACACGACGTCGCCGTCCTTGAACAGCGCAATCGACGGGGAACTTGGCGCGTAGCCGGTGAAGTAGGAGCGCGCCCGGTCGGTGGCTTCACGATCCTGGCCGGCAAACACCGTGGTGGACACTTCCGGCTTGGCGGCATTGGCCAGCGCCATGGCGATCGCCGGACGCGCGTTGCGCGCGGCGCAGCCGCACACGGAGTTCACGACGACGAGCGCGGTCCCCTTGTGTTCCTGCAGCAAGGCATCGACGGCGTCGGCGGTGCGCAGTTCCTGCACGCCAAGGCGCGTGAGTTCTTCGCGCATGGGCTGGAGCATGTACTCGGGATACATCATGGGTCGATCTCCTAGTATTCCGGAATGTCTTCGCGCGGCTCACGCACGAGGGCGAGAATCGCCGCCTGCGGCACCACGAGATATTGCTCGTTCTCGAACGTGATTTCGACGGCGGCTTTTCTGAAGAAGAGCGCGTAGTCGCCGACCTGCGCCTGCATGGGCACGAAGCGCGCCTCACGGCCGGAGCCACCGGAGATCCGCCAAGGCTCTTCGCCCTGATCGGTGAGTTCCGGGAGCGCGAGGCCAGGGCCGGTGGAGACGATCTCGCCACCTTGCACTGCCTGATTATCGATGGCCGTGGGGGGCAGATAGAGCCCGACTTTCGAGCGCTGGTCGCCTTCTTCGGTTTTCACGAGGACGCGGTCACCGACGACGAGCAGACGTTTGTGCTTGCGATTCATGTACTCCTGACACGCGCTGGGGTTCTTAGTGGAATCTAGTCTGGGGGCTGGGGGCTGTGGGCTTTGGGCCGTGGGCTGTGGGCTGTGGGCTGTGGGCTGTGGGCTGTGGGCTGGGGGCTTTGGGCTTTGGGCTTTGGGCTTTGGGCTTTGGGCTTTGGGCTTTGGGCTTTGGGCTTTGGGCTTTGGGCTTTGGGCTTTGGGCTTTGGGCTTTGGGCTTTGGCGCTTGGTTAGCCTATGGCAGCGAACGCTGAGTCAGCCGCGTGTACGCCATGCCATTGTGACTCCTCGAACAGGCTCAGCCCGCTCAGATCGGCGTGCGCCACGTACATGTGTGGAGCGGGTTGCCACGATTGCAGCGCGGCGATTTGACCCAGCACACCGGGCGTGGGGCGCGCCATGGCGTGCCCCCAGCGCATGATGTCGATGCGCGCCACGCAGTCGGCGATGTCGCCGTGGGCGCGCGACAGGTCGGCCAGGATCTCGTCGCGCCACGCCGTCCACGGGCGCTGCTGCAGGTACTGCCGCGCCTCACGCGCGGGGCGATCGACTACGGCGTGATACCATGTCCATACGGTGCGATCGGGGGACGTTCCCAAGCTCTGATGGGCGGCATTCACGTATCCGAGTGAGCGGCTGCCGTAGATCACGTTGTCCCAGGCGAGCTCCGCGCCTACCGATGCCGGCGGCCGTTCGACCACGATGTTGGCCACGACCCACGGCGCATACTCCTGCGTCACGGGGAGCGTGACTACGTCGCATACCCGTGGCAGCACGAAGAGCGGCGCGCACCAGATCACGACGTCGGCCGTGATGCGTTCTGTGGGCGTATCGACGATCCACTTCGTGCCGCGTCGCGCCACGTTCCAAGCCGGGGCGCCGGTCATGATGCGTGCGCGCCCGTCGGCATGCCGCCGCGCCGACAATCGCTGCGTGAGTCGTTGGGCGATGTAGTCATTGCCTTCCGGCCACGTGAGCGGCCCCTGCTCTTCCTTGTCGCGTCCGGCGAAGTAATGCACCGCAGCCCACGCACTGGCCTGACTCAGCGACGCACCGTAGTCGTCGCGTGTGCCGTATTCCACCCACCAGCGCAGCGCTGGGGCGTCGAAGCCCTCACGGGTCATCCACTCCAGCGCCGTCTGTGCATCGAGCGCGCCAACCGCCGCCGCCTGCTTGGCGGCCACGCCGCCGGCGCGATGCGCGGCGAGTCGGCGGGCATGTCCCTCGGCGCTGGGCACGCTGAACATGCCCGTCGCGCGCCACTCGCCGATGCGCTCCTCGAAGCGGCGGAACTGTTCGCGGTGCGCCCGCGACATGGCGTCGGTGGGTTCGAGTCCTTCGTGCCAGCGGCCGTGCTGCCAGATGCGCTCTTGCGGTGTGTGACAGAGCACGCGCTCGTCCCATACGCCGTCGGCACTGAGCACGCCGAGCTCGCGAAACAGCTGTCGCACGTGCACGGCGTCGTGCGACGGCACCGGCACGTAGTGCGCTCCCCATGGCGCGCGCTGCCCGCGATAGTCAGCCGAGCGTGCGTTGCCGCCGGTACGCGCATCCATTTCGAGCAGCGTCCAGTCGTGCATGCCCAGGGCATCGAGTCTCCACGCGGCCGAGAGGCCACCCATGCCTCCACCGACTATGGCGACCTTCACGCGGCGCTCGGCCCGCCTGGCCGCACTCGTGCGAAGCCGAGCGCGCGCGGCGCTGTCGCGCATCAGGTGGCCCTCCGCGCTGCCGTCGGGCACGAAGCCGCCGCCGATCACGCGACCCTTTCCGGTGAGCCCGATCAACGCCGGCGCTACCGCGATGACCCCGAGGGCGCGCACAAATTCGCGACGCGACGTGCTCATCGAAGCACGATCACCGGTTGATCGCGTCGAACTCGTGCTCGTAGTAACGCACGAGGACTTGATCGTTCAGCCGGTTGGCCAGCGCCGGCACACGCTGCATATCGGCCGGAAAGTCGAACAAGGCCGGTACGCTGGAGGCCGTGAGATAGCGAAGACCTTCGGGGAGCGTGGCCGGCGGCGCGTAGCTGCTGAGTCCCGCAATCACGAAGCCCCACTCGCCGAAGCTCGGCACGTACACGTGATACGGCCACGTGCGGAGTCCGGCCCCCTCGAGCGTGGTCACGATGCTCCAGAACGACTGACGCGCAAACATGGGCGACGTGCTCTGCACCACCAGGAAGCCACCGGGCGCGATGTGCTGTTTCACAAGGCGATAGAACGCGCTCGTGTACAGCTTGCCCACGTGATAGTTGGACGGATCGGGAAAGTCGATGACGACGAAGTCGAACTGCACGGCCGAGCTGTCGAGCCAGGTGAAGGCATCGGCGTTCACGACTTTCACTCGGGCATCGTTCAGTGACTTTTGGTTCAAGCCGGTAAGCCGCGGATGCTGCTGAAAGAGCGCCGTCATGCCTTCGTCGAGATCGACCAGCGTGATCTGCTGCACGTCGGGATACTTGAGGATCTCGCGCACGGCGAGTCCGTCGCCGCCGCCCAGCACCAACACGCGACCGCGCGCCGTCGCGGCCGACAGTCCGGGATGCACGAGGGCCTCGTGGTAGCGGTATTCGTCTCGGGAGGCGAACTGCAGGTGCCCGTTCAGATAGAGCCGCAGATCATCCTTCCAGCTGGTGAGCACGATGCGCTGGTAGCGCGTGTCCCTGGCCAGAATGATCGGGTCGGCGTACATGCCTTCTTCGGCTAGCGTGGTAATCTGCTGCCCCTTCCAGAGACCGGCACTGAGCACCAATAGCGCCAGCACGCCGCCGGCGCGGAGCCAGTTCTTGCGCGGCAAGACGTCGCGAAACAGCCAGGTGCTCCAGAGTCCGACCAACACGTTGATGACACCGAACAACAGCGCCGAACGCACCAGACCGAGGCGTGGCACCAACAGCAGCGGGAAGAGCAACGACGCGAACAGGGCGCCGATGTAGTCGAACGTGAGCACGTTGGCGACCACGTCTTTGAAGCTGAAGCGGTCCTGCAGAATGCGCATCAGCAACGGGATCTCGAGCCCCACCAGAATGCCGATCAGCAGCACGATACCGTACAGCGTGGGGCGGAACGCCTCCGTATAGGCAAAGGCGAGAAACAGAATCAGCGACGACAGCCCGCCGACCACACCGACGATCATTTCGATGAGCACGAAGCGAGCGACCACGCCGCGCACTACGTAGCGCGACAGCCAGCTGCCAATACCCATCGCGAACAGATACGTCCCAATGATCGTCGAGAATTGCGTGACGCTATCGCCGAGCAGGTACGACGCGAGCGCGCCGGCCACGAGCTCGTAGATGAGCCCACAGGCGGCGATGAGACAAACAGAGATGAACAGCGCGAGCTGCACTAGTGAATGGCAGCGGCGACGATGATGCCAATCGCAATCGCCACCGAGCCGATGAGAATCGCGGCAGCCGTGTTTCGCTTTTCGCTGATCTCATCCCAGAGCTTGCCGGGGGTGAGCACGTCCATGACGACGAACGCGAGGCCGAACATCACGACACCGATGAGCGCGTAGGCGGCGGAGTTGAGCACGTTCTGTAGGAACTGGTCCATTACGGGAGCCTCACTTGCCGCGGAGCGTGCGCCCCGGGATGTAGTACGAGCTGCGATACGCGCCGGGATTGTCGCGGACCGACCGGGGGTTGTTACGGGACTCATTGGCACGGGTCAGGCTCCAGCCGCGATACTGGGCGGAACCCAGTACCGCCAACACGACCACCGCCCAGATGGTGTACATACGGGCACCCATCAGCACCCTCCTCTACTCGTCGTCATCGCTGTCACCGCTGGAGGTTGGAGCATGATCACTCTCCGCCCACCGTCTGCCTTCGAAACTGGCCGAGGGGAAGAGCGAGAGCACCACCGGCACCAAGAGCGCCAGCAGGCCGAGTCCGTAGAATCCGTAGTGTGGTACATCGCGCAGAACGCGGACGGTGTACGACGCCGACGGCTTGGCCGGTTCACCACCTTCGGCCTGCACGCGCAGGAAGTATCGACCGGCGGGAATCGATGCGATGCTCACGCGCTCGCGCTTGTCGCCCTCCGTCCATGAACCATCGCTGTCGGAACCACGATAGTAGCTGAGTTGCCGTGTGACTTCGCGCGTTTCGCCCGTGGTTTCGTTGATCAGCGACAGCACGAGAAACAGCCAGTCGTTGTCGAGGTCGGACTCGAGCTCGAGCGCCACATTGGAGGTGCGACCCTCGAGGTCGAATACCTCGGTGACAGCGGCCTGCGACTCCTGCGAGCGCGAGTAGGTGAACGCCTGCTCGAGCACCGTGCGGTTGCTGGCCATCGTGACATTCAGAATCAGCAGCAGCACGAGCGCGATCAAGGCCAGCGCGAACCGCTCCAGCATGCGCTTCGGCAGGTCGGCGAACGGGTTCGGCTGATTCGCGAACACGCCGATCGGCTGCATGAGCGGCTTGGCCAACCCGAACGCCTTCTGAATGACCTCGGGCGGCGTGTACGTGCCCAACGACCACGTGACCTCGTTCCCCGACGCTTCCGCGCTCAGGATGTACGGCGGCGCCACGAAGTCGCGGCTCACCACGTGGTCGCCCATGCGCAGCTCCCACGGAAACTCGCCGAGGGCGGCCGTGGTGTACGCGGTGGCGGTCTGAAAGTGCTTGTATGTGGTGCCGTTCAGTGCAACCGTCGGGCGGTCGCCGCCCGCTTCGCGCTCGGGACGCCGCCGCAGCTTCTCGATCACGTTCCAGTGCCCGTGGTAGTCCGAGAGATACAGGAAGCCGCGATACGGATTGAAGCAGACGTACTCGGTCCACGAGTAGTCGGTGCCCTCGACGCTGATCGTGACGACCTGAAAGCCGATCACGTCCCATGGCGCGCCCTTCCAGGTGCCACGCGTACCAAGCGGGATGTGCGGCTTGGCGGTCACGCGCTCGCCGTACTGCAGGACCTTGAGATTTTCGTCGGTGGCATCGAGCTGTGCCCCGCAGGCGCCGCACACGACCGACACCGCCCAGCCTTGCGCATGCAACTCGATGGACGCGCCGCACGAGGGACAGTTGAATCCGACAGCCTTGGGCACGCGCGTGGTCGGCGTCTCGAACGGCGCTACCATCCCTCGAACTCCCGCAGATTCGTGAATCGGAGGTCGTCGAAGTTCACAAACTCACCAAGGAACAGCATCGGCGGTGCTTCCGAGCCGTCAATCGTGGCCAGTCCATGCTGCGCGTTGAGCAGATCGATGAACAGACACGCCGACTTCTCCCACGTCGTGAACGGGAGCTCGCCCTCAGTGCCGAGATAGCGGGCCTCGGTGATGCTGGCCACCTCGTACGGCGTGTCATTCCAGAAATACGTCTCCCCTACGCGCACCTGCATCACGGCGGGCACCTCGAAGTCGGAGGGCGCGGCGATCGTCATGGCGTACTCGAGCTGGGCATCCGACAGCCAGGCACTGGTTCCGTCGGCGAGCACGCAGTGCCACTCGTTCCACTTGCCACGCGCCCAGCCATAGGCGATGCGGCCAACCACGACGAATCGCTGATCGAGCCACATACCTTCGGTGCCGATCTGGATCGGTGAGCCGGTGGCGGGGAAATCGGCCTGCTGTCCGAGCTTGGCGAGGTCGAGATCACGGCGCACGAGCACCGACCGACAGTAGGTGCAGGTCGTCTGCACCGCCTGCGCCCAGAGGAAGCGCACCGGTGCACCGCAGTTCGGGCAGGACACCCCATGTGCCTGGGGCACGGTCACCGGTATGCCTCGACGGCGGCGGGCACGTGGGCGTATTCGCGTGCGAGTTCGCGTACACGCACGGTCTGCGCGCCCAGCAGCGTGGCGAGCCGTGCCTCCCAGTCCCAGGCGGCGCGCGGCGTGCAGCAGAACAGATTGACGCACACCGACGCGTGCTCGGGGAACGTGTGCACCGTGAGATGCGACTCGGCCAGCATGAGCAAGCCCGTGATACCGCCGGGCGAGGGAAACTGATGCCAAAGGGCGTCGCCGACCGGATGCAACGATAGCTCGTTCACGATGGCATCGAAGAGCGCGCGCAGTGAGGATGGAGCGGCGAGGCGCACGGGATCGCACCCGTACGCCTCGACGACCCATTCGCTGCCGGTGTGGTGCACCGACGGACTCACGAGATCAGTGGGAATGCGCGGTCGCCGCGTCAGCCCTGCGGAGCGCCGCAGGACGAACAGAACTTGGCCGCTGCGGGGAGCTTGGCGCCGCAATTCAGGCAGAACTTGGTCTCGCCGGTGGGGGCGTCTCCAGCAGCAGCACCAGCACCGGCACCAGCGGCAGCGCCAGCAGCGGCGCCCGCGGCAATCGAGGCGTTAGTGGGCGCCGCCGGCGCTGGATTGCCGGTCGTACCACGCATGGCATCACTGACGATACCACCGAGTCCGACACCGGCCCCGATGCCCGCCGCCAAGCCCGCCATGCCACCCTGATTCGCCGCGGCGATCGGAATGGACTGCGCCGCCTGGAACTGCGTGTATTGGCGAAGATCGCCGATCATGTTCATCGAGATGCGCTCGTCGAGACGCTTTTGCAACTCGTCGGGGAGCGACAGGTTCTCGACCGTGAACGACTCGAGCGCGAGTCCGAGCTCGGCAAACGCCGGCTGCACCGCCACGGCGATCTGCTTGGCCAGCTCCGCCTGATTGGCCGCCATGTCGAGAAACGGCACCTGCGCGTTGGCGAATGCCGACGTGAAGCCGCTCATGATCGCGTTGCGCAACGCGGGATCGATCTGCGCGACGGTGTACTCGGCATCCGTCGCACCGACCTTGGCCTGGAACACCGCCGCATCGGACACGCGGAAGGCGTACATGCCGAACGCGCGCAGGCGCACCGCGCCAAACTCCTTGTCGCGGATCGTGATCGGCTGCTGCGTGCCCCACCGCTGTCCCGTTTGCACGCGGGTGGAGAAGAAATACACGTCGCTCTTGAACGGAGACTGAAACGCCTTGTCCCAGTTCTGGAGATTCGTGAGCAGCGGGAGATTGGCCGTGACGAGCGTGTGCAACCCCGGTGCGAACAGGTCGGCGGCACGGCCTTCGTTCACGAAGAGCGCGAGCTGTGATTCCCGAACGGTCAGCTTACCGCCGCTCTGGATCTCCATGTCCTGCATGGGGAAGCGATACATGAGGACGCCGGGACCGGATTCGGTCCACTGGATGACGTCGACGAACTGCTTGCGGAGAAAATCGCCCAAGGACATGGAAGCCGCTCCGGTAACCGGGGAGGGTGAGAATCACGACGCCGACATGCGAACGCGCCCCGTTCGCGAGAGACCGGGACGCGTAGACATTAGGAAGTAATCATCCATACGGCAACTACGCCGCGAAGTGTCAACGTCGCCGGAACGCGCTCACGTCGCGATCCCGCCCGAATTCGACATAGTCGGGATCGTGCTCGAGGTGGACGGCCAGCTGCTCGTGCACCCGACGGTCGACCACCACCAGATCGAATCCACCGAGGAACGCTGTCGCCAGACGCCCCGTCGGCTGCGCGTACGTGTGCCCGAGGGAGTCGAGATACGAGATCGGCAGTGTCTCCACGCGCACGTCATGCGCCACGCGTCCGATCAGGGACGGGTGGAACCAGAGCAGACGGTCGGCTTGCACTTCGTCCACCAGCAGCCGGCGTCCGGGGATCGCCGCGCGCGCCACCTGATCGGTGAGCCGGATGCTGTCGGGGCGATTCAGCGTGTAGTGCGCGAACCACGGTACGCCGACGAGCAACATGACCGCCGCTACCGGCACACCGATCCGCGCGAAGTGCCGCAACAGCGCATCGGGTTCGATGCGAATGGCCGAGCCCAGGACGTCGTCCAGCACGGCCGGCAAGAGACCGATCGCTGCCAGCGCCAACGGCGTGGCATAGCGCGCCGACATGATCGTCATCGCGGTCAGCAACCCGATGGAGAGCAGGGTGAAGCTCTCCATCTTTCGCGCCCCGCGAACCAGCAGGACGCCCACGGCGCACACGAACAGCGTGGCCGCCGGGACGCGATCGAACGACAGCGGATACCACTCACTGATGTACTCGCGGAACGCCGCGTTGCCGACGGTCTGCTCGTAGTAGCGCACGGCGTCCCCGCCGTAGGGCGTCATGAACACGGCGAGCGTGAGCCCCAGCGTGAGTATCAAGTCGCGGACCAGCAAACGCCCCATTACCGGGCGATGGTGTCGAACGGCGTCGATCACGCGGGCGATCGCCGCCAGCGCCGCGAACACCGGCGCCAACAAGACCGACCCGTGCACGTTGGCCCACAGTACCGCGGCCGGCAGCAACAGCCACGTCGTGCGACGCGGGGCGCGCACATCGCCGGAGAGCACCAGCGGGAAGAACGCCAGGAAGGGAAACGCCACCGACTGCGCGCGCAGCACGAACTGCGAGGCCATGCCGATGAGGGCGAAGAGGACCACGAGCAAGGTGCGACTCTCCGTCGCCCCGCGTTGCACGGCCACGGCAGCGGCCGACACGATGGTGCCGATCAGCAGCATGGAGCCGACCAGCACCATACCGGGCAGGCCGGCCAGCTTCACGATCCCGTACATACCCAAGTGTGACAGCCACTGGATGTCCACCACGGGCGCACCGAACCCCTGCTCCGTCAGCACGTTGCGGGTGATGACGCCGCCGGCCGCGACTTCACGACCGAGCACCAGATTGAACCAGGTATCGCCCAGCACGAGCAACGGCGTGCGCATCACGACGAGCGCTACGGTGACGATGACCAGCGATCCGAACAGCGGTGACCGCACCAGCTCACGCCAGTGTCGGTCAGCGGACAATGTGGAACGTCGACTGACGACCGAACGCCCAACGCACCTTGCCGCTCGCGTCGATGATCACGTCTTCTTCCTGTGCCGAGCGGACCTGCTGGTTGTTCCACTCCGGCACCGGCGTCGTGGCCTGCAGTTCGATGGAGTACCACATGCCTGAAATGACCTTGTGATCACCACGCCCCGGCACGCCGTCCTGATAGTCCCACAGGCCGATCAACGCCCCGGCTCCGTGGCCATGCAATCCGATGGGGTGCGAGTACAGCGTACCGTCGATCTTCTCATCGCGCATGCGCTTGAGCGAGGCGGCCAGCACGTCGTTGCCGGTACGACCCGGCTTGAGCTCGCTGATCGTGATGTCCTGCAGACGATTCGATGCCAGCAGTGCCTTCTTGAGACCGGCCGGCACATCGGTCTCGCCGTCGCGCAGGACGTACGCCATGTGCTGCGTATCGGTGTTGAGTCCGAGCGCCGTGATACCGAAGTCGCAGTGGAGGACGTCGCCCTTGAGAATCGTGGGATTCACGCCCACCAACTCCGGGCTGCCGAACTGCCGCTGCACTTCAACACTGGTCTGGAACCAGGTGGACAAGCCCAGATCGTTCACGCGTTGACGCATCCACCAGAGCACATCGTCGGCCTTGGTGACGCCGGGCGTGATCACCTTGCTCGAGAACGCTTCCTGAATGATCTCCCAGGCCACGCGATTGAGCTCGCGGTACATGGCTTCCTCTTCCGGCTGCCGCGAGGCGATCATGTCGACGGCCAGCGCCTCGGCCGGCACGACCTTGGCGGCCAACGCCGGTCCCAGTGCCTGCAACATCCCGTCGCGCTCACCGCTGGTGAGGCCGTCGGCGAATGCGAACGTACGCGAGGTGTTCACGGCGATCTTCTTCGGCTTGCGCTCGTCGATGACCTGCTTGAGCACGTTCCACTGTTCGTCGCCCCACAGCTCGGCCGAGCGCTCGTTGCCACGGCTGCCCGCGGCCGGCGCGGGCACCGGCTTCATGCTGCGCACCGCCTTGAACACGTTGCCCTGCGACGTGCCACCCAGCGCGATGCGCTCGATGCCGGCGGCGCCGCGGTCGAAGAACACGTAGATCGTTCGCCGTCGCGCGGCAAACGTGGTGGGCGACGTGATCGCGGTGAACACCGGATCTTCGGCGTACTCGCGCATGGGGACGACCCACATGTCGACGCCTTCGCGCCGCATGAGCGCCGGCAGCGTGCGTTCCATACGCAGCTCGAGCCACTGCTGCTGCTTGAACGCCTGCTCGCGCAGCGTGCCAAAGGGGCGGAGCGTGTCGGCCGCCGTCGATCCGGAGGTCCGCGTACCTGGCGTGGCCGGCGTGACCACCGGCTGCGCGGAGAGCGCGAGGGCCGGCGTGCACACTGCGGCAGCGGCCAGCAACAGAACAGGAAGAATTCGCACAGAAAGTCCTGCGGTGTGAGTTACGCTTCGCGTTTCGGCGCTTCGCGAGTCGGCGCTTCGCGCGGTTCCATGGCGCGACGAACCAACTGCACAGTACCGCCCAACACGAGGGCGAAGACGGCGAGCACAATCGTGCGCTCGAGCAAGGTTTGACCGGCCATCGGCCACCAGTCGGGCCACGTGGCCACGCGCGATCCCACGCGTTCGCGCGAGAAGGCGATGAGCAGGGAGCTGGTCCCCATCTCGGCGAACACTTCGATGACCAGAAACAGCGCGACGCGAGGCGGCCAACGCTTGACTGGGAAGTTGCCGAGGTGCCACGTGAGCATGCCACAGAGAAACAGCACGCCGCCCACCAGTCCACCGACGAAGAGCATCCAGTTGGTGCTGGCCAACAGCGCGGCGCGCCACAAACGGAGCAATACACCGGTAATCCCCGCCGGCTCCACCGTGCGGATGGCGAACGCGCGCAGGGGGTGCAGGCGCTCTTCGCCCCAGTGGATCACGTCCTTCGGAAAGAACCGGCTCATGCTGGCAAGCTACGTCCCGTCGGGACAGACGCCAGCCTCTCTCGCGTCCTGCTAGCGGCCCGCGACGTTTCCCAGCAGGAAAAGAAGGCTCTCGGCGGCGTGTGTCTGCCAATAACTCCAACTGTGCGCGCCCGGCCATTCCGCGTAGCGATGCGGCACACCCAGACGCGTAAGCGTGGCGTGCAGGTCGCGATTCTGGTCGACGTACGCATCGTCGACGCCCACGTCGAACATGAGTTGCGGCAGACGAGAGCCACCGGGTGCGGCGCGCGGCTGCGCCGATTGCTGTAACCGTTGCGCCATGTGTCCTGGATCACGTGCATTCCATCCAATCGTGTCCTTCCCCATGACCCACCGCAGATCCGACCACAGAGTCCGAGCAGCCGCCTGCAACTCAGCGGTGGTGTTGGCGTAGCGTGAGGGCGGAGCGAACGGCTTGGGACCAAGATAGCGCGGCGACACGACACCCGAGTGGCTCGCCGCCGCAGCGAAGACGTCGGGATATTGTAACGCGAGGGTGATCGCCCCGAAGCCGCCCATGCTGAGGCCGGCGATCCCGCGGCTCGCGCGGCGGGCAACGGTGCGATAGCGCGCGTCCATGTGCGATACGATGTCGCGCGCGATGTAGTCGTCGTAGCGCGTCCACGGCACGCAAAAGGTGGCGGCGGCCTCGCGGCGGGCGGTATCGGCACGGCAGGCGTTCACATCGCCGAGCTGGTTCCAGGTGGCGTACCAACCGTCATCGCCGTCGGGCATGGCGATGATCGCTTCGGGAGCGCCGGCACGCGCCAGCGAATCCATCGTGAGATGGAGCCGACCGGCGTCGACCCAATTCCGCTCATTGCCGGTGCGACCGTGGAGGTACACCAGCAACGGATAGCGGGTGCGCGTGTTCGCGCGGTACGACGGCGGCAGATAGACCACGAGGGCCTTGTAGGCACCCAGGGACTGCGACCAGACGGTGTCGGTGCGTACGGTGCCAGGCGCGGCGCCCGTCTGCGCTGAGATCGGGGAGGCGCTGCCGACAGCGGCGAGGAATACGGCCGTCAGCCGAAGAGAGAGCCGCACGCCGCGCCGCATTACTTGATGATCGTCCCGATGCGTCCCCATCGGATATCCGTGATGAACGGCAAGGGACGGACGCTTTCGTCGGCGTTGTACGTGTAGTAGACGAACACCGGGCGGCCACGCACGTTCTCGCGCGGAACGAAGCCCCAATAGCGTCCGTCCTTGGAGTCGTACCGGTTGTCGCCGAGCATGAACAGGAAGTTCGCGGGCACCACGAGCGGGCCCCAGTCATCGAGCGTGGGCGACGCGGGCGGATCGCCAGCGGGGGTGCCGCGCACTTCGAACTGCTTCTGCCAGCTGAAGAGCGGGTGCGAGAAGCCCCCGTCGCCCTTTGGGTTCTCCGACGCGGGAAAGCCCTGACGCTGGGCCATGCCGTTCACGTGGAACACGCCACCCCGCATCCAGACGGTATCGCCGGCCACGGCCACGAGGCGCTTCACGAGGATCGGGTTGGGATCTTCGGGCTGATCGATCTGGTTGGGCGAGACGAACACCACCACGTCGCCGCGTTCGGGGTCGTCGTAACCCGGCAGGTTGATGTCGGTGAACGGGACGTGGGGGCCATAGGCCAGCTTGTTCACGAAGAGCCAATCGCCCACCAGCAGCGTAGGGATCATGCTCCCCGAGGGGATGCGGTAGGCCTCGATCAGGAACGTCCGGATGGCGAGGAAGATCGCCAGCGTGACGAGAATCGCCTTGACGTTCTCCCAGAGGGTGGAGCTACCACCGCCGCCGGATGTCTTGCCGGCGCGGAGATTCGCTACACTCTTGCGATCGGTACTGCTTTTCGACGAACTGCTTTTCGAGGCCACGGGCGGTGCGGTTGGGAAGTCGAGGACGGGCTAGATCAAAGGGGCGCGCCCATCAAGGACGCGCCCCTTCAACATACGCGGCAAACCGTCGGGAGTTACGACAGGTGCTTGGACACCAGCGACGTCATCTCGAACATGCTGACGGTCTTCTTGCCGCCGAACACGGCCTTGAGCTTGTCGTCGGCGTTGATGTTGCGCTTGTTCTTGGCATCCTGGAGGCCGTTCTTCTTGATGTAGGCCCACAGCTTCTTCACGACTTCCGTACGCGGAAGCGGCTTGTCTCCGACGACGGCGGCGAGATCGCTGCTGGGCGTCAGGGCCTTCATGAACGCCGCGTTCGGCGTGCGCTTGGCGGCCTTCTTGGCCGGCGCCTTCTTCACGGCGGCCTTCTTGGCCGGGGCGGCCTTCTTCACAGCGGCCTTCTTGGGGGCGGCCTTCTTCGCAGGCGCCTTCTTGGCGGCGGCCTTCTTCGGGGCGGCCTTCTTTGCAGCTTTCTTCGCAGACTTCTTCGCAGCGGCCATGTTGTCTCCTGAGGTGGTAACCCGTCGGGTCGCGTCGAGCGGTACAGCTCTCGACAGATCTCGCGAAGACGCGGTTACGTCTCAGCGGACGGCCAAAAGTACAATCACGAATACGTCGCGCAATAGTGCTTTTTATGTTTTTCCCTCTGAAAATCGTACTTCGTGTCGAAATCAGCGGATTTTTTTCGCTGTTTTTCCCTCGGAGAATCGATTTGCGGTGTTCTGTTGCTCGAAGAACGCGACGAGCGCGCGCAGAATTTCCCCCTCGACACGGCGCGATATGAGGCGCACGTAGCCACGCGGATCGCCGTCGAAGTCGTCGAGCAGGAGATGATTGGTGTGCGCCAATCGCACGGTGCGCGCGTCGTGCAGCGCGGCCGCGAGCTCTCCCGCCTGCTCCACCGGTACCTGCCGGTCGTTCTCGCCGTGCAATAACAGCACCGGCTGGCGGACGCCGCGCGCGATCGCGCGGGGGTCGAGGGCGAACCAGGTGCGCAGCCAGGGATCGGTGGCGGCGATCGCATCGGCATCCGATTCGGCGCGCGCGAGTACGGCGGCACGTTGCGCCGGCGGCCATGTGGTGAGATCGCTTGCGACGAGCGTGGCGCGCTGCCAGCGTGCGATTTCGCGCCCCGGGCGTGACGCCGCGCCCAGCAATCCCAGCGCCCACACGCGGGGATCCTGCTGCGCCACCAGCAGCGCGACCAGGGCGCCCTCGCTGTGCCCCACGAGGGCAATCCGCTCCGGACGCACGCCCGGCTGCGCGCGCAGCCAGGTGAGCGCGGCCGCCGCATCACGCGCGAAGTCTTCGGTGGTCGCCCCTTCGAAACGTCCGGTGGACGCAGCGACCCCGCGATCATCGAGCCGCAGCACCGCGAAACCGGCGGTGAGCAACGTGTCGGCGAGATCGGCGAACGGACGATAGCCCGGCAATTCCGAACGCGTGCCATCGCGGTCCTGCGCCCCCGATCCACTCAAGAACAGCACGGCCGGCACGGCTGCGCGTGACGCGGTGGACGGCACCGCAAAATCGCCGACGAGCGTGACGCCGCTGTCGATCCTGATCCTCGCCTCGCGGTGCACCACCGCGGTCGCTGACGGCCCCCCGCGCCCGTCGCAGGCCAACAGGACGGCCGTGAGTACGACGCTCGCATTCCGCCAACGCATGCCCATCAGCCGCGCGGCGGCTCCGTCGCCAGCGTACGCAGGAGCGCGATGGAGCGTACATCCCACGGATCCGGCGTATCGTCAGCCTCGGCGATATCGGCGTGCTCCTGCGGCGTCTCGAGGATGAGGGGCACCCCTTTCGCGCGGCGATCATGCAACAGCCAGCTGAAGGCGTCCTCACCAATGAGTCCTTGGCCGATCAGGGCATGCCGGTCGCGATTGGAGCCGAGGGCCCCTTCGCTGTCATTGAGATGGAAGAACGCCGGCGGCTCGCCAGTGGCCGCTTCGAACTCGTCGAGCACGCGGGTGAGATCGGCGCGTGAGGTCGCGATCGGATATCCCGACGCGAACAAATGACAGGTGTCGAGTCCGTAGCCGGTGCGTGCGCGATCGGCCGCCGGGATGCCGGCCAGCATCGTACCGACTTCCTCCGGAGTGCGCCCCACGGTCGTACCGGCTCCGGCGGTGTTCTCGATGAGCAAACGGGTGTGACTGGACGGTACCGCTTTGAGCGCGCGACGCATCGCTTCGGACACGCGCGCGATCGCCGCCTCGCGATCGCCGTCGGTGGCGGCACCCGGATGGAAACAGACGCCCGCCACGCCGAGCGCGGTGGAGCGCTCGAACTCCTTCGCCAGCGCCGCCGCGGCCCGATTCCACTTTTCCTCATCGGGCGTCGCGCAGTTGATGACGTATGCCGCATGCACGATGACGTGTTCGGGACGAATACCGGCCTCGGCCAGCGCTTCCTGATATCGGGCGAGCCGATCGGGCTTCACGCCGACCTTGTCGTTGTAGAACTTCGGGATCGCACTGAAGATCTGCAGGGACTGCATGCCCCCCTTGCCAGCGCGACGCGCCGCCATGGGGATGCCACCGGTGTCGATGCAGTGCGCGCCAAGCAGCAGCGACATCGTCACCGCTCCACGCGGGCACGCCGCAAGCGGAAGATGGGATCGGCGCCAGTCGCCGTTTCACTCCAACCAACCACGACGGCGCGGCCGCGCACGAGCACATGCGGATCGCGGGCGTTGGAGATGCCGCCGCTGGCGGTGAGTCGCTCTTCAAAGAGATGGCCCGACGTGCGCGACACGGCGAGGCCGATCTTGCGGCGACCGAGGCCACTGTTCGGATCTTCGTAGGTCACCGCCACCACGTCGCCGTCCACCGCGACGCGGGCGTCGCCGATGCGCTCCCCGTAGATGATCGCGACCGGCGGCTCGAATTGCGACCGCGGGTCCATCTGGTGCGCGTAGAACACGCCCGGGCCCTCGGGGCCAGTGAGGGCATAGGCGACGTGGACGTACCCGTACTTCCTGTCGATGGCCACACTCGGGGCGGGACGCGCGCAGCCGTAGGCACCGCGATCGGCCGCCTGCGCGTCACCGGGACCCTGATCGAGCGAGTCGATCATGATCGGTCCCCGCCAGGCGCTGCCCGGCACCGCCACCGTGGCGCCGGCGGCCGCTCCAGCGGCCCCACCAGCGGCCGAATCACCCGCCGGGGCCACAGCACTATCCCGCCACGCCGCCGCGAGGCGCACGCGCCCGCCAGCGCCCCGGCTCCACCACACGGCCACGTGGCCGCGCGCACCAGCCGACACCATGCGGATGGAGCGGGCGCAGCGCAGGGAGTCGACGGGAACGTTGCCGTTGCCCAACGACGTGAGCGGCGCCGGCGCGGTCTGCACCGGGGGCTGCATGGCGTGGTTCTCGACCGAATCGCCCGCCTCCGGCATGCTGGCCATCGTTGGCTCGAGCAGGTTGGTGCCACCGGCTTCACGCCATAAGTCCTGCGTCAGCAGGAAGTCAGCGTAGAGCGACGACACGTCGAGGGTCGAATCGGTCGCCACATACGGCGGGTACACCAGCGGCGACGGCAGATTCGTCGCCACTGCCTCGGCATCGACCCATCGGATCGCGGGTTTCTCACAGGCCGTGGCGACCAGTGCGAGCGCCAGGGGCGCCATCACCACCTGGCGGCGATTCCGGGCCAGACGGAGGGGAGCGGAGCTACGGGCAGAAGGCAGGACCATACGCGAAGGGTACTGCAAGATCCGCACGACGCTAGCTTTCCGGTTCCTTATCCTGCCCTCTCGGAGAACGTCTGATGTCTTTTGCCGCCTTCGATGGCACGCGTCGCGTGCCGGTCGCCGCTAACGAGCCGGTGCGTACCTACGCGCCGAACTCGCCCGAAACGAAGAACCTGAAGCTCCGTCTCGACCGCATGGCGGCCGAGCAGGTGGAGATCCCCATCGTGATCGGCGGTCGCCGTATTCATACGGGCGACGTGGGCACGGTCACGATGCCGTGCGATCACCAGCATGTGCTGGCCACCTACCACAAGGCCACGCCGGAGCTGGTGCACGAAGCGATTGCGACGAGTGCGGCGGCGTACGCCGAGTGGTCGAGCTGGCGCTGGGAAGACCGGGCGGCGGTGTTCCTGCGCGCCGCCGAGTTGCTCACCACCACGTGGCGTGACACGATCAACGCGTCGACGATGCTGGGCCAGGCCAAGACGGTCCATCAGGCCGAGATCGACGCGGCCTGCGAGATGATCGACTTCTGGCGCTTCAACGTGCAGTTCGCGCAGGACCTGTACGCCGAACAGCCGTTGTCCGACCACACGATGTGGAACCAGCTCGACTACCGTCCGTTGGAAGGGTTCGTGTATGCGGTCACGCCGTTCAACTTCACGGCGATCGGCGGCAACTTGCCGAGCGCGCCGGCGATGATGGGCAACGTGGTGCTGTGGAAGCCGTCGGCGACGGCCCTGCTGTCGTCGTGGTATACGATGCAGCTGCTGGAAGAGGCGGGACTGCCGCCGGGCGTGATCAACTTCATCCCGGGCGACGCGGCGATGATTAGCGACATTGCCTTGGCGCATCGCGATCTGGCCGGCGTGCACTTCACCGGCTCGACCGGCGTGTTCAACAGCATGTGGAAGACGATCGGCTCGAACATGGGCACGTACAAGTCGTATCCGCGTATCGTGGGCGAGACGGGCGGCAAGGACTTCATCGTGGTGCACCCGAGCGCCGACCCGCAGGCGGTTGCCGTGGGCATCGTGCGCGGCGCGTTCGAGTACCAGGGCCAGAAGTGCTCGGCGGCCAGCCGCGCGTATGTACCGAAGTCGATGTGGCCCGACGTGAAGGCGCGCTGCGTGGCGATGATGGCAGAGATGAAGCAGGGCGACGTGCGCGACTTCTCGAACTTCGTAGCGGCCGTGATCGACCAGAAGGCGTTCAATCGCCTGAAGGGATACCTCGACGACGCGAAGACCTCGGCGACGATTGTGGCGGGCGGCGGCTACGACGCTTCGAAGGGCTGGTTCATCGAGCCGACGATCGTGGAGACGAGTGACCCGAAGCATCGCATGCTGTGCGAAGAGTTGTTCGGTCCGGTGATCACGATTCATCCGTACGACGACCACGCGTGGCGCGAAACGCTCACGCTGGTGGACACGACGTCTCCATATGCGCTGACCGGCGCGATCTTCTCGCGCGACCGCGGTGCCGTGCGTGAGGCGATGAGCGTGCTGCGGCAGAGCGCCGGCAATCTGTACATCAACGACAAGCCCACGGGTGCCGTGGTCGGTCAGCAGCCGTTCGGTGGCGCGCGTGGCTCGGGCACGAACGACAAGGCGGGATCGAAGCTCAACCTGATGCGCTGGGTGAGCGCGCGGAATATCAAGGAGACGTTTTCGAGTCCGTTGGATTGGCGGTATCCGTTCCTTGGGTAACTGCGAAGTAGGGGGTACGGAGTAGGGGGTCGGGAGTACTCCGTACCCCGTACTCCGTACTCCATACCCCGTACCCCGTACTCCCTACTGCTTTTCCTCTCCCCGCATTCATGAGATCCCTCCGTTATATCACCTGCGACGTCTTCACCACCGAACCGTTCTCCGGCAACCAGTTGGCCGTGGTGTTCGGGGCGGAGGGGCTTTCCACCGAGACGCTGCAGTCGATCACGCGGGAGTTCAACTACGCGGAGACGACGTTCGTTTTCGCGCCGGAGGATCCGTCGCATACGCGGCGGGTGCGCATCTTCACGCCGGAACTCGAAGTGCCGTTCGCTGGGCATCCGACCATCGGCACGGCACACGTGCTGGTGGCTAGCGGTGAAGTGCCGGCGGTGGGGAATGAGATGACGCTGGTGCTGGGTGAGAACGTGGGCCCGGTTCCGGTGCGTATTACGCTCGAGAACGGGGTGCCGGTGCACGCACAGCTCACGACGGCGCAGTTGCCGGAGGAGCGCGTGGAGGTGACGGACCTCGACGCGTTGGCGCGTGTGCTGTCGCTGTCGGCGTCGGATCTGGTGGGCGGCGCGCATGCGCCCGCGGGTGTGAGTTGTGGTTTGCCGTTTCAGCTGATCGCGTTGACCAGCGTGGAGGCGGTGGAACGCGCGCGGCTGCGCACCGACGCCTGGGAAGCGGTGCTCAAGGGCACGTGGGCGGCGTGGCCGATGGTGTTCGCGATGTCGCGCGACGGCAATGCGGCGCAGATCGCGGCTCGAGAGACGTTGCTGCCGGCGCATGTGCGCGGCTGCGACATCCGGGCGCGGGTGTTCGTGCCCGGCTCTACGGTGCCGGAAGACCCGGCCACGGGTTCGGCGAACGCCTGCCTGGCGGGCTACCTCGCCACGCGCACGCCGCGCGACGGGACGCTGAGGTGGGAAGTCGCGCAGGGCGTAGAGATGGGTCGCCCCAGTCGGCTGCACATCGAGGCGCACAAGAGTGGCAGCGTGATCGACGCCGTGCGCGTCGGTGGTGCGACGGTACTGGTGAGCGAAGGAACGATGTCGGTGCGGTAGTACGGTCGCCGGTTGTGTTCCGCCGATTCGCCACGAAACAGCTTTACCGCGAATTTGCGCCGATAGCCGCGGATGACCTGCGTGCGTCACACGGGATCAGCTGCGACGACTGAATTCTACCGTATTGTTTTCTGGTTTGATTCGCGGTCATTCGCGTGAATTCGCGGTCGTGCTGTTTGTTATGAAAACTGGATCGTCGAGGCGCGCTCACTGCGCAGCCCCCGCCACACCCTATACGCTGACCGGCGGAAACTCGCCGCTGGTCTGGCCCAGGCGCAGGGCGTCGAGGCCGTGCGACCAGAGGACCACGCGGTTCCGGCCACTGCGCTTGGCGGCATAGAGCGCTTCGTCCGCGCGCGAACGCAGGGCTTCGGCAATCGAATCGTCGGGCACCGTGTCCGACACCACACCCACGCTCACCGTCACCATGACCTTCGCCCTGGGCTCCCCGAACGTGCGACGACGGAACGCCTCCAGGATGCGCAGCGCGAGATGCTGGGCGCCGGCGGCCGACGTGTTCGGAGCCAGCACCATGAACTCCTCGCCACCGGTACGGGCCACGATGTCGTCCGTCCGTGCGTTGGCGCGCAACAACTCGCCCGTTTCGGCGATCACCTGATCGCCGACCAAGTGACCGTACGTGTCGTTCACCTGTTTGAAAAAATCGAGATCGATTGCAATGAGCGCCACGTCGGTTTGCGCGCGGGCCGCGCGCGCCAGTTCGCGACGGTACTGCTGTTCGAACCCACGGCGGTTGTAGCATCCCGAGAGCGGGTCGGTCTGCACGATGCTGGCCAGCTGGGTGCGCATCCGGTTGTAGGCGCGTCCCACCGTCGTGATGGCGTCGGGGCTGTTGTCGGCGGCCACGTCGTAGGAGTTGGTGAAGTCGCCTTCTTCGGCACGCTCGAAGATGGACACCAGCGTGCCGAGCCTCGCGTGCAGGTTGCTCTGCACGCGGATGACCAACAGCGCGCCGAGCGCGAAAAAGCCCAGCGTCGTGAGCGCCTCTGGCCACGACACATCGTTGCTGTAGCGCTGCGCGATGTCGTTGATGAGCAGAAACGCCGCGGCGATCGCGGCCAGCATGAGCAACGCCGGTGCGCGTCCGAAGTACACGTGCGTGAGCTGCAGCGAGAAGAGCGCCAGCAGCAAGCCGCGATGGTAGTCGCTGGGTTCGGCCAGGAGAAACACCAGCAGGAACACCACTACAAGGTCGGCCACGACCATGAGCGTGGAGAGCGTGCGGCCCGCCGCGCGCGTGCGCTGCACCAGCGCCCGGAGGCCCAGTACAAGGGCGACATAGGTGGCCGCCACCAACCCCAGCACGCGGTCGGCCGAATCAGGACCAACCGTGACGTAGGCCACCGACGACAACGTGAGAATGCCGGCGCTGCGCAAGCCGACCGCGATGATGCCGGCGACAAGCGCGAGCACGAGCCGATATCCGGTCTGCCAGAGCAGGATATCGGCGTTGGCAACGTCGGTGCGGGGGGCTTCGCGGTTCATCAGGTTGTGTGGCAAGACAATAACGCGCCTGCGGCACGTCCACCAACCTCAATTACACCCCAGTTCGCTCCTCGGCCCGGGTTGCGGTGACCTAGGCCACCACCTCCAGCACTTTTCCGTCGAACAGCTGTACCGTCCGGTCAGCATGTTGTGCATAGCGCGCGTCGTGCGTCACCATGCAGATCGTAGAACCGTTCCCGTGCAGCTCGCGCAGCAGGTCCATGACCGCCTCGCCGTTCTTGGAGTCGAGATTGCCGGTCGGCTCGTCGGCCAGCAGAATCGCCGGATCGCCGGCCACCGCACGGGCTACGGCCACGCGCTGCTGCTGACCGCCCGAGAGCTGCGGCGGATAGTGCTTGGAGCGGTGGGTCATCCCCACGCGCTCCAGCGCCTTCTGCACGCGCTCCTTCCGCTCGGCGGCATCCATGTCCCGATAGGTGAGCGGCAGCTCCACATTCTCCCACACCGTGAGATCGCCGATCAGGTTGAACGCTTGAAAGATGAAGCCGATTTCGCGATTGCGAACACGAGCCCGGTCGGCGGGTGCGAGCTGTCCCACCGAGGTACCCGAGATGCGATAGTCGCCCGACGACGGCGTATCGAGCAGCCCGAGGATGGCGAGCAGCGTCGTCTTGCCGCAGCCTGACGGGCCGGCGATGGCGACGTACTCGCCTGTGCGGATATCGAAGTGCACGTCGGCGAGTGCGTGCGTCTCCACCTCATCGGTGTAGAACACTTTCCGTATGCCCTTCATGTGAATCAGTGGTTCCGACATTGTTGGCTCCGGTGTTGACCGTGAGGTGATCTTTATCTGATGCGCACGCGATTCACGTTCGCGTAGCTGCTCATGTCCGACAGGATGATGCGGTCGCCCACGGAGAGCCCGTTCAGGATCTCGATGGTGTTCACGCTGCTGCGGCCGAGGGTGACGGGCACGCGTACGGCGGTGGCGCCGTCGGCCTCGAGCCGGAACACCGAGGTGGTGCCTGAGCCGGCGCTCGATGCCGGGCGCCCCGAGTAGCGCACGTTGGCCATGCGGTCGATCACGATCGTGCCATCCACGCTGAGATCGGGCACGGCGCCCGAGGGCAGCGCGCCCTCGAGTGCGACGTCGATGGTGACCGATCCGCCCTGGGCCGAGGGGTCTTTGCGCATCACGTTGCCGCTCACGAGTCCGTTGCGTGTATCGATGGTGGCGCGCTGTCCGAGCTGCACGTCTTTCGCCTGCGACTCCGGAATGCGCAACACGGCCTTGAGCTGACCGGGCTGCACGACTTTCGCGAGCGTCGTGCCCTCGGGTACCCACTGTCCGAGCTGCAGCGTGAGTTCCTGCAGCACGCCGGCGTCGGGAGCGCGCACCTGCAGCGATCGCAGCCGTGCCTGTTGGTTGTCGGCGATCGCGCGTAACTGCACCACGCGCGACGCCTGCACCGCGATCTGTGAATCGATGGCCTGCCGCATGAGCGACAGGCGTTCTTGTTCGATGCGCACACGTGTCGTGAACTCTTCCGCCGACGCCTTGCGATTCGTGGCCTCGAACGCGGGGACTAAACCCATACGCACCAGCGAGTCGGCGGCGCGCGCTTCCTGCGAACTGCTCACGTACTGCGTGCGCACGGAGGCCACCGTGCCCTCCTGCGTGAGGATCGCGCTCCGCAAGTTCGTCCGCAGATTGAGCAAGTCGATCTGGGCCTGCTGTACCTGCTGCTCGGCCTGCATGGTTTGAATCTGCAAGTCGGGATTCGACAGCTCGAGCAACAGATCACCGGCCTGCACCGCGCTGCCCGACTCGGTGTTCACGCGCTCCACGCGCGCCGAGGCCTGCGCCGTGATCCAGCGAATGTGTTCAGGCACAAGCGTACCGGGGCCGCGCACCTCACGCACCACGTCGCCCTGCTTCACCGTGTCGATCACCACCGCGGCGCTCTGCACGGTGGGTACCGCCGGATCGAGACGCGTGAGGGCCACCGTCACGAGCACGATACCGGTGATTGCGGCGCCGATGATGATCTGCCGTTTGTACGACTTCGTGGGAGTACGAACGATATCCATGAGGATTTCTCAGTCGAAGCGCAGCGCATGCATGGGATCGACCTGCGCCGCTCGGCGCGCGGGCAGATAGCCTGCCGTGAGGGCGACGAGAGTGAGCAGGACGACCGCGGCCGCGAACACCACGGGATCGTGCCCTTCGAGCTTGTAGAGCTGCGACTGCGCGGCACGGCCGAGTGCAAAGGCGGCGGCAATGCCGACCACGGAACCCACGAGCGTCATCGCTCCGACTTGTCGCATGACGAGCGCACGCACGCGGCCGCCGTCGGCACCGAGCGCCATGCGCACGCCGATCTCGCGGGTCCGCTGCGCGACGGAGTAGGCGAGCACGCCGTACAGGCCCACCGCCGCCAGCAGCGTGGCGAGCACCGCGAATGCGGAGGCCATGATGCTGATCAGACGGTCCAGGAACACGTTCTCGCGAATCTGCTGCGGCATCGTCTTCAGATCTTCCACCGGCACCGTGGGATCGATGCGCTTCATGATCGCGCTGATGCTCTTCAGGAGCTGCTCCGGTGGGATCGTGCCGTTCACGTAGAAGTAGAGGCCACTCACTGAGCCCCGCTGGCGCCAGGGTGTGTAGAACACCGGCGGGACGTCGTCTTTCACCTGTGCATACTTGGCATCCTTCACGAGGCCGACGATCTGCAGGTCGAGCGAGTCTTCGCCCTCCGACATGAACTTGCCGATGGGATTCGTGCCGAGATTGAACTTCTTCGCGAAGGCTTCGTTGATGAGCACCACCTTGCTGCTGCCGAGGCGATCGCTCTCGGTGAACTCGCGGCCGGCCAACAGCTGCATGCCAATCGTTTTCAGGTAGGCAGCGCCGATGGCATTGAAGCGCGAGTTGGCGTCGATGTCGGGGCCATGTGCGAAGCCCTGCACGCGCACATCGTTGCCCCAGTTGTTGCCGGCCAGCAGCGGCACCAGCGATGACGTGACGCCGGTGGCACCGGGGATCGCCGCCAACTCCTGCTCCACCCGCTCGTACAGCACGGCCGCGCGTGTGCTGTCGTAGCCACTGCGCATCGGGGTGATGGAGAAGGTCGCAACGTGGTCGACATTGAGCCCGAGATCGGCCCTACTCACGTTCACGAGGCTCTTGAGAAAGAGACCGGCCGAGATCAGCAAGGCCATGGAGAGCGAGATCTGCGCGGTCACGAGCGCGGTACGGAAGCGCGAGGCCGCGCGGCCGCCGGCAATTTGTCCGGCGCCGGCGCGGATCACCGTGATGAGATCCGAGCGCGTGCTGTGCAGCGCCGGGAAGAGTCCGAAGAGAAGGCCGGTGCTGATCGCCGTGGCCGCCGCGAAGATCACCATCGACGGCTGCAACGAGAGGTTGATCGTGGTCGATGCTTCCGGCGGCATCAAGGATCCGATGGCGCGCAGCGTCCAGACGGCGACCAGCAGGCTGACCACGCCACCGAGCAGCGCGAGCACCAGCGATTCGGTGAGAAGCTGGACCAGCAATTGTCGCCGCGTGGCTCCCAAGGCGAGCCGCACGCCCATCTCCGTGGCGCGCGTGGCACCACGGGCCAGCAGGAGGTTCGCGATGTTGGCGCAGGCGATCAGTAGCACCGTCACGGTGATCGCGAAGAGCATGTACAGCGGCGTCTTCGCTTCGCGGTGAATGCTGCTCTGCCCGCGAGCGCCCGGCGTGAGCAGCAGCGACTTGGCCTTGAAGAGCTTCATGGTGGCGTCGCTCATGCTTTCCTGTAGCGGCGCCTCGACGTCGGCGAGGATCGGCTTGTAGGTGGTGTTGAGCTGCGAGCTGGCCTGTTCGATCGACACGCCCGGCTTGAGGCGCCCGAACACGTACACCCAATAGCTCCGGCGATTGTCGAAGGCCGGGCGCCACGTCGTGATGGCCGCCCGCATGCTGATCGGCGCATAGAGCGCCGGCTGCGCCCCCAGCGTCGTGCCGCGAAAGCCGGCGGGGGCCACGCCGACCACGGTCAGCGACTTACCATTGACGAGAATGGTCTGGCCAAGGATCGCCCGGTCTCCGCCGTAGTGTTCCTGCCAGAAGTCATAGCTGAGGACGGTCACGAAATTGGCGCCGATCACGGCGTCGTCGGCCGGCTGCAGCAGGCGTCCGATGGCCGGTGCAACGCCGAGCACTCCAAAGTAGGAGCCGGAGACGAACATCCCCTGCCCCGTCATCGCTTCATTTTTGATGGAGAGATTCGCCCCGAACAGCACGTGCGCGGCGAAGCCGCTGAACGGAGTTTGCTTCAGCTCCAGATCACGGAACATCGGGTAGCTGACGACCTCCTCGCAGTCGCCCGCCTGCCCGCAATTGGTCGATCCCGGCTTCGGACCCGGGGCCGACAAATTCACGAGCTGCGCCGGTTCATTGACAGGCAGCGCGCGAAGCAGCATTTGATCAAAGAGCGAAAAAATGGCCGCATTCGCGCCGATCCCCAGTGCCAAGGAGGCGATGGCGATCGACGTGACGAAGGGCGTCTTGCGCAGCATGCGCAAGGCGAGCGTGAGGGGACTCATGGCAGGCACTCGGTAAGCGATTCGGCGACGGAGCATCGGCGCCTCGTTGGATAGACATCGGCACCGGCAATACGGTTTGAATCGTTCTTCCCCTTCTCGCGAAGCCCGATCTCATGAGTGCGCACCACGCCAGCGGCACCCTGTTCACCGATAACGCCGGCTTGGCGTACGGCCCACGCGACGCGTGTGGTGTGGGCTTCATCGCACGCCAAAGCGGCGAGCGCACCCATGAAGTGGTGACCATCGCGCTCGAGGCCTCGGCGCGGCTCGCGCGTCGCGGTGCGTCGTCCGCCGACAGCTCGGCCGCGCTGGCCGCAATCTCCGCGGGGATGTCGAACGGCGTGGCGTATCTGTTCGACGAAGCCGACACATTCGCGAGCCGCTTGAATCACGAGATGGTGCTCTTGGCCGATCTCGATCACGACGACACTGAACTGCTATCGCGTCTGCTGCAGCTGCATCAGCAGCGCACGAACAGTGCCCGGGCGCGTTGGCTGCTGGATGGCTGGGATCAGCAGCTGCCGCGGTGGCGCAAGGTGAAGCCGCGCGGCAGCGCGAAATCCGCGGCGGGTGGGCGGAGCGCCTGGATAGGCTGCTGGCGAAGCCGCTGGAGGGGGCGCGCTAGGGCTGCGGCTGTTCGTGGTTGGACCATGGTGAACGAACAGCCTGACCGCGAATTCGCGCGAATCTTCGCCGATGGGATCGGTGTGCCGAGCGGTGTCGTCGAGCAACATCAAAGTCGGACCTTTGCTCTTTGCCTTCATCCGCGGGCATTCGCGTCAATCCGCGGTGAAGCGGTTTGTTGTTGAGTGACTGTAGGAGAACAGCTTGTCCGTAGTTGCGCACCAATCTCCGCGGGTGCACCGAACGCGCTCGACTACCGGAGCATCGCAGCGATCCGCTCTCGGATCATCGGGCTTGGATCGTCCTGCAGCTTGAGCAACATGGCGTCGGCCCCCTCCGGGTGGCCGCGTCGCAGCGCCTCGATGGCGGCGATGCGCAACTCGGTCCCTTCGAAGCTGTTTACGGCGGTTTCACAGACTTGCTGCAGGCGGTGGCGCGCGCGGGGCGTTTGCAGATGGCCGAGGGCGGCCACGATCTCCATCTGATACTCGATCGCCTGTTCCTCGTTCAACACGCCAACCAGCCGGTCCGGCAGCGGCTCGCCATCGGGAGCGGCGAACACGATCGAGAGGGCGCGCGTGCGCACGTCGACGGACTGGTCGAAGAGCACCGATTCGAGACGGGCGAGCGCGATCGGTCCGCCGATCTGACCGAGTGACACCACGGCAGCCATACGAACGCGATAGTCGGCGTGGCGCAGCGCTTGTCCGATCGCGCTGATCGCCGACTGCGCTCGCGTTTCGCCCAGCAGGCAGACGGCGTTCCGAACCACATACCAGACGTCGTGTGTGAGATACTCCTTCGCCACGTCCGGGGTCGCGGCGAGCGACGCCATCGCGTCATACAGCATGCGACGGTCACCCACATCGATGGCCGCGATCAGCTGGAGGAAGGTGGCGCGGGCTCCGGCGGGGCCGGCGCGCTGCAGCAGGGCGATCACCTCGTCGGAAGGCACCTTCGTATCCAGAAGCTGCTCGACCACCGTCTGCAGCACCATTGGCGTGGCGGCCCTCGCGAAGTGCGTCGGAAGCGAGAGCTCCCCAAGCTCGCGGCAGAGGCTTACGCCATCGCCGCGCGCCATCGCCAGCTCGATGCGGCTGAAACGGGCTTCGACTTCCGCCGGTATCCCCGAAGGCGCCGAGGTGGAAGGCGGCGCCACGGGCCCCGCCCCTGGCCCCGCCACTGGCTGCGACAACGGGCGGGCGGCGGCGGCTATCGGGGCCGACGGGACGCGCACGAACTCTCCGGTGTGGGCCGAGAGAAAGCGGATGTTCCAGATCGACATTGCGTCCGCCGTCTCCATCAGCTGCACCGCATCGCCTCGCTGCTCTCCGATCAGCAGGCCGGCGAGCTTCAGGAACTCCGCGTCGGTCATCGTGGTCGCCAACTCAATGGCGTCGAGTCCGTGCAGCTCGAGCGCCTTCCCCATGGCCACCACGCCCTCGGGCACCCCCGGATCGGTGGCACGCGTCAACTGCCGCCGATCGAGCACCACCCGACCGACACGGGCCAGCGCACAGAGCCGCGCGACGCTGGACAGCACCTCAGGCATGGGGGCACGCTCCCGCAGCTGCACCATAAGCATGGCGAGGGCGGCGGCGTAGACGAATTCGATGGGCAGAGGAGCTCCGGACAGGCAGGGGAAGACACTTAAAGGTCGTCTCCTAGGCGGCTGGGCTCAAGCTTGACATTGGCGTGTCGGATCCTTCATCGATCGGCACGCCCCGACCGAGACGCGCTGAGGGGTGTCACACAGCCCCGCTCGACTATTTTCCAGTCATGACCACCATCGCCCAAGCCGACTTCATCCAGTCCATCGCGGACGCGCTGCAGCACATCTCGTATTTCCATCCGCTCGACTACATCCACGCGTTGGGCGACGCCTACGAGAAGGAACGTAGCCCGGCCGCCAAGGATGCGATCGCGCAGATCCTGACCAACTCGCGCATGTGCGCCGAGGGACATCGTCCCATCTGCCAGGATACCGGCATTGTGGTGGTGTTTCTCAAGGTCGGCATGAACGTGAGGTGGGACGCGACGATGTCGGTGCAGGACATGGTGAACGAAGGGGTGCGACGCGCCTACCTCCAGTCCGACAACGTGCTGCGGGCGTCGATCGTGGCCGACCCGGCGTTCACGCGCAAGAACACGCGCGACAACACGCCGGCCATCGTGCACTACGAGATCGTGCCGGGTGACACCGTCGAGGTGAAGCTGGCGGCGAAGGGCGGCGGCTCGGAGAACAAGTCGAAATTTGCCATGCTGAATCCGAGCGACTCGATCGTGGACTGGGTCATGAAGACGGTACCGCTCATGGGTGCCGGCTGGTGTCCGCCGGGCATGCTCGGCATCGGCATCGGCGGTACCGCCGAAAAGGCGATGCTCATGGCAAAGGAATCGCTCATGGAGCATATCGACATGACGCAGCTCAAGGCGCGCGGCCCACAGAACAAGATCGAAGAGCTGCGCATCGAGTTGTGCGACAAGATCAACGCGTTGGGTATCGGTGCGCAGGGACTCGGTGGCCTATCCACTGTGCTCGACGTCAAGATCTTCGATTGCCCCACGCACGCCGCCTCGAAGCCGATCGCGATGATCCCCAACTGCGCGGCTACGCGGCACGCGCATTTCACGCTCAACGGCAGCGGCGCCGTGACGCTGCCGGTGCCGAGTCTCTCCGACTGGCCAGACGTCACATGGCGTCCCGATGTGAACGCGAAGCAGGTGAACCTCGACACGCTCACCCCCGAGATCGTGGCCACCTGGACGGCCGGCGATCGCCTGCTGCTCAGCGGCAAGCTGCTGACCGGTCGCGACGCCGCGCACAAGCGCATCGCCGATCTGTTCGAAAAGGGCGAAGGGCTGCCCGAGGGCGTCGACTTCACCAATCGCGTGATCTACTACGTGGGCCCGGTGGATCCCGTGCGCGATGAAGCGGTGGGTCCGGCCGGCCCGACGACGGCCACGCGCATGGACAACTTTACCGAGATGATGCTGGCCCGGACGGGGCTGATCTCGATGATCGGCAAGGCCGAGCGCGGTCCGGTTGGCCTCGAAGCAATTCGCAAGCACAAGGCGGCGTATCTGATGGCGGTGGGTGGCGCCGCGTATCTCGTGTCCAAGGCAATCCGCGCGTCACGCGTGGTGGCGTTCGAAGACCTCGGCATGGAGGCGATCTACGAGTTCGAGGTAGAGAACATGCCGGTCACGGTGGCGGTCGACGCCGCGGGCAGCAACGTGCATGAGACAGGACCGCGCGAATGGCAGGAAAAGATCCGGCATCTGCCGATTTTGGCCGGGTAAGGCACACGGGGGCGGTCGAACCGGATCGCCCCCTGTTTTTTGCGGCGGAACCGGTATGTTCGGGCCATGCCCTCCATTGCCCGGACACTCGTCGCGTTGCTGACCGTGGTCGCGCCCAGCGTTGCCATCGCTCAGGCGTCGCTCGCCCGCCCCCCGCTCACCATCGAGCGGATCACGTCGGGACCGCCGCTGGCGGGTGCGGCCCCGTCATCGCCCTTGTGGTCGCCCGACTCGAGGGCGGTGGCCTTTCTGTGGAGTGATGCGGCGCACCCCGATCGCTCGCTCTGGTCGGTAGATCGCGCGGGCACGGTGCCGCGCCGCCTCCTGCCGGCGAACCTTACCGCCCGCGTGAGCGAGTTCACGTGGACGCCCGACGGACGCGCGATCGTGTTCGTGCAGGGGGACTCGCTCTGGCGCTTCACGATGGCGACCGGCGTACGCACGCTGCTGCCGAGCGGCCGTGGTGAGGTGAGCGAGCTCGCGATCTCGCCGAACGGCGCGACGGTATCGTTTCTTCGCGACGGCGACCTGTGGCTGCTTCCGCTGAGCGGTGCAGCGCCCACACGCGCCACGAGTGTAGCGATCGCGCCGATCGGCCAGATCCCGCTCGGCACGTACTACGGGCGCGACGTCGAGATCGGCGGCGCTACGTGGAGCGGACCGTCGCCGGCGTATGCCTGGTCCCCCGATTCGCGCACGATTGCCATGCACTACGTGGATCGACGTGGCGTGCCGCGCTTCAGCATGCCGTATTACCTCGGCGACTCGGTGCCGATGAACACGCTGCGACGTGGCGCGCCCGGTCAGGCCAACGAAGTGCGGAAGGTCGCGCTGTACGAGGTGGCCACACGGGCGCTGCGCATGGTGGAGCTGCCCGACTCCAGCCGCACCCGCATCGTCAACTTCGCCTGGTCGGCGACCGGCACGCTGATGATCGACCGCGAGAGCGACGATGCGATCGACCGCACGATTCATGTGCTGACTACCGCTGCGCCGGCCCCACGGCTCGCGTGGCAGGACCACCGGGAGACGCGCGTGTACAACGACATCGCGTCGGCGTGGAGCGCCGATGGCCGGAGCATCGTGCTCACTGGCGACTTGGATGACCGGTATCGACTGTATCGCGTCGTGCCGGGTGATGCCGCCCCGGTAGCGCTCACGTCGGGGCCGCACGATGTGGCTGGTGCCGGCATTCCCCGCGCAGCAACGCGGAGTGTCGACTACGTGAGTTCAGCCCCGCGCCCGTCGGAGCGTCACGTGTTCCGCGTGAGTGCCGGGGGCGGTCCATCGCGACAACTCACGACGCGCGCAGGCACGCACACACCGTTTGTGTCGCCCGACGGCAGCACGATCGCGCTGCTGTCGTCGAGTGACCTACAGCCCACCGAGCTCTATCTGTTGGATGTGCGGCCCGGCGCCATCGAGCGTCGCATCACGACGTCCACGACCGCGGAGTTCGCGCGCGTTCCGTGGATCGCCCCGCAGTACCTGCGCATCAAGAACGGCAGTGACACGGTGCCGCTGCACATTCGCGTATTCTATCCGCCGAACATCGACTCCGCGAAGCACTACCCGGTGCTCTTCGGCCCAGCGTACTCGAATACCGTGCGCAACCGCTGGGGTGGCATGAATGGCATGCTGCAACAGTATCTCGCGCTCGAGAAGGGCTACATCGTGGTGCAGGTCGACGTGCGCGGCAGCACCGGTTACGGTCGCGAATTCCGCGAGAAGTTTCTGATGGATTGGGGCGGTGGCGACCTCGACGATCTCGAGAGCGCCGTGACGTACATGAAGTCCCTGCGCTTCGTCGATGCTTCACGTTTCGGCATTTGGGGCAGCAGCTACGGCGGGACGCTCACCGTGTACTCGCTGCTCAAGAAGCCGGGATTGTTTCAAGCGGGCGTGGCCGGCGCGGCGGCAACGGATCCGTATCTGTTCGGCAGCGACGATGTCGCGATCGTGCGCCGTCCGCAGTCGCACCCGGCAACGTTTACGCGCGGTGCCTTGCAGTATGCCGGCAATCTGCGCGATCATCTGCTGCTCATTCACGGCATGCAGGACGACGTGGTGCCGTTCTCATCGGCCGTCGCCCTTGCCGAAGAGTTCATGAAGCGCGGCAAGGATTTCGACTTCGCGTTCGCGCCCGCGGCGACGCACGGCTGGACACAGCGCCCGTACTACGCCACGTACCTCCTGCGAAAGCTGGTGGCACACTTCGATCGTTACCTCGGCCCAGGCCCACGCTGATGCGAATCCCATGTATTGCCGCCGCGCTTGCGCTCTCCTTGACGGCAACGTCGCGAGTAGCGCAAGCGCAGGAACCGTTTGCGTGGCGCGACTCGCTCGTGTTTCACACGTTCTCCATCGCGGCCATCGACCCGCGCACCGGTGAAGTGGGCGTGGCGGTCACCACACGCGTACCGTGCGTGGGCAATGGCGTTCCGTGGGTGCGCAAAGGCGTGGGTGCGGTGGCGACGCAGGCCAGCACGCGCACGGAGTACGGCAACGAGTTGCTCGACGCCCTGGCCCGCGGTGAGTCGCCGGAGGCGGCACTCAAGCGCGCGCTGGCCGCCGACAGTGGATTTCAGCAACGGCAGGTGGCGGTGATCTCGGTGGACGGGCGATCGGCGCAGCACACCGGTTCCGGTCCCAACGCGTGGGCGGGACATCGCGCGGGCAAGAACTACGTGACGCAGGGAAACATTCTCGTAGGGCCCGAAGTGATCGAGGCCGTCGCCAAGAGCTTCGAAGCGAGCGAAGGCAAACCGTATCATCTGGCCGACCGACTCATCACCGCGCTCAACGCCGGCTTCGTGCTCGGCGGTGACAAGCGCCACGGACTGCGCACGTCGGCGGCCGTGGTGGTGGCCGACGCGCGCCCGGGCATGTCACGACGCAGCGATGGTCAGACCGCGAACATCAATGTCTGCGAAAACGCTGATCCGCTGGGCGAGCTGCGGCGCATCTACGATGCGGTGTCGCAGACGTTGGGCTATCGCACACTCGAGCAGTTCTCCGGCGGCGACGTGTATCAGCTCAAGGTGATGCTCAACGCCCTCGGTTTTTACAAGCGCGGTGAAACGATCGCGGCGCGCGGCGTCGACGTGAATCTGTTCACGGCCGAGACGGTGGCGGCGGTGGATGCGTTCCGTGCGAGCGAAAAGATGGGCACGCCCGCCGTGGGAGGATCACCGGCTGGCTTGGTTGACGACGAGACGGTTGCGCGATTGTGGGCAGCACTGGAGCGAGCGGGCAAAGCCGCGGCCGTGCGTCAGCAGTTGTTGGATGGGACGATGATCCGTCGGTAAAACCGGCGGCCTCCCATAGCGCGAGCTGGCCCGCTTACGGCCACGCCCGCATGGCGGTGCACACCACCTGGCGCAGCGCGTCGGTATTGGCCCCGCCGCGCGCTTGCACGCTCAAGCCCGACATGACCGTGCTTACGTAGGCGGCGAGCGCGTGCGGGTCCGGATCAGGGGGCAGTTGCCCTTCACTCACCGCGCGACGAAAGCGCGTCTCCATGGCGTCCGCCGAGCCGTGCAACGCGGTGCTGATCGCACACTGTATAGCGGCGGGTACGTGCGAGGCGTTGCAGTTCGACGTGCTCGCCACGATCATGCAGCCGGTGGGTCTCTCGGTGCACGTGTAGGCGTCCACCAGCGACGTCAAGAAGTCGTGCACCGCCCGCTTCACGTCGGGCTCGGCGTGCAGCCGCTCCAGCCGATCGGTTCCGAACGTCGTCGCGTAGCGCTCCAGCGCCGCGAGATACAGGGCCTCCTTATTGCCGTACGCCGCGTACAGGCTCGGCTTGCTGACGCCCACCGCCTCCGCCAAATCCTGCATCGAGGCCGCGTCGAACCCGTCGCGCCAGAAGACCGTGAGTACACGGTCCAGCGCGTCCTCTGTATCGAACTGCCGGGGTCTACCGCGAACCATCGTGAGCGATGGGGTGGAGGTTGCGAATTCCGTACCGATAGGTAATATAACTACCGATCGGTAAATATATGCGTCGCGGATCGGTCCGGGTGTCGCCACGCATTGCTGCCTCCCGGCGGGATTCTCGACATGTTGTTTGAACCATACGCCCTGCGCGGCCTTTCGCTCAAGAACCGGTTGGTCATGGCTCCCATGACGCGCAACCGGGCCACGGCTGCGCACGTGCCGACGCCGATCATGGCCACATATTACGCCGAGCGCGCCGACATTGGGCTGCTGATTACCGAAGGGACCTCGCCGGCGCCGGATGGTCTGGGCTACGCGCGCATTCCCGGACTGTACTCCGATGAGCAGGTGGCGGCCTGGAAGCCGATAACTGAGGCGGTGCACGCCAAGGGCGGCAAGATCTTCGCGCAGCTGATGCATACCGGCCGGGCGTCCAGCGCGCTCAACCTACCGGCCGGCGCCCGCGTGGTGGGCCCAATGGCAGTGGCGCTGCCTGAGCCGGTGTACACTGACGCGGAAGGATTGCAGCCGGCCACTGTGCCGCATGCGCTGACCGAGGAGGATGTGCGCGCGGTGGTGGCCGAGTACGCGCACAGCGCAACGCGCGCCATCGAGGCGGGCTTCGATGGCATTGAACTGCACGCCGCCAACGGCTACCTGATCGAGCAGTTCCTGAACGGCAATCACAACCATCGCACCGACTCGTACGGCGGCAGCGCCGAGGGGCGCAACCGTTTTGCACTTGAGGTGGCGGCGGCTACCGTCGCGGCGATCGGCGCCGACCGTGTCGGTATTCGTCTGTCGCCGTATGGCGCGTTCAACAACATGGGTGCCTTCGATGGCATCGACGAGCAGATCGTCGCGCTCGTGCAGGGACTGAGCGACCTCGGACTGGTGTATCTCCATCTCGTCGATCACGCGTCAATGGGATCGCCGAACGCCCCGGATTCATTGCGGGCACAGCTTCGCGCGTCGTTCAAGGGCGCATTCATTGCGTCGGGTGGATTCGATCGGGCGAAGGCCGAGGCGATCCTCGCGTCGAACGAGGCGGATCTGGTCGCGTTTGGACGCAGTGCCCTCGCGAACCCCGACCTGGTGGCGCGCTTGCAGCATGATGCGCCGCTGAACGCCCCCGACTTCGCCACGTTCTACACGCCGGGCGACAAGGGCTACACCGATTACCCGGTGCTTTCGGCCTAAGTCTTCGCTTGGTCGCGCACCAACGCACGCTTGCGTCGGGTGGTGATGCCAATCGCCAGCAGGCCCGTCGCAAGCAGCGCGTAGGTGCCAGGCTCAGGCACAGTCGTCTGCGCGAGTGTCAGATTGTCGACGGTCGGCCAGAGAACTTCCGTATCCGACGGTTGAACCGCGCTGACCGTGAACGACGTGATGGCGGAGCGCTGTGATACGACACCGAAGAAGCTACTGGTACTCGGCGCGATGAGAGTTGTGGACTGTGCGCCCATGGCGTCGACATATGTGACCAGAATATTTCCGCTCTGGAACGCGCCGGCGATGTTGGAGCCGAAGAAGTTGCCGCCGACGGCCCCTACGCCGCCGATAAAGCTTCCGAAGGTGATCGCGTCGGTGGCCGTGTTCGTGGAGAGCCACGGATTGGCCACGGTCCCCGCGCCGAAGAAGTCTCCGCCGTTGGTCACGAACGCGGTGTAACGGTACGGGCCGGCCGTGCGCACAATGGGGGACGGCGTTGAGCTGCTCGTGTTGAAGCCCGTGAACGTATCGACACCGGCGTTTGTCACAGCGGCCAGGAACGTGGCCTGATTCGTGTAGACAACAAACTGTGCGCGAGCGACTACGGGGGTGCTGAGTGTGACGGCAAACGCCACGGCAGAGAGGTGATGCCAATTCATACATGCTCCTTCGTCGGAGAGATGATTCGCCAGCGCGGTTCGGCTCGACGCACGGCCGACCGCACGTGACGCGAGACGCATGTTTCGTGCTCGCGCTCGCTGTGCGCTCAGGTATGTGAGTCGCCACGCACATGAGCTCGACATTGACGGTTTGCCGGCAACACCCTTCATCATCAATCGGTTCGACGAGGAGCGCATGCTGATTGCCACTCCGGTGCTCGAGACGCCCCGTTCGCTGATCGACATCCATGTCGGAGAGCGCGTGGCCGTTGGCGCCGTCTTGTTCGACATCGTCCGGGATCATTGCCTGTCTGTTGGCATTCACCCGGGGGTTGTGATGCGTTGTGAACGCTGCACCAGTCGCAGCGTGATGCTGCAGCGCGACGACGGCATGCGCATCGAGCTGGATCGCGTGTACGCGGCCTTTGTCGAAGTTCAGCCACTGCATTGAGCGCGAGAGCGCGCGCGAACGGACCACCTGCTCTCGAGTCCGCTGGCGATGGCACCTCGTCCCCCGCTCGTACCGCATCGTCCCACCTCGTCGAGGAAGTCGCGATCTGCGCCGTCGGACGGCTCGCCACAGCCCATCGTGCGAGCTATCCTATTCGCTGACCCGCCGCCCCTTCCGATGAGCGAAACTGCAGCCCCCCCGCGCAAGCCGCGCGACGACGAAATGGACGTGTTCGGCCTCTCGCACACCGGTACGGTGCGCAAGGAGAATCAGGATCACTACCTGATGGCCACGTTCCACAAGCGCATCAACGTCATCTCCAGCAATCTGCCCGACATCGAGCAGCGCTTTCCCAACGGGGAGCAGCGTCTCGCGTATCTGGCGATGGTGGCCGATGGGGTGGGCGGCGGTGTGGGCGGTGCTGAAGCGAGTGCGATCGCGCTGGAATCCCTGATGCGCTATGTCGACGGCAGCGTCACGGTGTACTACGGGGCGACGGCCGACGCGACGGAGTTCAGCGAACTGCTGCAGTCGGCGGCGATGCAGGCGCACGACGCCGTCCGCGCGCGACGCGATGAGCAGGGGCTGCGCGGCACCATGGCCACCACGCTCACCATGTACATCGGTGTGTGGCCGACCTACTACCTGCTCCAGGTAGGCGACTCGCGCTACTACGTGTGGCGCAACGGGGTACTGTCGCAAGTCACGCGCGATCAGACCATGGCGCAGGATCTGGTGGACGACGGCATTCTCAAGGCCAGCACGGCGGGCAATTCGCCGATGGCACACGTACTCTCGAGTGCGATCGGTGCCGACAAGACGATGCCGGTGGTCACGCGGCTCGATGCCGACTGGAACAACGTGCACCTGATCTGTTCGGACGGACTCACGAAGCACGTGACCGATGCCCGCATCGCCGAGATACTGGGATCGATGACGAGTGCGAAACAGGCGGCGGAGCAGCTGCTGCAGGAAGCGCTCGACGGCGGCGGCAGCGACAACATCACCATCATCATTGGGCGGACCACACCAAAGCCGGTCGCGTAGCTGCACGGCTTCGGGGAGAACGGTCGTGCGCAGTGCAGCGGGGGTGGGACCAGAGTCATCACGCCCACCACTCAACGGAGTGGTGTGGCGCGCCCAGCTTCACGCTCTTCCGCCTCAGCGCATTCGCTCCGTTCACTGGACTTGCACACGTACGCTCGGACGCCACAACTCTGCCGCCGGACATTCTTGGGCCGATCTACCTGCTGAATGAACCGTTCATTCGCGCCGCCTAGGCCGGCGAGCGCCAGCAGTTCGAACGACGCATTCCCATGCCAGACGGCTCCGGTCATCGCGACAGCATCGCGACGTACGCGCCAGATATTCAGGACGGTGTCGTGCACGGGATGTTCGTCCATGTCGCCGACGCTGGTCTGCTGAAGGCGAAGGAGCTCGAGCGCGAGCGCGTGATCGCGGAACGCGACGCGGCGGCGGTGAAAGTGCGCATGCTGGCCGGAATTCGCCTAGGTCGGTGCGCGCCGCATGCGTGAGAAGGGGAAACCGTTGCAGCCGGTTCGTGGGGTGTCGCGATTGGGCGCTGACGTTTGGCGCGCCTCACGCACGTTCGGCGCGCGATAGGCCGTGAGGCAGAATCCCCAAGTGTAGGGTTCCATTCCCGTGAACGGCATCCAATCGACTCGCGTCCAGAGTCCCCCGTCGCGCGGATTGGCGGCGTCGTTGCGCGCGATGAAGTAGCGCTCCTCGAGGTGCCACTCGACAATATCGAAGCGCCCGCGCGGTAGTTGGTCGAAGCGCTGCACGGAGAGCGCGAAGGCGTTCCCGTAGTCGTCGACGAATCGTCCGAGGATCTCCGAAGGCGGCGTGGTCACGCGTGTTCTCGCGTAGCACGCCGTGAACATCGTCACGGGGATGGCCATCGCGAGGATACCGTGGGTCGCGGTACGGATCAACTGCCTGATGCGGGCACACGCTGGTCGGAAAGTGTCGGGGCACATGCCAGAAGATAACGCGGCGCATTCGCCGAGCATGCCATTCGCGATGCATGTTATCCCATGCGACTCTCTCGATTCCTCCCCCTGCTGCTGCTCGCCGGGCGTGCGCTCACCGCCCAGCCGTCTACGCCCGCGACCGCGCCCGCGGCGGCGGCCTACGCGCTCACCGAGTCGATGATCCCGATGCGTGATGGAACGCGACTCTACACCCGCATCGTGGCACCGGTGAATCCGGCGCGTCCGCTACCGTTCCTGTTCGTCCGCACGCCGTACGGGGTCGACGGCAACACGCCGGGCAGCGTGGCCGCCAACTGGGGCTTCATGGCCCGCGACATCGCGCGGGACGGCTACGTGTTCGTGTTTCAGGACATCCGCGGCAAGTTCAAGTCTGAAGGACAGTTCGTGATGCAGCGGCCGCCGCGCGCCAACCGCGCCGACCCGAAGGCGATCGACGAAAGTACCGACGCCTACGACAGCATCGAATGGCTGCTCTCGCACGTGCCGAACAACAATGGGCGCGTGGGCATGACGGGCGTATCATATCCCGGCTGGACGACGGCGATGGCGATGCTCGATCCACATCCGGCGCTCAAGGCGGCCTCCCCGCAAGCGTCCCCGGCCGATATGTGGAAGGGCGATGATTTCCATCACAACGGCGCGTTCCGTCTGAGCTACGGCTTCGAGTACGCCACCATGATGGAGAGCGGCAAAGATGTGAAGCAGTTCTCGATGGACGCCTACGACACCTACGAGTGGTACCTCAAGCTCGGCTCGCTGAAGAATGTGAACGACCGGTATTTGAAGGGGACAATTCCCACATGGAACGACTTTGCGGGCCACCCCAACTTCGACGCGTTCTGGCAGCGTCAGGCGATGGCGGGCTATCTCGACAAGGTCACGGTACCCGCGTTGCATGTCGCAGGGTGGTGGGATCAGGAGGACTTCTACGGGCCGGTCACGATCTATCGCGAACTCGAGAAGCACGATCGCGAAGGGAAGAACTTCCTGGTCGTCGGTCCGTGGAATCACGGCGGCTGGATGCGCGGTGAAGGCACAGCGCTCGGGCCGATTCAATTCGGGCAACCGACCGCACGTTTTTTCCGTGACTCGATCATGGCGCCGTTCTTCGCGCGTCACCTGCACCCCGAGCAGCGCGACGTGGCCGGGTGGACGTTGCCCGAGGCGCTCGTGTTCGAAGCGGGCAGCAATATGTGGAAGCGCTACGACACGTGGCCACCAAAGACCGCGGTGTCACCACGCAGTCTCTACCTGCGTGAAGGGGGCGCATTGGCGTGGGAGCCACCCGCCGCCACAGCACCGGCGTACGACGCGTATGTGTCCGACCCGGCGAAGCCGGTGCCCTACCGACAGCGGCCGGTGCAGATGACATATGGGCCCGGCTCCACCTGGAGCACCTGGCTCACGGAAGATCAGCGCTTCGTGCACAATCGCCCCGATGTGCTGAGCTGGGAGCTGCAAACACTGACTGACGACCTCACGATCGCTGGTGATCTCGCCGTCACGCTGCACGTCGCCACGAGTGGCACCGATGCCGACTATGTGGTGAAGCTCATCGACGTGTATCCGGACAGCGGGATGCCGGAGCTCAAGATGAACGGCTACCAATTCATGGTCGCCAACGACGTGTATCGGGCGCGCTTCCGGAAGAGCGTCGAGAAGCCGGTGCCGCTCGTGCCCAACGTGCCCGAGGCGATCACGATCGACCTGCACACGCAGGCGTACACCTTCAAGAAGGGACACCGCGTGATGATCCAGGTGCAGAGCAGCTGGTTCCCGCTGATCGACCGGAACCCGCAGACGTTCGTCCCGAACATCTTCGAGGCCAAGCCGGGCGACTTCCGCGCCGCGACGCAGCGCATTTATCGCAGTAAGGGCAAGGCCTCGAAGATCGTGCTGCCGGTGGTCACGGGGATTCGGCCGTGAGGTGACGCGACGGCGCGCTCGATGCTACCGCCGCGTCGGCACCAACACGGCGCGTTCTTCGGGCGACACGCGCATCACGCGCAATGACTGCGACGACGCGTTGGGTTGGCCCGGGAGTTCGAGCACGATGCGATAGTCGCCCGTTTCCACGAACGCCGGACGCTGTCCACCGAAACCGCCTCCACCACCGCCGACGCCACCAGGTCCACCGGCGGCCGGGGCACGATTCTGGGCCGCGATCAGCGCCTTCGCCTGGTTCTCCGGCGTGCCGGTGCTGTCGGCCGCGCCACGCGATTCCGCCGGACGCGCGTTGAAGCCGGCGGGGAAGCCAGGATCGCTGCTGTTGCCGGTGGGTTGCGGTCCGCCCCCAAATCCACCGCCGAATCCACCACGGCCACCGGTGTTCGGTCCCGGCATCTGCGCACCGGTCGCCTGCAGGTTCCACGTGACGGTGTTCAGTCCCGCGGTATTCGTGCCGAGCAGGCGGGCAATCGTGTCGCCGGCGGCGCTGAGGACCGTGATGCGCGGTGCGCCTCCGGTCACCGGGGCGGCGAGCCGATAGGTGATAGCCGCTCCGGTCGGCACGCGATCACCGCGCCACATGCGCTGCGCACGGGGCTCCGATCCCGGCGGACGCTCGCCGTACTGCAGCGCCACGGTGGGCTTGAAGAGCACCGCCGACGCCGACAACGCGGCCGCCGTGAACTGCTCCAGCGCGGACACATCGAGAATCTGCACACCTCGACCGTGCGTGCCGGCGATCAGCTCACGATCGCGCGGATGTACCTGCAGGTCGTACACCGGCACCGTGGGGAGGTTGTTGTCGAGCGTGAACCACGTGACGCCCTTGTCGAGTGACGCGTACACACCCAGTTCGGTGCCGGCGTACAGCAGTGCGGCGTTGAACGGATCCTCGCGCACCACATACACCGTGTTTGGGCGACCGACCTTGAGGCCGGCTGAGATCGAGCGGAACGTCTTGCCGAAATCGGTCGAGACGAACAGATACGGCGCGAAGTCATTGTCGCGATGATTGTCGAAGGCGACGAATACGGTGGCAGAGTCGGACGGACTCGCCTCGATCTTGCTCACGTGCGTGAACGGCGGAACACCAGCGAAGCGCGCGCTCAGATCTTCCCAGGCGCCACCGTCGTTCTTCGTGAGCCACACCTTGCCGTCGTTCGTACCCACGTACAGTACACCCGCCTTGAACGGCGACTCGGCGATGGTCACGATCGTGGCGTTCTCCTCGGCGCCGGTCGCATCGCGCGTGATCCCACCGGTGGCGTCCACCGCCGGATTGCCTTCGATATCGAAACCGGTAGTGATGCGGATGCGTGCTTCGTCGCGCGACGACAGGTCGGGCGAAATCGCGTACGGCTCCTCACCCTTCTTCACCGACTTGAACAGCTTCTCGGCGCCCGAGTACAGCACGTTCGCGTCGTGACGCGAGAGGATGAACGGCGTGTTCCAGTTCCAACGCGTCGCGACGTTGGGATCGGCCATCTCCTTCTTCATCTGCAGGCGGATGCCGGCGATACTCTTCGTCTGCTCCGGCGTGAGCGGTGCCGTGCCGGCACCGCGGATACGCGCGATCTGCTGACCGAACTGCGTGCGCGTGACCGTGCGCGCCTTCACGCTGATCACTTCGCCGGTGGCCACGTTGCGCCGCGCGATGTTGCCGCCCTGCGACTCGTAGTACACGTAGTCCGGATTGAATGGGTCCTGCGCCGTCTGCAGACCATCGGCGGCAAAGATCGCGAACCAGTCAGTCATCTGCAGCGGGGCACCGGCGCGACGACTCAACCCGCACGATGTACCGTTGTCCTGCAGGCCACCACACACGCGATACGGGACCTGAAAGTCGTAGCTGATCCCGTAGAACTGGCCCATGGCCATGTTGTTGACGGCGTCGTACGTGCCGCCCTTGTCCCACGTCTGAAAGATGCCCGCGTCACCACCGACGATGAAATGCTCGGGGTCGTTGGGATCGATCCACATGCCGTGATAGTCTTCGTGGATACCCACCATGCCCGCGCGCCACGAGCGCCCGCCGTCGTCGGAGAACGCGAAGTCGACGGCCATGCGGTACACGCGATCGGCGTTCTTCGGATCGATGCGGATTTGCGAGAAATAGAACGGCCGATTGTTGACGGTGCTCATCCACGTCCACGTCGCACCGGCATCGTTTGAGCGATACAGTCCGCTCAACAATCGTTGCGGCTTGGCGCCACGCACGCTGTCGGCTTCGACCATGGCGTACACCATGTCGGGATTGCTCGGTGCGATCGCGAGATTGATCCGTCCCTTCGCCGTAGCCGGGAAGCCACCGCCGGTGATCTCCTTCCATGTCGCGCCGCCGTCGGTGGACTTCCAGAGCGCGGAGCCGGGGCCACCGCTTTTGAGAAAATGCGCCTTGCGAATCCGCTCCCAGCTGGTGGCATAGAGCACGTTCGGATCGCGCGGGTCCATCGCGAGATCCACGAAGCCGGCCTTCTCGCTGATGAACTTACTCAGCGTCCAGGTTTTGCCGCCGTCGATCGTCTTGTAGAGGCCACGCTCGGGGTTGGTCGCCCAGAGTGCGCCAAGCGCCGCGACATATACGATGTCGGGGTTGGTGGGATGCACGAGAATGCGCCCGATATGCTGCGTCTTCTCGAGGCCCATGCTCTGCCACGTCACCCCGCCGTCCAACGATTTGTAGATGCCGTAGCCCGGCGCCACGGAGTTGCGCGAGTCTTCTTCGCCCGTGCCCGCCCAGATGATCTTCGGATTGCTTGGGGCAATCGCGAGATCCCCCATCGAGGCAATCGGCCCCTTCTCCCAGAGCGGCACAAAGGACGTGCCGGCGTTCACCGTCTTCCAGATGCCGCCGGTGGCGCCGGCCACATAGAACGTTTTCGGCGCGCTGGGGTGCGCTTCGACGTCGGTGATGCGTCCGGCCATGTTCACGGGGCCGATCGAACGCCAACGTAGGCCGTTCAGAGTGGCCGCGTCGGGAGTTTGCGCGCCCGCGACGCCTGCCAGGAGCAGTGTCGGTGCGGCGAGACGAAACAGAGAACGCATCACGGTGGCGTGTGGGTGGAAAGGAATCATCGAGGAATCATCGAAGAATCGTCGAGGAATCATCAGCGCATGCCGGCGTTCTGAAGCGCGCGCGCGCCGCCGACGATCGGAATGGCGAACGAGGACTTCGCGAGGTCGAGCGTAAGCTCGGCCCCTGCCTTCGGCCACAACGTGAACTCGCGATCGCTCGACATGATCATCACCGCGAGCTGCTTGCCGGCGGGAATGAATTCATCCGTCGGTTCGAGGTCGAAAGTGACGTCGCGATATTCGCCCGCCTTGAGCGGCTTGCCCCGATCCTTCGACGCATAGTCTCCGCCTTTCTTGAGCGACTTGGCGTTCTGCAGATCGGCCCAACCGTGCGACACGTTGCCCTTGTAGCTCTGTGAGCCCACGCGCGCCGAGTCGTAGGGAAGCATGACGAGCCACACGCTGAGATTCGCCGCTTTCACATTGGCGGCCATGCGCAGCGTCACGCGCGGCGTGCCGGAGATATGTACGGTGTCGGTGAGCACGGGCGTGGCGTACAGCAGGCGATTCGGCGACGTGGGCGCGCTGGCGAGCGCGCTGCCGCTGAACGCGACGTCATCGATCAGTGATTCGGCGCCGGTCGCCACGGGAGCGAACGCGAGCGACGCGATGCGGCGTCCACCGGTAGTGGGATGCAGCGTCACGACCTGCGTGCCGGGTACGGGGAAGGCCGCGAACGGCGTCGGCAACGCGGTGGCGCGCAGCCGCGGGTTCGCCGCCGGTGCACCAGTCGATGGGGCCGCGGCGACCGCCGCCATCGGCGCCTGCGCCCCGGCGTCCTGTACGATGTACGCCGACTGATCACCCGGCACGCCGTTGTTCACGCCGTACAGGTAGTGGCTGAACCAGCGATTGAGCATGTCGGCCGGCGGATTCCCGCCATGTCCGCCTTGATGCAGATACAGTCCCACGGGCAGTCCACGCGCCTTCATCTCGTCGTAGATGCGCACGCTATGCGCCGGCGTCACGTTGTAGTCGTTGAGGCCATGCGCGAGCAGCACAGCGGCCTTGATATGCTTCACGTACGGCAACAGATCGCGCTTCTTCCAGAAGTCGTTGAAGTCGCCGGTGGCGCGGTCCTGGCCCTTTCGCCCCGCGAACACGTTGGTTTTCCAGATCACGTCACACTTGGCGCGCGTGGCCGGGTCACCGCTGGCCACGAAGTCGTACAGCACGTCGACATCTTCACCGAGATACCCGCCCGGTGAGCGCACGAGTCCGTTCGAGCGATAGTACAGGTAGTAGGAGGTGTTCGGCGACACGGGCACGACGACTTCGAGTCCCTTCACGCCGGTCGTGGCCGCGGCCAAAGGAAGCGTGCCTTCGTACGACGTGCCAATCATGCCGACTTTTCCGGTCGACCATCCGGTGGCGCGCACTTCTTCGCGACCGGTGGGCGTCGTGTAGCCCTTGGCGCGGCCGTTCAGCCAATCGATCACAAACTTCATCGGCGCCCGTTCGGGGTAGTCGCCCACGGTCGCACAGCCCTGCGACAAGCCGGTACCGGTCGCCTCTGAGTGCACCACCGCAAAGCCGCGCGGCACCCATTCGTTTACCAGCGCATTCGAGATGCGCCGACGATTGGGCTGGTGCACCGGCGCTACCAGCGCGCGTCGACTAGGCGGCTGATCGCCGAGTTCCTGCTGCACGTTCCAGTTGGAATCGTCACGCGAGGTGCCGGCGAAGTACGGACTCGCGCCGTAGAGCACCGGCACTTTTAGGCCACCGCCCTCGGTCTGCGCGGGGCGCGTGACGTCCACGTGCACGCGATCCTTTCGGCCGTCGCGATCGCTGTCGAAATCCGTCTCAACCCACAGGTCGTGGCGAATCCACGACGAGGAATCGCGCCACGCGGGGACCACCTGCGCCATACCGTTGACGAACACCGGGGTAGCAGGGGTGGCGGGCGCTGCGGCAGGCGCCGCCGATGGCTGCGCGAGGGCCGTACGGGCAGCGAAGACGGCAGCCAGGGCCGTGGGCGCGCGAAGGCTGGCGAGGGCGAAACGACGGCTCATACGCGATGTCTGATAATGGAGGCGACGTGACCTTCAGGGAAAACGGCGGCAGAGATCGCCGTTGCGCAATGTGCGGGCCGAACGGCTCGAGGGGGAGTAGTGGTCGCACCAGGGCGATTTGGTGCGACCCTTCGACGAAACTGCCTACCGCGGATTGGCGCGAATGCGCACGGATCGCGGCCGAGTGGCGCTGCGAGGTCGTGGCACGCGACGAGTCCCAATTCTCGTTTGTGTTTCAATCCGTGGTCGTCGGCGTACATCCGTGGTACGGCTTTTGGTCAGAGGCCTTCACCGCACTGCGTGACCGCGGATGGCCGCCAATGCGCACGGACCGCGCCCGACATCGGCGTGAATCCGCGGTGATTCCCTGTATTCCGCGGAGTCAGTCCCCGTGGCCGCGGTCGTTCCGCAGTGCGCTGCGCACGTCGTCGACGGCCGGGACGGCGGCGAGGGTGAGCAGCACCAGCGCCAACGGAATCGTGGCGCTGTTGCCAATGGCGCGGAAGCCGAGCGCGCCGATCACGCCGCCGGAGAAGAAAGCCGTGAACAGCATGGTGAGCAGGCGCAGGCGCTTCCGGTCGGCCAGGACCCGCGGCTCGCTGGCAAGATCGTGCCGATTCACATAGAAGTACTTGCCGAGCTCGATACCGATATCGGTCACGATGCCCGTGACGTGCGTCGTTCGGATTTCCGACTTCGAGATCTTGGTGATCACCGCATTCTGCAGCCCCATCATGAAGCAGAGCAGACTGACCGTAGCCGGCACGAAGATGCTATGGACCATCTGCAGGCGTGCGCCGAGGAAGCCGAACACCAGCAGCAGCGCGGCCTCGAGCAGTATCGGCAGGGCGAACGCGCTGCTCAACCCTTGGCGGCGCGCGTAGTTCACCATCACGGCGGTGGTGGCCGCGCCCAGCGTGAACGCGCAGAGGGCTCCGACGCCGGTCAGGAACACCTCGGTCTGTCGCAGAACGAGCGCATCCGCCATCGACGAGACGATGCCCGTCATGTGTGACGTGTACTGCGAAACGGCCAGGAAGGCACCGGCGTTCGTGGCCCCTGCCACAAACGCCAACCCGACGCCGAGGTGCGTGTTTTCACGCCGGGTGCGAACCGTTCCCGTCAGGCGCCGTACGTAGTCGAGCGGCATATCCCGAATAATAGCCGACAAGAGACCGGCAGGGTGAAATGTCGTACGTACATCCCTTGGCGCCACGTGCCGATACTTGACCGCATGATGCGTCTTCAGGATCCCCTGCCCCTCGCCAGCGAAGCCCTCCACCGTCACGGTGACGCCAGCGCCGCCGGCGTGAGCGTCGACAGCTTTTCCATCCGGACGCGGCTCGCACGCATCATGGAGGGTGGTGACTTTCCGGCGTTGTCCCGGCAGGTGATTGATACGATTTCCACCATCGACGACGATGTCGCCTCGCTGCAGCGGCTGGCCAACGTCGTTCTGCGCGAGTACGGGCTCACCTTGAGCGTCGTGCGGACCGCCAACAGCGTGCACTACCGGCGCGGTGGCCGCCCAACCGAGAGTGCGACCCACGCCATGATGATGCTGGGCGCGCGCGTGGTTCGGCAGCTGGCCGGCAGTATGATGCTATTCGAGCACTTCCAGCGTCGCTCGCCGGAGCTCAAGGAGCTGATGATCCTGTCGCTCCTGACCGCCAACCACGCCCGCGCCACCGCACTCCAGTTGGGACACGACGACCCCGAGGCGGCGCATCTCTCGGGAATGTTTCGCAACCTCGGCGAAGTGCTCGTGGCCTGCTACTTCCACGACGACTACCAGCGCATCCGTTCCCTCGTTCAGGACGACGGACGCAGCGAGGCGTCGGCGCTGCGCATGGTGCTCGGTTTCGCGTACACCGACTTCGGTGTCGAAGTGGCGAACCAGTGGGGTCTCCCCGATACCATCGCGCAGGGCATTCGCGCCACGGCGCATACATCGCCGTCGCTCCTCGCATCGGTCACGGCCTTCAGCCATGAGCTCACCAGCACGCTGTATCAGACCGACAGCAACAGCAGCGTAGGACCGGCCCTCGATGCCATGCTCGACGCCCATAGGCCCAAGATCCGGCTCACGCGCGAACAAGTCGGTCGCATCGCCAGCGATGCGCTGAAAGAAACGCGTGAGGTCCTGCTGGGCACGGACAGCGAACAGAGCGTGCTGCACCTGCGCGAACTCAATGCGGCGGCCCGCCGGGCGTTCGGCGCGTCGCTCACGCTGGCCGATGACGGCGACGCGCCGACCATGCTGGCCGAGCCGGACGTCACCGTGCGTGCGCGCTTGCGGAATGAACTCGACGACGCCGTGGATCCCGCGTCGGGCGCCACCATCGGAACCGTGTTGCTGCAGGCGATGGAGGTCATCATGCGGGGCGGGCCCTTCGATCGGGTCGTGACCTGCTTCATGACCGGCGACCGGATGCAGCTGGTGGCGCGCACCGGCCTGGGCACCGACATCGACGCCTTGCTGTCGCGCTTCTCGTTTCCCGTGTCGGCCCGCGGTGGACCGGTGGTCGCGCTCACGCAGCAACGACAGTCGGTGTATCTCCCCACCGACCGCACGATGCACACCATGGAACAACGCTGGGCCACTGAGCAGGGGGTGTCGCAGTTCGGTGTCTTTCCGCTGATCGTGCTGGGCAAGGTGATCGGCTGCATGTACTGCGACCGCCTCGGCAGTGGACCGGCACCCGATCGCGCCACCGTCCGCTTCACGAAGTCGATTGCCGATCTGGTGGTCGACGCGATCGCACGGCGGCGCAGCTGATGGGCATCGATCTGACCATACCGTCCGCGACCGCGACGTTCGAGGTGCGCGGCGCGGTCATGCGGGTGATCGGCGTGAGCGGCGGCCCGCTCGAGGTCCGGGTGGACGAGGGCTTGGTGTTCGCGCGCTACCTCGGACAAGAACCGCGCATCTGGAGCGACGTGTCGCTCACGTCCGTCATGGACCTCTTCGCCGCCGACTCGCCGATCAGCACTTTTCTCCGAAAGCAAGGCGCGCTGCCGCTCCGACAGGTGTTGCTGGCTTCGTTGACGTCGAGCCTCGACGCGACGAACGATCAGGCATGAGCACGACCGCCGAGCTCTCACCGGAAGCAGACGCGTTCGTCAAAGCCGTGGGTGCGGCCGCCGATCTGCCGGCGTTCGTGCGCAATGTGCGCTCGATCGGCAGCGTCGCCGCCAATCTCGACGCCCGCGTGGGATTGCTAGAGCACGCGATCATGCAAGATGTCGCGCTGTCGGCGAAAGTGCTGCGCATCGCCAACGCGGCGGCAGGGGGTGGAAACGCCCACAGCACGGTCGGGTCGGTGAAGCAAGCGATCATGCTGCTCGGCTTTGACCGCGTGCAGCACTTGTCCACGGCGGCGAGCGTGTTCGGACAGCTCGAACAGGACGCCCCGTCCGTGCGCGACTTGCTGGTAGAGTCGGTGCTGGCGGCCAACCACAGTCTGCAGCTGTCATTCGCTGCCGGCTACGATCGGCCGGAGCTCGCCTATCTCTGCGCACTGTTCCGTCGGTTCGGCGAACTGCTGGTGGCCTGCTATCGTCCGCGTGCTTATCGCACGTGGCTCGAGCACGTGCAAGCCGGGGGACCGTGCGCTGACGGCGCGGAGGCGACGCAGTTCGGATTCACCTTCGAAGACGTGGGCGTCGCGCTGGCGAAGCGCTGGGGTATGCCTCCGGCCGTGGTGCGCACGATGCGCGTCTATCTCGGCATGTCGCTCGGCGAGGAGACGCTGCATGCGGTGACGCAGTGCAGCGCCGAGCTTGCGCGTTGCCTGTACGGTGCTGCGGCCACGACCGATGATGCCGAGGTAAGGGAGATCCGCACCCGATTTGCTCCTTTGATCGGCATCGATGTCCTGACCATGCAGGAGTGCATGATCGTGGCCATCAACGAAGCGAAGCCGACGCTGCACACCATGCAGGTGGACCTCGATGTGTGGCTGCGTGGACACGCCGACGCCACGGCCGTCGCGCTTGTGAAGCGCGATAGTACTCACGGTACGACGGCCGAGCAGGAGCAGGGTGCCGACATGCTGGCGCCCGCCGACGCCGCAGCGTTGCAGGAGGCCATCGATCGACTGGTACCCAATCCCAGCGACTCCGCTCAGGAAGCGCGGCTGCGCGACGTGGTGCGGGCGCTCGTGCAGCAGCGGGAGCAGGCGCAGGGTTCCTTCAGCGTGGGTTCGGTTACCGACTCCACGTTGCGCGCGGCGTGTGAAGCGGGATACGAGCGCGGTGTGCTCGGCATCAGTGCCGAGGATTTCAAGCTGATCCGCGGTCGCGTGGGGATTGGTCGAGGCAGTGCCGAATTGGCGCGCAACTTTCTGTTGCGACCCACCGCTGCCTTCGGGCCGCTCGGTGCCGCGCTGCATATCCGCCGCGATCTCTTCGTGGAGATGACTGGTGGCGACGCAAGGCTGTACGGGCGCGATCGCCTTATCAAGGAGCTGTCACCCAGCAACTTCGCGCTCCTGCCGCTGGTGTTGGAGATGAAACTGATCGGGTGTCTGTACTTTGACAGCACGATCGAATCGGTGCACTCCACCGAGACCAGTCGGCGGCTCCTGTGCGATCTGCGTGATCATCTCGTGGCGGCCTTCGCCCATCACCGGTCGAGTATCGCTGAACCGGCCGAGGGAGCCGCCTAGTGGTTCGCCGGAGGCAACGGCCGTCACAGACTGATAGCGGTGCCTGAATCCGGGATTGGCAACGCTGAACAATCAGCTCGTCCCCGTCGAATCTCTCATTGTGCGATTTGTCACCGATGTCGGTGTTTGAGTGGTTGCCAACCGACCGTGCGCCGACTGATGCGAAGCGAACGACATGTCCCAGCCTGATTCTCCCTCGAGGCCCGTGCAGACGGACACCACGTTTTCTGCGCGAAGCCCAGCGGTCGCAGCCTGTCTCATCGTTGGCATCGCCGCCGTAAGCGGGCGGGCGGGCGATCGTCGTCGACGGTGATGCACCGATACGCACGAGGGGGGCGAGCACGCCGAGACCTCGCGTTGGGGTGCCGGGTGTCATCCCGGCCTCGGCAGCCGCGCCGATCGAGGGAGCAGCGCGCGTGGCACCGCGCCCTCGCGAAGCGGCATCGCCGGCTTTTCCGAGTCTCGAGTCTCCGCAGTTCGATGCACTCGTCGCACATCCTGGCGTGACGTTCGGAGCCGAAGAGATCACCGACGCGTCGGCCGGGTCGGCGTCGTTCTCGAGCGCCCGATCGCTACGCACGCACAGCAGTGTGGAACTCACGGTTCTGGAGAAGCGGCCTTCGTGCAGAACTTCTCCAACATCGACGCCGACGACTTTCGGGCGATGGGGGAAGTGTGGGTCGAGCAGCGCGTGCTGCAGGACCGCCTGAGCATCAAGGCGGGTCGCATCGACTTCAACAACGCGTTTGCCGGCACGGACAATGGCGCGTCGTTCCTGAATGCCTCGATGGGCTATTCACCCAGCATCATGGCCGCGCCCACGTTCCCTTTGCCCACGTGGGGGGTGGAGGCGACCGTCAGTCCGTGGTCGCTGTTCAACGTCGGCGTCGGGGTGTTCAACGGCCTCGATGGCGCACCGGCACCGCTCGGCGGCACCTCACGATTCCAGATCGCCCAGGCGAATCAGCAGTGGGCGCTTGGGCGCTCGCCGCTCGTGGGCCGGGTGGGTGTTGGCGCGTGGCGACATACCGGCCTGTTCTCCGCGCTCGGAGCCGATCCCGACGCTGATCCGGCGGTGCCGGGAACACGCGGGTGGTACGCCACCCTCGACCAGACGGTGTGGCAGGGACGTTCGCGGCGCGACGACGCCGACAATCACGCCTCGATCGCCGTCTTCGCGCAGGTCGGCGCGTCCAGCCCAAACGTGCAATCGGTCCACGCGCATCGCGGCGGCGGCTTCACCCTGTCCGGCCTGCTGGCCGCGCGGCCCGCTGACCTGATCGGCATGGGCGCGACCCACGCGTCGTGGGGCACTGGCCGGGAGACCATTGGCGAGCTGTTCTATCAGCTTCCGGTCACGTCGCATGTATCGCTCGTGGCCGATGTCCAGCGCGTCCGTCGCCTCGAAGGGCCGAGTGTGCGTGCGTTCGGCAACGTGGCCACGATGCGGACGGTGCTGTCGTTCTGACGCGACGGTAGCCGCATTCACTTGCTGCCGTCGGGTGCGCTCCACACCTTACGGGGAATGGCTACCAATAATCCGCCCGCTTCGTCGGCGCCGGGGCAGTTGCCCCGACCCTCATTGTCGCAGACGGTCGACGTCGAGACGCCGGAACTTGTCGTGCTGTCGTACACCGTGGCCGGCGTGGGCTCGCGTGCCACGGCCGCGTTCATCGACTACGCGATTTGTATCGCGACATTTATCGCCGTCATTGTCGCGCTGCTTCAGCTGCAGGTGAAGTTCGGCGTGGCCGCGTCGCGCGATTCGTCGGGCGCGTGGGTGATGGCGCTGCTCGGGGTGATCCAGTTCGCCATCCTCTGGCTGTACTACGTGCTGTTCGAGGCGCTGGGCGACGGACAAACGCCGGGCAAGCGCATCATGAAGTTGCGCGTCGTGAAGGACGGGGGCCTGTCGGTCACCTTCGAGGCGTCGGCTATTCGTAACATCGTGCGCGCCATAGACCTGCAACCGATCTTTCTGTACGCCGTCGGCCTCGTCACGATCATGGCGAATGCGCGCGGCAAGCGACTCGGTGACATGGCGGCCGGCACGATCGTGGTCAAGGAAGATCTGGTGTCGCAGCCGGTGACTCCGCGGAAGACCGCGCGCACCGACGCGCGCACGCCGTTGCCCCTGTCGGCGAGTCTGACGGACGCGGAATTCCAACTGCTCGACCGGTTCGTGGAACGGCGCATGCAGTTCGACCCCGAGCGGCGCACGCAGCTGGCGGCCGGACTGGCGCAGCGCTTCAGCGCGAAGCTCACGCAGGATCCAGCACAACTGCCGATCGCACAGCTGGTGCGATTGCACGACGCCGAGCTGGCCGCTCGGGCGCAGGGCGCGGCGGCGCGCAATGACACCGGCGCCGCGCGCGAGCGACATCGCATCGTCGCCACCAACGCGCCACGGTGGGCGTTGTTCGCCAACACCCTCAAGTCGGCTCAGGGCGCTGGACTGTCCACGCTCGGCGAAGCGGGTGTGCGGCGCTTCGTGCAGGACTACCGCGAAATGACCGCCGACTTGGCTCGACTGCGCACCGCGACGCGTGGACAGGACTCGGCCGACCTGTTCTACCTCAACCGCCTGGTGGCCGGCGCCCACAGCCTGCTGTACCGGCGTGGCACGTTCACCCTGCGTCGGCTCGTCGCCTTTCTCTTCGCCGATGTGCCTGCCGAAGTGCGCGCCTCGGGGTTGCCGATCGCGATTGCGGCCACGCTGCTGTTCGGCCCCATGGTGATTGCCGCGCGCGCGGTGATCACGCATCCGTCGGTGGCGGCCACCCTGTTGCCGCAAGGCATGCTGGCCCGCGCCGCCAAGGGCGTGGACGATGCGAAGCGCGGCAAAGGGTATATCGAGGATCCCGAGGTATATCGCCCGATGATGGCGTCGCAGATCGCCACCAACAATGTGCAGGTGACCTTCGTGGCCTTCGCGGGAGGCATGACGGCCGGCCTACTCACCTGCTGGGCGCTGGTCATGAACGGCGTGAGTATCGGGGCGGCCCTCGGTCTCTACATCTCGAAGGGAATCGGGTCGCTGATCTTTTCCTTCATCGCGCCGCATGGCGTGCTCGAACTCACCGCCATTGTGTTGGCCGGCGCGGCCGGGCTGCTGCTCGCGTCGGGCATGCTGCTGCCGGGCAATCGCACGCGCCGCGCGGCGCTGGTGCACCGCGGTGGCCGCGCCTTCCGACTGCTGGCAGGCGCCGTGTTCCTGCTGCTCTTCGCCGGCGCGATCGAGGGTTTCGTTTCACCGAATGCCACGCTGTCCTTACAGACCAAGCTAGCGGTATCGGCCACCAGCGCTGTCGTGCTGGCGATCTATCTGTTCTACAAGGGACCAGCCAACGCGCGCCCCGCGACAGCGCGCCCCGCGACAGCGCGCCCCGCTACAGCGCGCCCCGCGCCTTGAGTTCGAGGTAGCGGTTCACGACACTCGCTGTCATGGTTTGCGGCGACACGTCGAGCACCACCACACCGGCGCGCCGCATGCGCTCCAGCACCGCTTCGCGCGCCTGAATCACTTCCTCGGCCGCCGCACTCTCGAACAGCTGCTCCGTGGAGGCCGCGTCCATCGGCGCCGCCGCCTCGAACAACGCGTCATTGCGCAACGCGACCACCAGCACCAGATGTCGCGCGGCGCTGTGCGTCACGTGGGCCAGCAAGGCCTGCGAGGCGCGCACATCGATGACGTCGGTGAAGAATACCACCAGCGCACGCTTCTTCTGATGCGCGGCGAAGAAACGGAACGACGACGCGTAGTCCGGTTCCCGTGACGTCGCGTGCACGGGAATGAAGGCGTCGCGCACCAGCGTCAGCGCCCCCTTGCTCGCTTGTGGTGGCACAAAGGCACGCACCTCGTCGTCGAAGACCAGCGTGCCCACGCGGTCGCCCGACGAGGAGGCGACATCGGTCAGGATCAGCGCCGCGCTGAGCGCGTGCTCGAAGCGAGAGAATTCGCCCGACAACTGCGTCATGCCGCGCCCGGCGTCTACCAGCGTGATCACCGTCTGCGAGCGTTCCACGGTGAACTCGCGGGTAATGAACTTGCCCTTCTTCGACGTCGCCTTCCAGTCGATGTGGCGAGGGTCGTCGCCGCGCACGTACTCGCGCAAACGCGCAAACGCCTGCCCCTGTCCCTTGTGGCGCAGCACGCGAATACCCATCGCGTCGAGATGGTGCTGCATGGCCAGCAAGCGATAGCGACGCACACCCGCGAGCGACGGCATCACCCGGATCGCATCGTCAGTCTCGAATGTGTAGCGTGCGCTGACCAGGCCGAGCGCCGTACTGACGCGCACACCGACCGTGCCGAGTAGTGCCGTACCACGCGCCGTGCCGCGAATGCCGGCCTGCACCCGTTGTGCCGACGCACCGGGAACGCGCAGCGCGATTGATTGCACACCGCCGCTCACCAACGGCGGCAGTTGGTCGTGCAATTCCACCTGCAGCGCACGCGACGTGCGGTTGATGACCGTGTAGCTTCCGTCGATCTCGTCGCCGATTCCCACAGACGGCGGGAACTCACGCTCCACACTCAGTGCGGCCGCCGAAGGGAGCATGAGCACGTCGATGGCCAGCGCGGCGACCGCGAGCAGCGATACGCCCACACCGACGTACGCGCCGAATGGGGCCGGCAGCAGCCACACGGGCGCCGTGAACGCCGCGAGCCACGCGAGTCGCCGCTGCGGAGCAAACCGCAGCAGCGCCTGCATCGCCCGTCGGAGAAACGGTGACATCCCTACTTGGGCGCGACGACGCGCAGCAGAATGGCCGACAGGGCATCGTCGGCCGTGCGTCCTTCCACTTCCAACTCGGGCGAGAGCGTGACGCGGTGCCGCAGCACCGCGAACACACGATCCTTCACGTCGTCCGGCGTCACGAAGTCACGACTTTCGAGCACGGCGGCGGCGCGTGCGGCGCGCATCAGCGCCACCGTGGCGCGCGGCGACGCGCCGAGCGAGAGCGACGGTTCCTCGCGCGTGGCGCGAGTGATCGACGTGATATACGCCTGCACCTCAGGCGCCACACGCACCGAATCCGCTAGTTCACGCAGCGCCACCGCTTCTCCATCACCGAGTACCGGCTCGGATAGCGGCACCGTCGTACTCTCGGGATTGAACCCCGCTTCATGCGATGCCAGCATCGCGAGCTCGGCGTCGAGCGCCGGGTACCCCATGATCGTCTTCAGCAAAAAGCGGTCGAGCTGCGCCTCTGGCAGCGGATACGTGCCTTCGTGCTCCACCGGGTTCTGCGTGGCGAACACCGTGAACAGGGTATCCAGCGGCCGCGTGACACCGTCGGCCGACACCTGCCGTTCGGACATCGCTTCCAGCAGCGCCGACTGCGTCTTGGCGGGCGCGCGGTTGATCTCGTCGCCCAGCAGCAAGTCGGTGAACACCGGCCCAGGCTGAAACTCGAAGCCCCGTGCCACATCACGGACGATCGCGATGCCAGTGAGATCACTCGGCATGAGATCGGGCGTGAACTGCACGCGGGTGAACCGCACGCCAAGCGCGCTGGCCAGCGTACGCACGAGGAGCGTTTTCGCGGTTCCGGGTACGCCTTCGATGAGGAGATGTCCGCGCGCGAGGAAGGTGATGAGCGCATCGTCAATAGCCGCATCCTGCCCAACGATGCGCGCGGCGATGGCACTGCGGAGACGGCGAAGGATGTCTGCGCCCTGATCGATCGTGAGCTGCATGGGAGGAGTAGTCATGTTCGCGTGAGTGCCGCTTCGATGCGTTGAATCGCTTGTCCGACCCGGCGGAATTCACCGAGGTCGACCGGGTTCGTCAGCGCATGACGAACGATCGCAATGTCACTGGCCAGCGCGGGCTTCACGTCGGCTAGCCGTGTGAGATAGAGTTGATCTTCATCGAGCCCGCCGCGTTTGCCGCGGGCGGCGCCATGCTCCATGCGCCGACGCAATCCGCGCACGAGATGCTGTGCACTGGTACGTGTGGCCCCGACCTGCACATACGCGCGGGCGAGCGCGTCCACGTGCTCCAGTGGCGAGCGCCGCTCGATACGCACCTGCTCGCGCGGCGGCAGCACGCGGGGCGCGGCTGCGAACAGCAGGAGCAAGCCGGCGAGCGCGATTTGCAGCACCACGCGCCCCGGCGGCGTTTCGCGGAGGAATCGTTCGATGGCACCCGACATGCCGAAACGCGTGCGCCCCTGATGGAATTCGTCGAACACGATCGTACGCCGCGGCGCCGTGCCGCTCTCCGACAGATACTCGAGCGCGCGCACCGAGGCGACATCGAGTCCGTAGCGACACTCACGCAAGGCATCGTTGCGGAACACGTCGGGATCGGCTGAGACCACAAGGCGTCCGGCGCCGTACGGCATGCCGACCATGGTGCTGCGCGGTCCATCGGTCACGATGTTCGGCCGGCTCTCGAGGAGTACGAGTCGCTGCAGTCCGGGCCTGCTCAGCCCCTTGCCGTGCAGCGCCAGCATGCGCGCGTTCCCGAACCAGAGGGCGTCCCGCGTGAATCGCGCGCGGTTCGCGTCCGCGCATGGGCGTACCGCACCAATATTCTGCGCCACGTCATCGCCTTGGCGATCCACCGTGAGTTGCAGCGAGTCGTTGAGTGGCGACGTACCCTCGCCGAGCACCAGCAGCAACGCACCGCCACGGCGGACGTGCGCGAGCATCGCGCCGGCATCTTCCGGGGTGACTGGCACGACGGGATCAAGCACGCTGTAGATCGTCGTGTTGGCCGTAGGCACGACGCCGCGGCCGTCGCGCACCACATGCCACCCCAACCGGTCGGCCAGCTCGTAGAGAAGTTTGGCGCCGAGCGGATCGGCCGAGCTCGTGGACAGGCGTGGATCGCCCGAGCGCCCGGTGACCGGCGTTCGCGCGACCAAGGCGGTGATCATCACGAGGGCGGCCAACAGCGCGATCACGATGCCGGGGCGTGTGTACCACGGTGCTGGTGACGCCGCGTTCGCGTGATCCATCGGGACGGTCGTCACGCGGCACGCTCGCTGCCCAGCAGTTGCCGAGCGTCAGTCGAAAGTGCGGCGTAGTCGCCAGCGCTGCACTGCATGTCGCCGTAGATCACGCGATCGTAGCGCGAGCGGAACGACTGGAACGGACGCAATGACGGCGTGTTGCGACGACGTAGTTCCCGCGCATAGTCGCCGGTGGTCTTGGACGGATGCAACCGGAGCTCGCCGCGAGCGGCGCAGGCGCGCAGCAGGGCGGCAAACAACGCGTGTGCGGCCGCCGTGAAGTCTCCGGCCTGCGCGAACCGCTCGGCGTCGGCGAGCGCCGTGAGATCGGCCACGGTGGCTTTGCGCGGCACGCGCGCGGCGACGAGGGCCCGCTCGGCGCGCACGCCGATCACGAGGCGTGCCACGAGCAGTGCCACGAGCAGGCCCACCACCGCGATCGTGATTTCTCGACCATACGCGGCACCGCGCACCGAAGTGAACAGCGCATCGAGTAGGTCGCCGAGCCAGCGGAGCGCCCGACTGGCGAGCGATGTGGTCAGCTCGCGCTGATACTCCGACCGGCTGGCAATTGCAGCGATCGTATCACGGATCGCCGCGTCACCCCACGCGCCCGGTGCCGGCGACGTCGCCGCGGGCTGCAGCATCACCGACATCCTGCGCTACGTGGGCAGCGGTCAGGTCGCGGACGCGTACGACGACCCGTCGAGCGACTGGGCCATATGCTCCACATCGAAGCCCTCGTTACGAATACGCAGATCGTAGTACAGCACGAGCGCCGCCAGGCCAAGAATCGGGAAGCAGAAGATGCTGAGCACTGAACTGACGACCGTCTGCAACACCGGGCTGCCGAACACCGCCACCGCAAGCGTCACACCGAAGGACAGCGCGAAATAGAGCCCGTAGAGCAACAGCAGCGTCAGGAATACGTGTCCGGCGCGCCCCTTGGTGAGCGCGAACGAGCGCGTGACGGCATCGACCGGACCCATCTTCTCGAGCACGATGATCTGCGAGATACCGAACAGTCGGGTGGCGAGATAGACACCCGGCACGATCAGCAGGATCAGACCGGGCACGACCATGAGCATTGTCAGGAGGGCGCCGACGATCAGCATCGGCACCAGCGGTAAGACCGTCGCCACGGTGCGCCCCACGTCGGCGCGACCCCCGAGATAGACGTCAGCACCCATGCGCGTCACGGCGCCGCCGACGAGCGTGGCGATGACCAGGCCGATGACCGCGGTGCCGACGGACACGAGGACCTGATCGGTGCCGGTCATGCCTTGGGTGAGCAGCGAAAATGCGATCATCGGTGAATACGCGATCGCGCCCACCATGATGTATTGCTGAAAGTCACGGCGATACAACGTGAATGCGGCGTCGACAATTTCAGTAGTGGTGCGCGCGCGCAGCGAAGCGTCAGACATTACGGAGCCTCCCGAAGTGGCAATGAGATCAGGAGATCCTACACGCGTGTCAGGCGTCCCGATAGGCCGCGCGGTTCCGTCCTTCCCAATTCTTGATGTCATCGAGCGCCGAGCGATCGGCGGCCGCATAGCGACGGCGGTTCCCCGACGTGGTCGGATCATCGGCCGACGCGGCAACGACCGACGCAACGGGAATCCGCCAGTGCTGCCAACACGAGAAGAACGTGTCGGTACCGATCCACTCGTCGGCGCGCCCCGACTTCTTACCGTTCTCGAGCGGCTGATTGCCGACCGCCGTTTTGGCGAAGAGCGGAACGGCGGTGCAGCGGCTGGCTGCGGCGTCCAGGCCTACGACCAGGAAGTCTTGCGTTCCAACGACCGACCGGTCGCCGTCAGGCCCGAGCACGGCATTGGTCTGACAGCCGCCGAGCGCGCGCAACATGGCCGTGTCCAGCTGGACCACGAGCCCCGGGGAGACTTCTTCTTGCGTGAGAGACATGGCGGATGATGCCCGGAGCCGCCTCGGCTGGCAAGGCTCACGGGCGTTGCTGGGATTCCCCTCGTTTGCCTTGCGCGTCCTGCTACGTTCACACGTTGTTGCGCCGCGCAACGCCACAGCGGTGAGTAAGCCAGCTCCCCTCCCATCTCGATAGCATGGATCAGACGGTCGCCGGACTCATGCGGGACGCGGACACGGGCGACCGAGCAGCGGCCGATCGTTTGTTCACGATGCTGTATGCTGATCTGCATCGACTGGCGGAGCGCCAACTATCGCGCAATAGCGGGCAACTCACCCTTGGTGCCACGACGCTGCTACACGAGGCGTACATCAGCATGGCCGATCGAGAGGGCGCCGCGTATCCGGACCGCGCGCACTTCATGGCCTACGCCTCGCGTGCAATGCGAGGTCTCGTGATCGACTATGTCCGCAGCCGACGGGCGCAAAAGCGCGGCGGCGAGTTTCACATCACCGGCATCGACACCTCCACGCCGGCGGGCGGCGACGAGGCAACGGAGCAACTCGACGCACTTGGCGAAGCGCTGGAAGGGCTCGCCGAACTCGACCCACCGCTCGCCCAACTGGTCGATCTGCACTTCTTTTGCGGCTTCGGGTTCGCCGAGATCGCCGCCATGCGCGGGGTGTCCGAGCGGACGGTACTTCGCGAATGGCGAAAGGCGCGGGTGCTCCTCAGGAGCACCCTACGCGACTAGGGACCCAACTGGCCGGAGCGTCGCCGGTCGGTGTCACCCGCGCGCGCCGATTTCCGATTGAGCAAGTACGCGGCCACTTCAGCCTGCCGCGGCACGCACATCGGAGACCCGGATGTTCAACCTCGCGCGTCATTTCAGAAACGCCGTCCAGCCACTCGTGCACTGCGCGCTCGAACTCGCTCCGGCGGAGCGCGGGGTTTGGCTGCGTGAGCTCCGTGCCGAGTGCCCCTCTGTTGCCCTCGAACTGGAACGGCTGATGCAGCCAGCACTTGAGGCCGCAATGACGGTCGACTCGGAGACCAGCGCACGCGCCATCGTTCCCGGTTCGCTTGAGCACCTCGGCCTGCGCTGCTGATCGGTGCCGCGAGCCCGAGAGGCCGCGCTGTCACCTCGCAGTTCCGGTTTCCGATCTCGTGAGCAGAGGGCCACTGGTCGACGCGGACAAACGGGGGCGGCATGTCAATGACGGTGATACTGGCGGGCGTTTGCGGGCTGGTGGCGCTGACCTACGTGGTCATCGCCGTGGTGGTCGCGCACCTCTTTACCACCCCGCGGCGGATGCCATACGCGGCGCACGAAGGGGCCAGCTACGAGCGGGTGAAGTTCTGCGCTCGTGGCGAATCGCTGCAGCTCGTGGCCTCGTACCGGCGGACGCTGGACGCGCGAGGGGCGGTCATTCTGGCGCACGGCCGCGATTCATGTCGAGGTGAAGAGCTTCGTGGAACCACACAGTCGCTCGTGCGCGAACTCACCTCGCGAGGCCTGAGCGTGATCATGGTCGACCTGCGCGGCCACGGGGAAAGCGACCGAGCGCGTCTCACTTTTGGGCGACGGGAACAACGCGACATTCTTGGTGCCGTCGACTTCCTGAGGCATCGAGGCTATCAGCCTGGTCGCATTGGCGTGCTAGGGGCGTCGATGGGTGGCGTGAGCGCGATTGCGGCGGCGGTCGAGGAGCACGCCATCGGCGCACTGATCACCGACAGCGCCTTCGCGTCACTCGAGGAGGTGTTGCACGCCCAGTTTACCCGGCTCACGCGCCTGCCCTCCTTTGTGCTCGGCGGTGCCCTGATTGCCGCACGACTGCTCACGGGTGAAGACCTGCTCCGTCATGCGCCAGGGCACAACATGCGGCGCCTGCGCGGTCGTCCGACGCTGGTGATTCATGCTGAACACGATCCCTTTGTGCCCGTGCAGCACGCGCGCGATCTGGCGGCGGCGGGTGCCTGCGATTCGTGGATCACCCCCGGCACGCGACATCTGGCGTCGTTCAGTGTGACCGGCCCCGAGTATCTCGCATTGGTCGGAGACTTCTTCGCGCGCCACCTGTCGGTGGACGCCCCGGTACAGGCTCCGGTTTCGCGCTGGACGCGCACGGTCATGCCACTGCAATTTACTGTTGGCTGTCATGGACAGTCGGCCACACCTCTCTGATCCAGCAATCCAATGGCCGATGCGCTGCCGCTGAATCCCGTGTTGTATGCTCGCGTCGGGCCGTTGTTGGATCAGGCGCTCGAACTCGCACCGGAGCGTCGGGCGCAGTGGCTCGCCGGTCTGAGTCACGAGAGTACCGAGGTGGTAGACGCACTCACCCGCCTCCTCGAGCAGGATGCTGCCACCGGCGAGTTCCTGCCAAGTGGACCTGGCAAGTACTCCATGGAGCAGCTGCTGGGCGGATGGTCGACCACGCTGTCGGGGACACCGATCGGCGCGTGGATTCTCGACGAACCGATCGGTCAAGGCGGCATGGGCACGGTGTGGTTGGCCCATCGCGCCGACGGCACGTTTACCGGTCGTGCGGCGATCAAGCTCCTGCACCTCTCCAGCGTTACCCCGGTGGCGCTCGACCAGTTTCGGCGCGAAGGCACGCTGCTGGCCACACTGACGCACCCCAACATCGCGCGTCTGCTTGATGCCGGTGTGACGGAGGCCGGTCAGCCGTACCTGGTCATGGAGTACGTGGACGGTGTACCGTTGGATGTGTTCGCGCACACGCAGCGGCTCACCGCGACGGCGCGCATTGGCTTGATGCAACAGGTGCTCGACGCAATCAGTCATGCCCATGCGCACCTGATCGTCCATCGCGACTTGAAGCCGTCGAACATTTTGGTGCGTCCCAACGGGCAGGTCACGCTGCTCGACTTCGGCATTGGCAAGCAACTCCTGCCATCGACCGCCGACGAACGTTCCGTCGTGACGGAGGTCGGGAGTCGGGCACTCACCCCACTGTTCGCCTCACCGGAGCAGCTGCGTGGCGACGCGATCGGCACCGCCAGCGACACGTACAGCGCGGCCGTGGTCGCGTACCTGCTGCTTACCGGCACGCATCCGACGGCCGGCGACAGCCGCACGCCGGCGGAGATCCTGCGCACCACGCTCGAGACGGAACCGCGGCGTACAGAGCTGGGCGATCTGGACACGATTCTCCGCAAAGCACTGAAAAAGACGCCCGGCGAACGGTACGAAACGTCCGCCGCGTTCAACGATGACTTGCAGCGCTTTCTGGAGCATAAGCCCGTGCGCGCGCGGCCGGACACGCTGGGCTACCGGATGCGTCGCTTTGTGCGGCGCCATCGAGCCGGGCTGGCGGGGGCATCGGTGGCAATCCTCGCGGTGATCGCCACCGCTGGCGTTGCAGTTCGACAGGCGTGGCAAGCGGAGCGCGCGCGCGATGGCGCACAGTTCCAAACAGAACGGGCGGAAGCCACACGACAATTCCAAACGCTGCTGCTGTCGCAAATCGGCACGACGACGCTCAGTCAGAAGCAGCTGTTGGATAAGGGTGTGCAGATGTTCGATGCGGGGACCACCACCGACCCGCGCGTCACCATCTCGATGCTGTTGAGTTTTTCTGATCGATACTCAGAGCTGAGTCGCAACGAAGAAGCCCGAGCGATGTTGCTCCGCGCCGACTCCGCGGCACGGCGCATCGCTGACGTTCCAGCGATGTTTGCGACGGCCTGCGGTCTCGCGCGCCAGTATGCCAAGACGGAGAAGCTGGAGTTGGCGCATCAGGAGTTGGCTCGAGCCGAGCGTGTCGTGGCGGGAACCGAAGCAGAGAACCGCGTGGATCGCGTCGCGTGCCTGCTGACGCGTGCACGCCTGCTACCGCAGCGCGCCGCGAACGACTCCGTGTTACTCGTGTATCGTCGTGTGGTCGCGATTCTAGACAGTACCGGGCGCAGCAACACGCTGCAGATGGTATCCGTGCAATCGCTGCTGGCGGGTCACTTGGGTCGGATCAACCGCGGCCGTGAAGCGATCGCGGTGCTGGAACGCCAGCAGGAAACCCTGACGCGACTTGGTCTGGCTGGCTCGTTCGCCTCCACGGGCGTCATGGCGAACATTGCGACCGAGCGCGGTCCCCTCGGCGAACGCGCCGCCATCCTCCCGATCTGGGATATGGTCAACGCACGACTCATGGCCGCCGATACGGCGGGTGGGGTCAATCCGACTGCCGGCTTCAACTTCGCCGCCGAGTTGCTGGCGGATGGACAGGCCGACTCGGCATTAGTGTGGTATCGCGCGGTCGCGGCCAGCGCGGCCAAGCGCAAAGATCCAGTCATCGAAAGTCGCGCCCAGTTCGGCATCGTTCGCAGCCTCACGTCACTCGGACGCGGGGTGGAGGCGGCGCCAGCGTTCACCAAGTATCTGACGATGTTGCGTGCCCTGCGACGGCCGACCGACCGGGACAGCCTCATTCTCACCGCTGGCCTCGCCGCCGCGCTTAAAGATACCGCTGGCGCGGTGGTCCTTCTTGAAGGGGTGATGACGCTCGACAGCGTGCTCGCCGCACGGCAGACCACGCGACGCTCCTGGAGCGCGCTGCGCATGCTGACCCCATTGTTGCTCAGTCAGGGGAATGCGGAGCGGGCGCGCATGTACGCGCGCGTGATGCGCGGCATCGCCAATACCGATTCGCTCACCGCCACGCGAAGTGCCGACGTCGGCCTCGCCGACCTCTACCTTGCCCGGACGTTCGCCGTACAGGGCATGACGGACAGCGCACGTGTCTGGGCGAGTGCCGCGCAGACGGCCCTCCGTGCCGGCGCTGGCGTACGGCATTCGACCACGAAGGAAGCCGAAGCGCTGCTCGGTACGCTGCGATAACTTTGGCTATGCGTTCAGATACCGTGCGTATCGCACTCGCGTGCGTGCCGTACCCCGACACCCCGGCAATGTCCGTCGCGATCGCCTGCGACGCGATCGCCGAGGCGGGAGCCGCCGGCGCCCTCGTGGTCTGTTTCCCCGAATGCTACGTGCCCGGCTACCGCGCGCCCCATCTCCCGGTGCCACCGGCTGATGCCGCGTTCCTGGCCTCTGCCTGGCGCGACATCGGCGCCGCGGCGGCGAAGGCAGGGGTCGCGGTCGTGTTGGGTACGGAGCGGGTCGTGCCGGACGTCGCCGACGGACTTCCAGTCGCCACCGTCGCCGTCTTCGATACCACCGGCGCGCTGATGGGGTTTCAGGACAAAGTGCAGCTCGACCCCTCTGAAGATCCGGTGTACGGCCACGGCAACGAGCGACGCGTGTTCACCGTGGGCCCGCTCACGTTCGGCGTCGTGATCTGTCACGAAGGCTGGCGGTATCCCGAAACAGTCCGTTGGGCCGTGCGACGCGGCGCGCAGGTCGTGTTTCATCCGAACTTCGCCTGGGCAGAAGCGGGAGCATTTCGTCCCACCAGCTTCGCCGATCCCGCCAACACGTTTCACGAGAAGGCGATACTGTGTCGTGCCGCCGAGAACACTTGCTGGTTCGCGTCGGTGAATTGCGCGAGCGCGGGCGCTCCCATCGCCTCGGCCATCGCGCGCCCGGACGGGACGCTGCACGCCTGGCAGCCGTACGGCGAGGCGGGACTGCTCATCGCCGACTGCGACCTGTCACTCGCGACCGGATTGCTCGCGCAGCGCTGTCGGACAGGACTCTAACCGGCCGTTGCACTGCCCGCACCGTGCGTGCTAGAAAACGATTTCGACGGCGATGTGATCGCCCGTCTTCAACGTGAGCGCGCGGGTGGCCACATCCGTGCCACCAACCGGGCGCACAAACACGCGGATCGCGTCACCACGCTTGATGAGGTCCTTCGGAAACGACAGCGTGGCCTGCGTGTTGGCCGGGATTTCGCCAAGCCGGACCGAGCGTACGCCCTGTTCAGCGAACACGATCATGGGCTTGTTGCGTGGATTGTCGATCGTAATCGTCGTGCTGGCCCGCTCTTCGGCGGTCAGCAGCACCGGAACGCTGTCGATGCTCGCGATACCACTTGGCGGAACGAGCAGGCCGACGCGCACCGCGCCTAAGAGCGGGAATAGCGGGGTGGCGACGCTGAAGCCGGCGCCTTCCGGACGAGCCAGGAGACGCACCGTGCTGCGTCCGTTCACCGCCCAAGAGGGCAACTGCAACGTGGCCACATCACCGGCCGCCACCACACCCAAGCGACGATCAATGCCAGCGGCTTCCAGGTACACGGCGACCGGCGTCGCGCGATCGTTCTGGACGGTAACGAGCGTCATCGTGTCGCCGATCACGCGCGTGACGGGGAGTCGCGTGGGAGGCTGGGGCTGGGACTGCTGGGCCGCCGCTTCGGTAGAAAGCGTCGCAAGGCCAATGGCCAGAATCGTGAGATAGCGCATCGTCGGGTCCTCCCGCTGGGTCGTGTGGCAGCACCGGATGCGGTACCGCTACATAAGCAATACGGATCAACGAGAAGCATCCACGTAGGGGAAATCCCGAACGTGGGGGAAGTTTACCTCACGCGAATTCTGCGCACGTGGTGCCGCACAACGCGGCGCCTATGTGATGCGTTTATACGCCTCGGATTCGAATTCTCGGTCAATGTGTTCGCTCACAAACGTCGACGCGGATGGGGCGTTGAGCAGTGCCTCAACCACCGAGGCCGGAACCGCCCGATACCGATAGATGCGATGGCCGAGGTACTTCACGAACAGATCGGCCGTGCTGCTGTTGTATCCCACCGATATGATGTTTGGCGCCTTGACGAAGATCTCGAGCACGGTGGGATCGGGAAAGCCGTCGCGTGCGGCGTGCGATCCAGGCCTCGGCGCCACCGTTTGCGCGCGTTCGCGTTCCCGTTCGCGTTCCCGTTCGAGTGCCGCGAGAAGGAACGCATACGCCTCGTTGATCGCCGCGGCGCGGGCGGCGGCCATCGCGTAGCTGGCCCGCCCATAATGGCGATCGGGATGCCACTGCGCGATCAGTGGACGGTACACGCCATCGAGCTCCTCGACCGTGCGAACCGTACGTAGGCCGAGGACGGCGCAATACGCAGAGAAGTCGGTAGACCGCGGCATGCTCAACGCTGCCGATTCGTCGTCTTATGGTCAGTTCTTCTCATGAACGACATGAATATGGCGATGCGGACGACGTTGTCGACGTATCGTGAGAAGATTGACCGGCATATGACGATGTGCGCACCTCCAACGTCGCCGTCCATAAATCGGCTATCGCGGGGAGTGCGCCAAGCCTCCGTCGTTCTACCAATCAGATGCGTGGAGGATCGCTGTCGCGCTCGAAGTGTCGATGCTGGGCGAGCGCGGCGACGAACTGCTCGCTGTCGCTGCCGACGGACGTGGCGCTGGCAAAGATCAGCCCAGGATCTGGGCGTCCAGTGGGCAGCGACTCCGGAACGCCGCAGGCGTCCAGCACCGCGTGACCCGCGCCGATGGCCATGATCGACTTGCAGTGTCGGTACTGCTCCTTCACAAAATCCAGCGTTCTGGCATCGGCCAGTAGTGCGGCCACGGCCTCTTCCCCGTCCGGAATCACCATCCCGTCGAAGAGCACCGACGGCGACGTTTCCATCGATCCATCGGCGTCCATCTTTGCGTCGTCACTGGTCGTCACGGCACCGAGGGTCAGCCCGATCACGCGGAGCTGCGCACCGGCTTGGGTGAGCGCAGTGCGCAGCGCCGTGATCGAGGCGCCGTGCACGCCATCGGCCGCCAGTAGGGCCACTCGGCGCGTACGAACAACCACCTGCCCTGGCCGAGCCGTCAGCGAGAGCGCGGGTGAGTTGGTGACCTCCGGCGCGACCGCGCTCTCCGTGGCGCGCGGTAGCGCGGCCGGCACCGGCATGCGGAGGCCATCGGCGACGGCACGCGCCAGGATGTCGGAGACATTCACGAGCGATGCAACCATTCGCTCGCGAATGGCGGGCACCGTTACCTTCGACAGCTCGAACCGAAAGCCGGCAATGATGTGGCGCTGCTCGACTTCGGTCTGACTGTCAAAGAACAATCGCGCCTGCGCATAGTGCTCGGCGAACTTCTCGGGCTTGCCGCGCAGCGTGTCGTCTGCGACCGGCTGCGGGAACGACACAAACCCTTGCGCACCGGCCTGATACGGACAGCCGCCGCCCAGCGAGTTCGGCTCGTACGACACGCGCCCACGATGGATCGCCTGCCGGTGCATGCCGTCGCGCTGGTTGTTGTGGACCGGCGCGAGAGGCGCATTAATGGGGATCTCGTGAAAGTTCGGACCACCCAGTCGCGAGATTTGCGTGTCGACGTACGAGTGAATGCGTCCGGCAAGCAGTGGGTCATTGCTGAAGTCGATACCGGGCACGACGTGCGCGGTACAGAAGGCCACCTGCTCCGTCTCGGCGAAAAAGTTGTCGGGGTTCCTGTTCAGCGTCAGCCGTCCGATCGGCCGCACCGGCACCAGTTCTTCGGGAATCAACTTCGTGGCATCAAGAACGTCGAAACTGAATTGCTCCGCCTCGGCCTCCGTGAACAGTTGCACCCCGAGCTCCCATTGTGGGTACTCGCCCGACTCGATGGCATCCCACAGATCGCGGCGATGAAAATCGGCGTCGGCGCCGGCAAGCTTGACGGCTTCGTCCCACACCAGTGAGTGTGTACCGAGCATCGGTGACCAATGAAACTTTACGAACTGCGAGTCGCCAGCGGCGTTTACGAAGCGATAGCTGTGCACGCCGAAGCCCTGCATCATCCGGTAGCTGCGCGGAATACCGCGATCGGACATTACCCACATGAGCATGTGGGTCGATTCCGGCATCAGCGACACGAAGTCCCAGAAGGTGTCGTGGGCCGATGCGGCCTGTGGCATCCCGTGATGCGGCTCCGGCTTCACTGAATGCACCAGGTCGGGAAACTTCATGGCGTCCTGAATGAAGAAGACGGGAATGTTATTCCCTACCAGATCCCAGTTTCCTTCGTCCGTATAGAATTTCACGGCGAAGCCGCGCGCGTCACGTGCCGTATCCACCGATCCGCGCTCACCGGCTACGGTCGAGAAGCGGACGAAGACGGGGGTCTGCTTGCCCGCCGCTGCGAACGGCGCGGCTCGTGTGATCTCCGCGAGCGATTCATACGCTTCGAAAACGCCGTGGGCGGCGGATCCCCGCGCATGCACGATGCGCTCGGGAATGCGCTCATGATCGAAGTGCGTGATCTTCTCACGCAGAATGAAGTCCTGCAGCAGCGCCGGACCGCGCAATCCCGCCTTCAACGAATGTTGATTGTCGGAAACCGGCACGCCCTGATTGGTCGTGAGGCGCTGGCCATCGGCAACGGCCCGGGCGAGCGCCAAGGCGTCACCGGACTTCGCCGTCGTGTTGGCTTCCGACAGCGTACTGGCGGTTGTGGTCAGCGAGGGCGGCGCATGATGCGGACCAGCAGACGGAGCCATGGCGTGATCGCGGCCGTACTCGCGTGCGGTATTCGGGTTGTTCGGCATGGCGGCGGCGAGCTGCTGCACCTCCTGCGCGTGCGCCGATTGCGCGTCCTGCGAATGCGAGCTGTTCCGTGAGGGCGACTTCGATCCTGAGACGGATTTCTTGGGCATGTGCGGACTGAGCGGAAAGGCGAACGGGATATGGCGCGCTGTCGCGCGCGCGCGTGAGGAATGCCATCCATGCGCAAGTCCCGTGCTCGTGTCGCACAACGGGTACATCGCGGTGCATGTGTGTTACGCGCGGCCGCGCCGTGCGACTGCGCCGCGCGCGGAACAGGTGGAAGGGCGGTAGCTTCCGGCTGTGTCGTCGTGTGAAATCGTCCCTCCCACCCTTGAGACCACAATGCTCCCTGCCTTGTCCGCTCGCGTGGTTGCCGCACTCGTTGCCGTCGGCGGTGCCGTCCTCGCGTCCCCGCTTGACCGCTCGCTCGCCGCGCAGGCCACTCCCGTCATCGAAACGCTGGTTCCCCTCGATAGCGCGCGACGAATCACGATCGTCACGCCCACGCTCGTCACCCGACTGGGACTCGCCGCACCGGCGTGGCCGGTCGTCGGCCCATTCCGCGAGGCGCGACTGTACCGCGTAGATGGCAGCGCGCACGTGCTCGTGGTGCAGCGGGTCGATAGTACCGTCGCCCGCTTCGCGCTCGACGTCGACGCCGTATCCACGCTGCAGCGGGCGATTGGCGCGGGCCTGTTGGCGCAAGGTCGCGGCGGCGATCGACTGGTAGGTGCGGGCTCCGGCGTGGTGGTGTCGCAGCCGGCCGGTAACACGTTCGTGCGCAACCAAACCTTCCTCGGCTTGGTGGCGTACGGACCCGCCACGGCGGCGATCTTGAGCAAGAGCAGCGGCGCCGCGGCTGCGGGGGGCTACTTTCTGGCCGCCGGCACATCGTTCTTCGTGGCGGCCAACACGGTGAAGGGACGCGTGGTCACGCGCGCGCAGGCGGCACGGGCGGCCCATGGCGGCACGCGTGGCGCGCTGACCGGCCTCGGCATCGCAGCCATTGCCAACGCCGACGGTGGACCCGGATGGGGCGCGCCCATTCTCGCCGGCGCGATCGGCGGCACGATCGTCGGCTTCAACCAGGCCCGCGGGCTGAGCGACGGTGAAGCAGCCAGCGCCGGGTTCTTTGCCGACCTCGGCGCGCTCACGGCGCTCGGCATCGGCGGATCGAGCGGCGTGTTCGAAGGCAAGAAAACGGTGGTCCAGTTCGACGCGGCCAATCCTCAGTACGGCGGCTACACGAGAACGGACAACAGCCTGCGTGGGCCGGGCAAGGCCATCGTCGGCGCCGCCATCGGGGCGCAGGTCATCGGCTACGCGCTCGGCCCACGCTACGCGCGTCGGGCGGCCTACAACGTGACGGCCGGCGATGTGAGCGTGGCGTTCGCCGGCGCTCTACTGGGCGGCACGTCCGCCTCGTCGCTGATCCCCGAGCGTGGCGACAACACCGCCCGATTCGGTGTCGCAGCGGCGGGCCTAGTGGCGGGCGCCTTCCTCGCCGATCGCGGCCTGGTGCGTAAAGCCGATCGCACGAGTGCCGACGGCACGCTGGTGCAGCTCGGCGCGCTGGCGGGTGCGCTGATGGGCGGCGGCATCGCGGCGATCACCAAGACGGAGTCGCAAGGTACGCTTGCCTTCGCGAGTGCCGGCGGTATTCTCGGCCTGTTGGCGGCCGACGGCATCATCAAGCCGGCGCGCGATGCGGGACCGCTGCGTGGCATCATGCAGAGCTCGGCCCGCGCGCTCGATGGACGGGTGTTCCTCTCGCTCGGACCCGTGACGTCGGTGCGCGTGACGTTCTGAGTGGCGTTGGCGGCCCCCAGCGGCGACGACGCGGTGTCACGCACGCGATTGTCCGAGCGGTCGGCATCCGGGCCTCGATGATCAGGCACGACCTTAATCGCGCCACACACCGGCGATTGTGCCATCGTGTGCAGCGAACCCCAGCGCCCGGTCACCTCGGTCGGTCGTGCGCAGCGTGCGCACTTCCGCCGCCAGAATGCGCGTGGACAGCCGTCCCAGCGGAAGGCGGTCCCAGCGGGGCGGCGTCACTCGCGAGGCGCCCCGACTCCGAGGCGCGCGCGACCGACTAGCACCGGGGATGGCTGATATCGTAACGCCAACCGACTAAAAGCGCGCGTGTAAAGCACCCCATGCGCTTCGACTCCCATCGTCGCCGCCACCAGCCACCGCGAATGGACACGCTGGCGAAACTGGATGTCGGCCTCGCGTACCACCAGCGCTTGCGGCGCGTCGGCCCCGACAAACTCCACCTCCTGACCCGTGGTGGCGGCGAGCGAGAGCTGACTCCCGCTGGCGGACACTGCCGACGCGACCATGCGATGCACGCCCCGGCGTGAGCGGCCGTCGAGTGTCGACACGCCATACGTGTAGGCGACGCGGTACGGGCCCACGTATCGATCGACCTCGAGGGCATAGCGATGCACGCGGGTCGTCGTGTAGGCGCGCATCAGCGCGGTGGCCTGTATACCCCACGCGTCACGAAGGCGCCGATGTACCCACCCCTCGACGGACAGTCGGGGAAGCACCAAGCCAGTGGTACTCGTCGCGCCCTCACTCCCAACCGTCCATCGCGACGAGATCGGCAACGAACCTCCCATCGCCAATCGGACATCGTGAAGATCGAATCGCGACAGCGACGCCAAGCTCAGGAGTAGGCGCGTGCGTACAGAGCGGGACAGGGTCGCCTCAACCGCGTGCTCTTGCCACGGCGCGCGACCGTTCGTGAGACGATCTCGCGAAACCGATGCCTCCATACTTAGTCGCAGGGGTGCGGCCGCCTGTGCGTGTGCGACGGTGGCGTGGCTGCCAGCCGCAACCGCGGCCAGCACGAAGAGCAAGCCCGTGATCGCGAGCGGCGTGACGGACGCGACTTCGCGCCGGACCATCGTGCCCCAGCCACGATCGCCACGCATCCATTGCCACAATCCCTGCAGGCGCCAGAGCACCGTGAGTTGCCGATAGCCCAAGGGCTCGACGACGGCCCAGAGGAGCAAACGTGCCCGGTCCGACCAATGGGCATGCCGGCCAGCGGCTGATTCCTCCAGAAGAATCGCACCCACACTCACGATGACGCCGATCCCGTAAGCAAACACGAAGATCAGCGCGGCGATGCGAAAGTCGATGAGCCTCATTGCCGTGGAGACGATCACGGCAACCGCGCCGATCATTTCAACGACGGGCCCGAGAAGCTCCGCAACCACGTAGAAAGGCGCGGCGAGCATCCCTGCCAATCCGTAGCGCGGTCGCCCGATGATCGCGGCGTGCGTCCAGAGTGTCTCCGCGAGTCCCCGGTGCCACCGTCGTCGTTGGCTCGCAACTGACGGTAGATGCTCCGGAACTTCGGTCCACGCCACCGCATCGGGAACGAACTGCACGCGCACAGGCAAGCGCTGTTCAGCGCCGCGACGACGAAGACGGACCACCAGCTCCATATCCTCGCCGTCTGCACCCACGGCGTAGCCACCGGCCGCGCGCACTGCAGCGACTCGAAACAGTCCGAATGCCCCGGAGACGATCAGATCGCCGCCCAGGCGATTCCACCCCATGCGCGCAAGGAAGAATGCGCGGAGATACTCCACTGTCTGGACGCCGACTAGCCACCGAGGCGACACATGGACGTCGCGGATTGACGTGCCGCGCACGTGCGCAGCGTTCAGCACGCGCAGCATCCCTCCGACCGCGACGACGCTTGGATCGTCGACCAGCGGACGCACCAGTCGCGTCAGCGCGCCGGCTTCGACGAGGGTGTCGGAATCGATTGCGCAGAAGAGTGCGCCGGCCGCCAAGTCGATGCCGACGTTCATGGCGTCGCTCTTGCCGCCTTGGACCTTGTCCACCACGAGCAGGTGTGGATGCGAGAGCGAGTGATAAACGCCGTGCACCACGCTGGACGAGAGTCGACGCTCGATGAGCGGATGGACGGGCACAAGAGTGAACGCGGTGCAAAGCACCTCGATCGTGTGATCGGTGGAGCCGTCGTTGACGACAATCAGCTCGAGATTTGGATAGTCCAGCGACATCAGTGCGCGTACCGAGGCCTCGATGGTTGTCGCCTCGTTGAACGCCGGGGCGATTACACTGATGCGCGGTGCAAACGGTGATGACATCCACGAAGCGCGGTCCTCATCTCTCGTGCGTCGCCGATGATCCAGCGACTCGCAGGCAGCGAGCAGACCCAGCACCACGTAGCCGAGCGACACCAGCGCCCAGTATATGAAAATTGCCCACTCGCCATAGCGTACGCCTGCCTGCGCGAAAGATGCCGGCTCAGTCACCGCGCCTCACGAAGTGACGGGTGGTACGTGTTTGCGTGGTGCGTTCGGCACTGGTGCACGTCGAGGACATGGCGGGCAGCATCACGCGCCTGTTCCGACGAATGCGCGAGCGCACGACGCAACATGAGACAACCGGGAGCACCGAATCGGGCGAGCGCCTGTGCCGCCTCACGTCGCACGCCGAAGTCGGCATCGTCGAGAAGCGCGTACACGGTCGGCGCCGCAGGCCAATGCTCGAGCGCGGCCAGCACGCGGATCGCACACGATCGCACGTCGCTGTGCGGGTGCGTCAGCTCGCGGGTGGCGACTTCGACGTCAGCACGATGTATCGTGGCGTGCCCGGTGACTGTGGGCCCGTGATCCTCCGGCGCGTACACCGACCCGCGCGCGGCAGCGCTCCAGTCGACGGCGGCCTCGCGAACGGCCGCGTGGGCATCCTGCTGTGCGGCGCGACAAAGCGCCTCCTCGAACCCTGGCACCGCCAATGCGCCGAGCACGCGGACTCCCCGCAGGCGGAGCATCCACCATCGGCTCCCAACGTCGGTGGCGGCTCGTGACAAGAGTCCCAAGCGCAGCGCCAGTCCCTGCACGTCGCGACGTGCCGCGCCGCGCACAGTTCGTACGAACTCACGGCAGAGCGCGAGCTGAATCCGCGGCGACTGTCTGATCAGCCAAATCTGCGTCGTAACTATGTCTCCGCGTTGCAACGCACGTGCCAGTCGCACGCGACCTTCAGCAAGCTGTCGTACGTCGTGACTCGCACGGTGACGACGGAAGGTCACGGCGGCGATCAGCAGGAGCACCAGGACGGAGACGATCAGTGCCTCCGCGCGGAGAGCCAGCTGAAGGAGGTGTACGTGTGAGGCCGTCATGCGGCCAGCGCGCGGCGAACGCGCTGCATCAGGACAGGGACGCTGAGTGGCTTCGCGACAAAGTCGAATGCCCCCGCCGCGAACGCTTGCAGCATCTCGTCCTCACTGGCTCGGACACTCATGACAATGACGCGCGATGTCCGGAGTACGCCCGATGCGCCGAGTCGCCGCAGCAGCGTCAGTCCATCGATGGTTGGCAGGTTGATGTCCAACAGAATCACGCGGGCAGCGACGGCGGGCGTCGGGCCGCACAAGGCGGCGGCCACGTCGGCGCCGTCCGTCCAGCGGCGAACGCAATGACCCGCCACGCCGAGTGTCAGTTCCAGTAGCTCGGCCAGTGCGGGGTCATCCTCGATCAGCGCGACATCGATGGGACGCGTGGCTACGATGCCGGCCGCCTCGTCGTCACCCACCCACCGCGTGTTCTCGAGATCGACAGTCGGACGCCACAGTGCCCTTTCGGTGTCGCGCAGCAGCTCCCGCGCATCAGCATGCACCGCCGTGCGCTCCACGCATCCGACCGACACGGTATGCGGCGAAGGTGATGACCGGATCAGCCGGGTCAGGCGCGCGTCGGCTTCGACCTTCGTCACGCCCCGCCAAGTCAACAGCACCGTATCCAGCGAAACGCGGGATGCTGTTTCCCCGTCGCGACGCGCCCGAGACAGTTGCTGCGACAGCCACGGAGCGGTTGCCGGCGACTCGGCTTCCGCACCCGACGCAGCGGCCGCGTGCGGCTCCGACTCGGATTGCAGAAGTACGCAGCAGAGTGACATCCCACTCCGCGTTGCGCGTTGCATCTCGTGCCCCACGACATCGAGCGTCTGCGATCGGGTGTCAATGCGATGGAGCATCGTGCTCGACACACCTCGCGCGGTGGCAACTGCCCGCGCCAGCTGACGACGCACGCGTCGCCGGAGCTGCGCCGAGGTCGCAGTATCGGCCACGACATCGTCAGCGCCAATCTCACGACACTGGGCGGCACGTGCGGTCGTGGCATCGCCCGTCAGCACAACAATCGGCAGCCGGTGCCAACGGACATCCTCCCGTATCAAACGCAGGAGCAGCAACGCATCGACGCCCTGCGTGTCCAAGCTGAGAATCAACAGATCGGGCCGAAGGCGCGGCAGCAGCTCCCAAAGCCGGAGCGCATCGTCGCAAGCGACGACTTCAGCACCGAGGGGCTCCAACGCCGCTGCGACTGGGCGCAGGATGCTGGCGTCATCGCTCACCAAGAGCACAAGCGTCCCTCCGACGGTTGCCGTCGTGGCCGTGACGTCGGTCCACACGCGTTGCCCACGATCCTGCCATCGCTGCTGCACGAAGGCCAGTAGGTCATCCGCGTTGACGCACCGAGGCACCGGACCGAAGGCATCCGCAGCGACGATCGCGAGGCGCGTCGCTACCTCACAGAGTCCGCGCGACTCGAGCTCGCGCGATTCGAGAACGACCGTAAGGACCTGAGGATACTGCGAGCGCCACGCGGCAGCATGAGCGACGGTCGCCGCATAGCCGTCTCCGACATCCGCCGCGGCATCCTCGCTCGATGGGGTCAGAAAGAGGAGATCGGGAACGTCGACACCATCATCGGACGCGAGTCTCGCCGCGCTTTGTCGGATGACCGTAGCGCCGCTCGCGACCGCGGCGACCGCGATCGCGCCAAGACGTTCCTCGTCTGCACCGACCATCCAGGCCACCAGACCACGGTGTCGCGACAGACGCTCGCGTTCCGATGACAAGGCGGCATCCTCGTGGCCCGCGCCCGTTCGCGCCACGTGCGCATCCAACGCCGCACGGAGGGCGAGCGACTGCTCGGCGATGCGCAGCACGGTCACGGAATCGCCGGGGGTGCACGCTTCGAAGGCGACCTCAAGTTCTCGTGCAATCGCAGACGCTGCATGGAAGCCGAACGTACCGACCGTTCCCGCCAACCGATGCGCCGCGCGCTGCGCCTCTGCCCGCTCTGGCATCGAGAGTACCGCAGTCAGCAGACTGGCAGCCGCTGCTTCGATGCAGTCGACGTGTGCCAGCATGACACTGCGGGAGCGCGCCCAAATGGCGTCGACGGCACGTACCAAGGCCGCGTCGTCACGTTGAGACGGCGTTACCATGGCTCGTCCCAGCCAAAGGCCTCCGCAACCCGAAGGTGGAATGTGAGTGGATCGAATGGTTTGGCAATCGTCGCGGTGACGCCGGGCATCGCTGCCACGACAGCGTCGTCCATGTGCTTCGCCGTAAAAAGAAGAACCGGTACGTGAGATTGCGCCGCGAGTAGCGCGCGCGCCGTCGCTGCACCGTCCATCTCCGGCATCATCAGATCCAGCAGAATGCCGTCCGGCTCGAGCTCTTGAGCCAGACGGATGCCGTCCATCCCACTGGCGGCTTGCGACACGCGCCAGTTTGCCGTGAGCTCGAGGCTGACCTGTACCAAGTCGCGGATGTCGACGTCATCATCGATGATCAGGACGTGTCGTGTCATGCGGATGCTCCCGCCATCGACGGCGACGGATGCGCGGTCTCAGCGTGCAGGGAGTCGCACGGTAGGGTGACCGTGAATACGCTGCCGTGTTGAAGCTCGCTCGTAGCGGTAATGTGTCCGGCATGCTGTGCCACGATTTGACGACAGATCGATAGCCCCAGTCCGCTGCCGGCGTGTGCCCGCGCGTCCGATGCGTCGACTTGATGGAAGCGCTCGAAGATGCGTTCCAGTTCGCCAACGGGAATACCGCAACCGTGATCGCGGACGTCGATATGCCAGTGTCCGTGTTCGCGCACCGCCGAAAGTGTGACGATACCGCCTGGGTGTGAGAACTTGATCGCATTGCCGAGTAAATTCACGAGTACCTGCACCATGCGATCTCGATCGATCCACGCGTCGCCGGTACAGTCGTCTACATGTACGGTTACGAGTTCGGCGTCGGCGATGCCACGTACGGCGTTGGCGGCCTCGTGCAGCACCGGCGCAAGTGCTTCGCGACAAATGGTGGCGCTGGCGGGCTGTGAATCAAGGCGCTGTAGATCGAGAATGCCGTTCACCATGCGCACAAGTCGATCGGCGTTCTGACTGGCCATCGCGAGCAGCCGCTGTGCCGTCGGGGACAACGTCTCTATCCGCCCGCTCGCCAAGAGCGCGAGCGAGCCTTTGATCGACGTGAGCGGGGTGCGCAGTTCATGGCTCACCAGTGACACGAAGTCGTCCTTCGCGCGCTCAATCGCGTGCTGCGCGGTAATGTCGCGCGCCACAGCGTGCATGCCCACGACGCGCTCCCGCTCCACCATCAATCGCACATGCTGGCCGACCCACACCTCGCGCCCGTCGCGCGAGATGCAGGGCACCTCGCGATAGGTCACTTCGACTCGCTCGCGAATCTGGTCCTGATAGAACGCGGTGAGCACCTGCACCGCGTCGGGCTGCACCAACGCGCTGAAGTGCGCACCAAGAATATCAGCGTTGGGAAGTCCGAGGATAGCCGATGCGGCGGCGTTCACGAAGACAATGCGGCCGTCAGTATCTGTGCGGTAGATGATATCCGGAGCGGTTTCGATCAGCATCCGGTGTTGGCGCTCGCTCTCTTCCAGCGCGGTGCGCGCTACCGCCACGGCCGTCGTGTCGCGCGCGACCCACAGCACAGTCCCGTCGGCCAGTGGCGACGCGGTGCTCTCAAACCACGTAAGGCCGTGCGCGAGTTCAAGCGTGTAGTCGAGCGACTGTGCCTGTTGCGTTTCGATTACGCGCTGCACCGTCGCGAGGAAGCGATCGGCCTGCTCCACCGGAAAGATCTCGTGCAGGCGCTTGCCGATGACCTCGTCGCGTGGCCGATAGAGCAGATCGGGCGCCGTGGGGATGACGCGCAGGAATGTGCCCTGCGCGTCGAGGACCAAAACCACATCGTTCATGGCGGCGAAGAGCGCGCGTAACTCGCGTTCGCTGTCGGCGAGGGACCGATTGGTATCTGAGAGCTCCTGCGTGCGCTGGGCAATGACGTGCTCACGACGCGTGAGTTCGTGTTGCATCTCGCGCTCGGCGCGTTCCGCACGCGCCAACCGCTCGTCCAAGTGCTCCGCCAAGGCCACAATCTCCCACGCTGCATCGGGATGCGTGGTACCGAGCACGGTACGCGCGCTTGTTCGCCGAGTAGACGGCGGGTAACCAACGTGGTTCGGGTCACCCGCGACGCGGGCCCCGATGCCGACGGCGGTCGTCACCGCCGTGAGCGGCTTTGCGATACGGCTGGCCGTCCAACCGGCAATCAGCATTGAGGCCATGCACGCGACGAGCGCCACGACTCCACCGAGCGCCAACAGTTCGCGTTGATCGCGTTGGAGGGCTGACGGTTCGAGACGTGCTATCACGCGCCAGCCGTAGCGCGTAATACATGCGGCGCCCCACGTGACGTGTCCGTTGATCGGCAGCTCTACCACCATCGAGGGGGATGGCTGCTGAACAGGTGGCATGGCCACGCCGCCAACGGCGCCGAGGGCCACGAAGAGCGGATCACCCAGCGGTCGCGTCAGTAACGGAAAGCGTGCGCCCTCAGTGGCGTGTACGACGCGCGCGGCGCGGTCGACAATAAGGAACGCAAGGTTCCGGTTGCTCGTGAAGGGACCGGCTTCCGCGCCGAACGCACGCAGGTCGAGTGACCCTTCAACAATGCCGGTAGCGACTCCTGCCGAGTCTCGGATCGGCGCCGAGATGGCGACAATCGCGTCGGCGCCAAAGCCACGCCCGCGAAACGCGTCGGATATAAAGGGCGTCCCCGTTCGTATCGCCGTACGAAAGTAGTCGCGATCGGACACGTTGCTCGATGCGCCCGATACCGCTATGTCGGGTCGGATACCGTGTCCGTGCGCGGCCACGATCACACCATCCCCACGCGCGGCGAGGACGGTCAGGAATCCCGCGCGCGCGCTGTGGAACCGCGCGAGACTCGCGCCGATGACCGGACGAGACGACCGCGTGGCGCCCGCGCCGAGCAAGGCTGAGGGGGGAGTCGCGTCAGCGAGAGTGCGGATGCTGGCCACGTATTTGTCCAGATACGCATCGGTCGCTCGGCATACCGCGTCGGCGCTCTCCGCTAGATAGAGGCGACGCGCGTCGCGGCGGTGGGCCGTCGCGCGCGCGGTCAGCATGCCGGCGGCGAGCAACACTGATACGACACTCACCAGCGCGATCGTGATCGCGAACTGTTGTCGCAGCGATCGCGATCGAAAGACGGCCGGTGTGCGCATACGGGAGGGACGACCCGTTTGTCCCATCGTCACCGAGCGCGCGGTTCCCCACGCACCAGGGCGCGGCGGAGCATCCACCTCGCACGTGCTGAAGCCGGCCGATGCCGCAGCTTCGCCCGCCATCACCTGTCGAATGTGGAACAGCCGCCTCGACAGTACCGGCCCTCGTCAGCCCTGCCGACTCACCATCTTGCGGTTCCAGCTCGGCGCAAACGGCGGTTTGGTCATTGTCCGACCGGAGGCTGCCACAGCTCGATCTTGTTGCCCTCCGGATCGATCACCCAGGCAAACTTTCCATACTCGGATTCGTCGATCTTCTCGAGCACGTTGCAGCCCTCTTCGCGGAGAACGTCGACCAGGGCATAGAGATCGTCCACCCGGTAGTTGATCATGAACGTGGACGCGCTGGGTGCGAACTGCTCGACGTGCGTCGAGCCTATCGACCAGATGGTCGTGCCGGACACGGGCCTTCCGTCATCGCCGGTCCAGGTAAACGCGGCACCGCCCCACGACTGCACATCAATGCCGAGATGTTGCTTGTACCAGGCTTGCAGGGCCGGTGCATCCTTCGCGTTGAAGAAGATGCCGCCAATGCCAGTGACTCGCTTCACCGCTGCTCCGTGAATAGGGGCGATTCGTCGAACGCTTCGTGAGCGCAGTATTCAACGCGTCATGACTGCCGCGCGATACCCCCCGCGGCGCGTAAGCCATGCGGCCAAGCGATCACCGGCGAGCGAGTAGCGTGCATTCGTCGAGTCGATCCAGGCGCGATACTGTCAGCCGCCCTTTCCGCCGCGGTCATGTTGGTCATCGCGCCTCCCCAGCCGCCGAGTACCGGCCGGAGGCCCCACAGATTGCCCACCGTGCCGCCATAGGTGTCATGAAAGAAATCCCCGGCGCCATCGAGCGCTCCGATGTGGAGCCGCGAGCCGTGCACATACACGACCAGCACCCAGCGAAAACCCTGCTCCTCGAGCATGCCGCCCTGCAGCACGACGATCGTTTTCGTTCGATCGAGATCGAGAATCTTACGCGCGGTCAGATCAACTACCTGGCGGACCTGCGCCGACAGTAGGCGCGGGCCGCTGGACGCAGTGAGCATGGCGCCCGCAAGCGGCGTAGCGACACGACAACGCATGTGACCGTCCGACTATGGAGATCGCTGGAACCGCACGGCGAGCGTCACGGAGCACAGCCGACACACGCGGCGCGCGTTCAGGCCACGCGCGGCAGCAAGAGCGTGAGCGTGCCGCCGCGTCCCAGCTGACTCGCAGCCTGAACACCACCATGGGACTGCACCGTCACCTCGTAGAGCATGGCGAGTCCGAGGACCGTACCCTGACCTTCGTCCTTTGTGGTGAAGACAAGCTTCACGATATGTGTCCATGCCCCCGCTGCAGCCAGCACTCGACGTCGCATCGCGCGCATTGACGCAGAAAACGTCGCTCGCTCGCCAGCAACACGTCGACTGGCGTGCGCTCGGTCCGGTGTGGTGCTTTTTGGCTGAACGAGAGGAGGTAGCGCGTCACTTCGGTGGCGTTCTTTGTGGCGTGGTCGATCTCATCGACGTACACGGCGGCTGGAACAGGGCTGGTAGCCTTCCAGTCTCTGCCCCGCCCGCACATTCTCGGCGAGCTGAGCGTTCGCATCGGTCAGGGCCGCCGCTTGCGCCACCAGTAGATCATTGGATTCGGCCAGCGCGTCGGCGCGCGCCTTGTCACGCTCGCGTTCCCGCGCCAGCAACGCATCGCGAACGTGCACTTCGATACGTGGAATGCATCGGGGAAACAGGACGTCCATCAAAGGGGAGGCGGCCCCCGTTGCCACCATGGTCGGGGATTCGATCACGCCGCGCTGCGCGCTGAGTGGCAGTGTACTCATGACGTGGGTAGCCCCACACGGCTTAATGAAGGCGCCGATCAGCACGAACAGGACCCGAAGCGGCAAGTCCGCGCCAAGGCGGGTCGCCGCCGCTACGCGCGTTCCACGTGCACCGCCGTGCCGTAGCAGAGTACTTCCGTCACGCCTTGCATCAACTCATTGGCGTCATAGCGCACGCCGATCACGGCGTTGGCGCCCGCCAGATGCGCCTGATGCAACATCGTGTCGAACGCCTGCGCGCGCGTGCGCTCGGCGAGCTCGGTGAACAACGAGATGTTGCCTCCCAGCACCGTTTGCAACGTCGCGCCGATCGTGCCAAACACCGAGCGAGAGCGCACAACGACGCCGCGCACCACGCCAAACGACGCGGCGATACGATAACCGGGCAGATCGAACGCCGTGGTCGTCATGGCGTGCGGGACTTCAACGGCCTGCGCGGGAAGACTAGTGGACATGGTGTGGATGCTCGGTAGAGGTGTGGCCGGCTGAACCCGACTCCCAATCGCAACGCAACACGGCGTATTGCATGACGTCTTCGAAGCGCCCGTCTTTCAGATATTGCTCGCGATGCAATCCTTCGCGTTGCATACCCGCCTTTTGCATGACGCGGCCCGACGCCGGATTGCGCGGCAGATGCGACGCCTGGACGCGATTCAGGCCGAGCGGACCGAATGCGAACTGTAGTAGGCCGTGTACCGCTTCGGTGGCGACGCCCTGCCCCCAGTACGGCCGCCCGATCCAATACCCCATTTCGCCACGACGATGCGGCGTCGTGAGTTGCAGGCTGATCGTACCGCGGAGTTCGTTGTCCAGCGTCGCGATGGCGAAGGTGACCGCGGCTCCGGCATCCCACGCTCCACGATGCGACGCAATCCACGTCTCCGCCATGCCGTCGCCGTACGGGTGCGGCACATTCAGCGTCATTTCGGCCACCGCTGCGTCGCCGGCGAGGCGCTGCACGGCGGGCGCGTCGGACAGCTGGAACGGGCGGAGAAGGAGCCGAGCGGTGTAGAGCATGGGTTGGTGCATGGTTGGGACGTCGGAGACGAGGAGTGGGAGCGCTTAGAGTTTCATGAAGCTGGCGAATGCCGCCAGCTCTTCGTCGAGCGCATCCCGAAACACCGTATCGTTGGGTGCTCGTCCCGCGACAAAGCCGAGGTCCGGTACCAGGCGCCCGTCGCGCACGCTCAGGTTCGCCCAGCCGATTACGCGATCGCGCCACGCCAGCGGCAGGGCGTAGTAGCCGCGGATGCGTTTCGGCGCGGGCGTGTAGGCCTCGAATCGATAGGCCCATCCGTTGAACTGTTCAAAGCGCGTACGGTCCCACACGAAGGGATCGAACGGGGCAAGCAACCGAACAGTATCGCGCGGAACCACGCGTCGCAGCGGCAGCGCTTCGCCATCGGGCCAGAACCAGGTCTGTCCGTCGACGGTCGCGTGCGGCAGTCGCCGCTTCGCACGCGCCACCGCCGCCGCGCGCGCGCTCGTCCACTGCGGCGCGCCGTAGCGCAATCGCTGCACGAGTACGCTCAGCATACGGCCGGTGAGCGGCGCATACTTGGCCACGATCACATCGACCAGCGCGTCCATCGCTACGAGGCTGTTCGCTGGCACCGGCGTCTGCTCCCGCACGGCGTACAGTCGTGTGCCGCCTTCGCGTCGGGCCACCCGGACGAGTCCACGATAGTGCATCGCATCGAGCAGCTGCGTGGAGACATTCGACTGGCCGCCGAACCAGTTGAGCGCCTTGCCGTGGGAGAATTGCGCATCGACATCGCGCGGATGCACCACGCCACGCTCCCGCACGAACGCGAGGATCGACTCGGCGCGGCGGCGTTCCGCCGCAGACCAAGCGGTGCGCGGCGTTCGCGGATGCAACAGCGCATGCAGGTCGGGCGTGACGAAGCCGTAGTTCACGAAGAAGTCCTCTTCGACGCCGAGGGTGCTGTATCGCTGCTCGAGGTCACCGGCGCGATATCGCGTCGCCCGATGGCGCAGCGTCAGGTCCTGCGCGCGGGCGGGCGCCCGGATCGGGTCGGCCTGTACGAAACCCAGTCGGGCGATGGCTCGGCCCAGCGTCGTGGGCTGCGGAAACTGTCGGCGGAGCGCGAACTGGCGCAGCCGATCGATATCGGGTGGCATGGTAGGAGGAAGCTCTGGAGCGTGAAGCGCGGCGGCAAGCGGTACACGTCAAGCCGAGAGGCGGTCTTGCGCTCCGAATCCGCCTGCCCTAACATACAACCATATGGTTGCACGTCCACTTTCCGACCCTGAGCTCGATCAGCTCTTCCGAGCCCTCGCCGACACGACCCGACGCGACATCGTGGCGCGTCTGCTCGCGGGCGAGCCGGCCTCCGTGACCGCCTTGGCGCGGCGGTACGACATGTCCTTCGCGGCCGTGCAGAAGCACGTGGCCGTTCTTGAGGAGGCTGGGCTGGTGAGCAAGGAATCGCGGGGCCGGGAACGGATCGTCCGCAGTAACCCCGAGCGCATCGCGCAGGCTCGCGCGCTGCTGCTTCAGCTCGAACAGCTCTGGATCTCGCGTTTCAGCCAGCTCGACGACGTCCTCTCCACTCCTCACCGTACCCGGGAATAGCAATGCCCATCACCGACGTGATCTCCAACGCGCAGGACCTGACGCTCACCATCGTGGCGGACTATCCCGTGTCGCTCACGCGGCTATGGGATGCCTACGCCGACCCGCGCCAGCTCGAGCGCTTCTGGGGGCCGGTGGAGTGGCCAGCGACTTTCACGCGTCACGACATGGCCGTCGGCGGCTACTCGCACTACTACATGACCGGCCCCGATGGTACGCGCTCCAACGGCTGGTTCCGCTTCCTGTCGGTCGAGCCGTACCGGGCGTTCGAAGTGGAAGACGGTTTCGCCGACGAGCACGGCGTCCGCAATGACGCGATGCCGACCATGCGCATGGTGTTCACGTTTGAGTCCGCCGGATCCGGTTCACGGTTTCGGAGCACGACGTTCTTCAACTCCGTCGAGTCGATGGAGCAGCTCGTGCAGATGGGCATGATGGAAGGCATGAAGTCGGCCATGAGCCAGATCGACACGGTGCTGGCCGATCTCGCGTCGTTCGCGATCGGCCGCGCGACCGATTCACAACTCCTCAACGACCTCCAAGCGCGTGTGAGCCGCGTGATTAGCGGCAGCGTGGACCAGGTGTGGCGCGCGCATCACGAGCCGGCACTCATGCAGCGCTGGTTGCTCGGCCCCGACGGCTGGACGATGCCCGTGTGCGAAGTGGCGCAGCAGGTCGGCGACAGCTATCGCTACGAGTGGGCCTCGGCCGACGGCACGGAGCGTTTCGGATTTGAAGGCGAGCTGCTGGAAAGCGCCGCGCCGCACCGGGCCGTGACCACGGAGCGCATGATCGGCACGCCGGGGCCGTCCACGCGCAACGAACTCACGCTGACGGCCGTTGATGGCGGCACGCTGCTCAGCCTCGTGATCACGTACCCGCGCAAGGAGCTGCGCGACATGATCCTGGCGACGGGCATGACGACCGGCATGGAAGCGAGCTATGTGCGGCTGGAGCGCGAGGTGCTGACGAGCTAGCGCTAGCATAGCGCCTGCCGTTAGGCGCCAGCGTGGCCTGCGATGATAACGTTCTTGGCCAGCGTCTTGAAGCGTGAGCCGTTGGCTTGAACGACAGTAATCGTCACGTGTCCGGTCTTACTCGTGTTGATGTCGCGGACGATACCGGACTTCCCCGCGTGCGTCCCACCCACGACCGCACAGGGTGCGCCGTCCTTCAGGTCGCCAACCGACTTCACGTGCAATGGTATCGCTCGCTTGGTCATGTCGGGGAGTCACTGCGGTGGTTACGGAACGCGGTGCGACGGTTGCTTCGACCAACTCGTCAAGAGGTGGCAGCATACGCGACTCCCGTCAGTGGGTGTCACGGGCTCGTTCTAGTAGAACAGGAATGCGCGAGGAGTGTAAGTGTGCGACCGCGCGTCAGCGCTTCGCCCGCATCGACTTCGGCGCGACGTCGCGCCACGCCTCTTCGAGCAGCGGTTCCATACGATCAGCCGTGATCTAAGGGAGTCGTACGAGAACGTAGGGATACCCGCGGTAGTGATCGGTCACGAAGAAGGTGACGGGATCGGTCTGCAGCAGGTGATCACGCACGAGGTCGGGCGCCCGCAAGACCAGCGTGGTGCCGTCTTCCCAGAGTCGCGCGAACAGCTTGCCACGCACCTTGAGTGCCGGCGTGCCGTAGCTCGTGGAAACTTCGGCGCTGGGCAAGGCGCCGGCGAGGTGAGTGACGTCGTCGAAGGTCAGGAGCGCACTCCTCACGTCACGCGGTTCGTATACTCGCGATAGTTGTCCATGATGGACTGCCAACCCACGCGTTGTTGCTCGGCCGGAACGTCGGTGTCCGGCGTGAACGTCTGGCTCACGATCGTGCCGTGATCCGTTGGCGCGAACTCGATACGCACCTCGCGATCGGGACCGAGCGCGAGGCGCAGCGTACGGTGCGGCGCGACTCCGAGAAACGTGCCTTCATAGTCGAAGCCCATCGACCCGTCTCGTGCTTCCATCCGGTACGAGAAGGTGCCACCGGCGCGGAGATCGTTGCGAGCGGCCGGACAGTGCCAGTCGGGCGACGCGAAGTTCCACCCCATGATGGCGGCGGGATCGGTGAACGCGTGCCATGCCTGCTCGGGCGAGCAGGCCACAGTGACGGACACAGTGATGGGCGCCAACGTACTCATGACCGCTGCCGTGTGCAGGTGGGACACAGGGAGAACAGTCGAAACTACGTCAGGAGGCTGAGCCGGAGAAGAGGGCGCTACGACCGGCAGGGGCAAGATCAGCTCAACTCGGCAATGGCGAGGGTGCCGTACTTGCGCATGACGGATGGCCGAGCGTTGCGGAGGATTGCCGCAGCCGTCGTGGTCTGGTCGTCCTCCGGCGCGTAGACCAGTACGAACGCCGCGCCTTGTGCCGCGAGACGCAGCAGGGTCTTGGCATCTGCGGACTCATCAGTGTACAGCTTGGAGAGTTGTTCGCCGATCTTCGCGAAGAGGCCCTTCTCGGCCTCGACGTCCCGCTCATGCGCCAGCACGTCCGCTCCGGAAGCGACGATCACCTCGTCCGCGGAGAAGCCCTCGCCAAGTACATGATCGGCCGCCGTTCTGGCCGTCGGCACGTCCGCGAACACGGCGAGCAGATAGTTCTTGGGATAGAAGGCACCGAACGAGACCGCGCCGTCCTTGAATGCTGGTTCGCCGGGAATGGCCGGCGTGTCGGGAGTGTCTGACATGTGCTGGGGACGATGATGACGGGTCGTGGTCGAGGCGACAAACGGCGATATCATGCACGGCGCGTGCCAGTCCACCTCAGGTCGGCACGCTTTCGCCTGACTCGCCACGACGCTACCGTATGCTGTCCGCATGCCGTCCGCGCGTATCCGAACACGGCGCTCCCACACTGCATCCGACATGACGACCCAGCAGCCATTGTCTCCCATGCAGCAGCTGCACGACGCGATGCGGCGATGCGACGCCGACGCAGTACGCTTGCTCTTCGCTCAGCACGCGGAGTTCCGGCCGTTCATCAACGCACCGGTGTTTCCGTTCGACGCGCCGGCCATCGTCGCGAATGCCGGCAACCTGGCCATGGTGGAGGTGCTGCTCGAGCTCGGGGCCGACCCCAATGCGCGCAGCGCGTGGTGGGCCGGCCCATTTCACGCCTTACACGTGGCCACGGGCGCGGCCGCTGAACGACTGCTTGCGGCGGGTGCCATTCCCGATGCCTGTGCAGCGGCCCATCTCGACAACGCGGACCTGCTCGCCACGATGATCTCCGCCGACCCAGCGTGCGTGCATGAGCGCGGCGGCGATGGACAAACCCCATTGCACTTCGCGCGATCCCGCCGTGTGATCGATCTGCTGCTCAATGCGGACGCTGACATCGATGTGCGCGACGTGGATCACCGCGCCACGCCGGCCGAATGGATGCTCGATCGCTCGCGCGACGCGGGGCGCTACGCGCTGGCGCAGTATCTCGTGGAGCGCGGTGCCCACACCGACATCTTCATGACGGCGGCGCTGGGGCTCACGGATCGCGCCGTGGCGTTGCTGCACGAGCATCCCGCCCTGTTGGACGAGCAGACGAGTCGCGGCGCCTACGCCGAGAGGCCGCCGAGCAGCTTTCACATGTACTTCTGGACCATCGGCAGCAATCGTTCGCCGTTGGAGGTTGCCGCACAGTTCGGGCACGACGACACGCTGGCCGCGATGCGGTCGTTCGCCACGCCGGTGCAGCGGCTTCGCCTGGCCTGTCGTCGCACGGATGTCGAGGCGGCACGTGCGCTGGTGCGCGAGCATTCGGATCTGGTGGCGTCACTCGAGGCGCTGGACCATCGGGCCATTACTGATGCCGCGTGGGACGGCGACGCGCCGGCGGTGGAACTGATGCTGGAGTTAGGCTTCGACCCGTCCACGCCGGGACACGACTCGGGCACCGCCCTGCACTGTGCGTCGTGGCGAGGTTCGGCCGACTGCGTAGCGGCGATTTTGCGTGTGCCGGCCGGACGCGCCCTTGTCACCTCGCGGGACGCGCATCATCACGGCACGCCGCTAGGCTGGTGTCGCCACGGGGCTGAGAACGGCCCACGCAATGGCGACTTCGCGGCGGTGGAACGGTTGTTGTTGGAGTGCGGCGCGTCCGAGTGAGCGGCGCTCGACTGCGCCGCCACTCAGGTCACGCGAAGTATCCCCCGCTCCCGATATCTTCCACCAGCCCAGGTCCGTGGGGCATCCAAGACAGCGACGACCGTGTGTGCACACTCGACGTGGGGTTGTGAATCGCGGCGAAGCCGGCAAACCACCCGAAATGCGCTTCAGCGTCTCTCGCGGGAAGGCTTCGCACTGGCACACCGAGTCCGTCGCCGATCGCGCGGGCAATCTCCCGCATTTCGACGCCCTCCTCGCCAACGCCGTGCCAGCGCGAACCGGCGGCCGCACCGTCGAGCGCGAGCCGGAATAGGCGCGCCACATCGGCGCGATGCACCGCGGGCCATTGGTTCGTGCCGTCGTCTACATAGGCAGCAAATCCCGCGCGACGTGCGACGTCGATCAGAATCGGCACGAAACCATGGTCACCGGTTCCGTGCACCGACGGGGGCAGCCGAACGACACTTGAGCGCACACCACGACTGGCCGCCTCGAGCACGGCATGCTCGGACGGTGCTCGCAGCGCCGCCGCCGCGCCCGGCGTGGGCATGTCGTGCTCGGTACCCGTGCGCGGACCGGCCAGGACGGTGGTGGCCGACGTGGAGACAAACGCTTTGCCTGTTCCTTCGAGCGCGCTCACGATCGCGTCAACGGCGCGCCGATCGTCCTGCGCGGCTACATCGCGCCCAATGGACCAGTCGTGATTGAAGGCGGTGTGAATGACACCGTCGCAGGCCTGCGCGCCGGCGGCGAGACTCGCGAGATCGGTCACGTCGCCGCGATGAACCGCGGCGCCGAGGTGCTCGACGGCGCGCGCGGATGCCTCGCTGCGCGCAAGGCCAAGTACGTCGTGGCCCGCACTCGTGAGTTCGCGAACAATGGCACTGCCGATGAAGCCGTTGGCCCCGGTAACGAAGACCCGCATGTATACTTACTCCCGCTATGGGTGACATCGCCTGACGTTGAGCAGCGTGGCATGGTTCGCGATGTGCGCGCACAATCGTGTGTCGCACGGATCCGGCAAAGCCGGGAGCGTATACGGGTATGACGGCTAACAGCTTATTGGATCCGGCCACATCGCTCGGTGCGTTTCTGCGCGACCGCCGTGGGCGGGTGATGCCAGCCGCAAGTCCGACCGCACGACGGCGCCGCACGCCGGGATTGCGGCGCGAAGAGGTTGCCACGCGAGCCGGCGTGAGCGTGACGTGGTACACCTGGCTCGAGCAGGGACGCGGCGGCCCACCGTCGGACGAGGTGCTCGAACGTCTGGCACATGCGCTCGAACTCGACGCGGCCGCGCGCGAATTGCTCTTCTTGCTGGCGCGTCACCGTCCGCCGCCACGCGCGAGTACCGCTGATCGGTACGAGGCGCCGACGGTGTCCTCCGCCGTCCAGCGCGTGCTGGAGGCGATGCGCGCGAGTCCGGCGATCGTAAAGACGCCCACGTGGGATATCGTGGCGTGGAACGCCGCTGCCGCCACTGTGCTCACCGATTACGAGTTGCTACCGGTCAGTGAACGCAACGTGCTGCGTCGGCTGTTCAGTGAGCCGGCGGACCAGCCGCGTTGGGATGGCTGGGAATCCGACGCGCGCTTCGCGCTGGCGGCCTTTCGCCTCGATGCGACTCGCGCCGGCCAGATTCCGGACGCGGTGCCGATTGCCCGCGAGCTGCTGACGACGAGCGCCGACTTTCGCCGCCTCTGGGCGGAGAACGACGTGCGCAGCAGCTGGACGGGGCTGAAGCGTTTCGTGCATCCGATCGCCGGCCCAATCGCGCTCGAATACTCGACGTTCGCGGTCGATGGTGCCGATGGCCTGAGCATGGTGGTGTTCACACCCTGCTCGGCCGACGACGAACACGCCATCGCGTCGCTACGGCGCTGACCGCGCGGATCTCCGGAGCGTGCGATAGAGCGACTCCAACCGCCCGGTGAGCACGCGGATATCCCAATCGTTGGCGACGATGCGACGCCCGGCGCGGCCCATGCGCGCACGTAGCGCTGTGTCAGCCGCCAGCCGAGACACGCGATCGGTGAGCGCGTGTACGTCGCCCTCGTCGACCAAATATCCCGACACGTCGTCCTGCACCAACTCCGGAATGCCGCTATGTCGCGTGCTTACGACGGGGAGCGCGCTGGCCATCGCTTCCATTATCGCGACCGGGACGCCTTCGATGTCGCCATCGGCCGCTGTTCGGCTGGGTGATAGGAACACGTGAGACGATTGCATCAACGCCCGCACCTCGTGACGGTGCCGCGCTCCGATAAAGCGGATCGCGCCGTTTGACGAGAGTTCAGCAGCCAGCGCTTCCAACGACACGCGAAGCGGTCCATCACCCGCGATCACGAACTCATACTCGCACTGGAGCTGCGACACGGCGCGAATGGCATCCTCGATACCCTTTTTCTCGACCAGTCGAGCCACCAACAGCAATCGCAGGATACGCACCGGCTCGGGATCAGTACCGCGCGGTTGAAACTCCTCGAGATCGACACCCATGCGATGCACGACCAGGCGGTCTATCGGACAGCCAAGCGCGGCCAAGGTGTCGTTCCAGCGCGCACTGATCGGCAGAAACAGATCGCCACTCTCGAACAACGCATCGTAGTGCGTGTCGGCAAACCGCTTCGGATAGTTGATGATGTCCTCGCCGTGCAGCGCGGTTGCGATGGGCCCCGACAACGCGCCGATTGCTCTGAGCTGCACCGCCTTGCGGCCAAGCGCGCCGAAGTGGCACTGGATCACATCGAAGGTCGCGTCATCGCCCATCCATTGCGCCGCCCAGAGCAGTCTGAGCGAGGCCGCGTCACGACCATGGCGCAGCACATCCAGCGCGCGCCAGTGCGAGCGCGTACCCGACCACAGCCTCCACAGCGCCGAAAAACGGCTCCAGATGCTGACTGGCAGCTGCTCGTAGCGCGTGAGCGCCAGCAGTCCGTACTCTTCGACGGCCGAGTGTACGCGAGCGTCGGTACCACGTCGCTCAGAAAAGATCCGCACCGTATGACCACGATCGATGAGGGTCGTGATCTGATCGAGGATGAACGTCTCGGAGAGCGCTGGAAACTGGCCGATCAAAAAGGCGATTCTCACGGGACGGCCCGGTGCAGCACACTCTTCTTCAGCGTCCACCAGAGCGGACGCGCGAGCAGCGGTGATGACAGCAGCTGCGGCGCGGTCCCGAGGGCCTGCAGCTGTCGCGTGGTCGCCACCGCAAAGTCGCCACGCGCGCGCGCCTGCTCGGCTTGAGTCACGAGCGTCGCGGCGCGACGGATCCGTCGCCCTTCCACCTGCTGGCTAACCGGGAGCGACTCCACAAAGCGGTCGAAGATGAACTGGCGTTCGGCCTCGATGTCGGCGCCCTTGGGCATTTGATTGGGGTGCTGACGGTATTCCAGCACCACATCGGGGACGAGACACACCAACCCACGTCGCGACACATCGAGCCACAGTTGGCGGTCCTGCGTGGCGCGCAGATCTACGTCGAATCCGCCGATCTCGCGCACGACGCTGGTACGAAACAGATTCTGACCCGAATTCGACCACCATCCAAACAACACCTCGCGCCATATGCTGCGCACCGAGGGGCGGGCGGGTCGGTACACGCGCGACGAGTTGCCATCTTCGTGAAACAGGCGGCACGCGCCACTCGCCGCCAAGGCCGCCGGCGTCGCCCGCAGCGCCGCGCACAACAGGTCGAGCGCATTGCCGCGCAACAGATCATCATCATCGAGGAACATGCAGAACTCGCCACGAGCGAGCGCCAACCCAGCGTTTTTGGCGCCGGATGATCCCGCTGAGACGGCGAGCCGGATGGAACGGCAACGCGGATCGTCAACAGACCGCAGGTACGTCGGTGTCTCGTCGATGGAGCCATCGTCCACGATGATCAACTCCCAGTCCGTTCGGTTCTGCTCGAGTACGGTCGCTATCGTTTCGGGCAAGAGCTGCCGACGGTTGCGCGTGGGGATGACAATCGACACGAGCGTCACCGGCGGGCCCCCGCGTGCACGGCCAGCCTTTCGAAGTGTGCGAGAAACGTGTCGACGGTATGGGTGGCGCGAACCCACTCTCGGCCACGTCGGCCCAGCTCTGCGCGCAGTTCCGCATGGTCGAGCAACTGTTGCAGACCAGCGGTGAAGGCATCGAGTGACTCCATCCCTGATCCATCGAACCGTCCGGTGAAAATGCCGTATCGCGACACGGTGAATCCGGTGTCGACGCAACTCAGCAGCGGCGTTTCGCAGGCCAGCGCCTCGAGAAAGCTCACCGCTAACCCCTCGTGCACCGACGTGTTGATCGCCACCCATGCTGCCGACAGCAGGCGCTGCTTCTCCGCTTCACCGACATGACCGAGCAGCCGCACGTTGGGCGGAAGATCACGCAGCGAAAAGGCCCCCGCACCGCTGAAGTGCGACTGACCGAGAAACTGGAAGTCAACGTCAGGGAAGCGCGTGGCGAGCGCACTGAAGATCCACGGGCGTTTGTACGGATCGAGACGGGCAAGGAATACCACCGTGGGGCGTTCGCTCTTCACGCGCACCACCGGGTCGAAGCGCAGCGGATTGGGCAGGAGATGAAAGTCCCACGGCTCGAATCCGTACGCGCCCGAGAGTTTCGTGACCAGCAAGGGCGTCGGGGTGGCGAGCAGCAGCTTCCGCCGCAACAGCGTCGACTCTCGTGCAATGCGGGCCAGCGATCGACCGTCGTGACTCATCAACCCTTGCGGCGGTTCTGTCGGCGCGTCGGGGAGCCGCACGGCGTTGATCCGCGCGGCGTCCGCTGGCGTGCGCGGATCACGCACCCACACGATGACCGGCGTGCGCGGCAACGAGCGCAGGTACACGCTGTAGCCGTGGTTGTAGTCGATCGTGAGCATGAGGTCGAAACGCTCACGCTGCATGGCCGCCATGTTCGCGAGCCGAGTCGGACGTCGAAGTATCACGCGCGAGCCATGTACCATGGCCTCGGTGCGTGTGTTATCGGCCAGATGTTCACCGGCCACATACACGACGTCGACGCCGAGCGCCGGATCTCCATTGAAGATCTCGCCAACCTGGCGTGCCGCCCATCCAAACCCACCGAGGCGACCGAGTGACGCGTCGAAGAACTCGTCGGTGATGACCCCGAGTTTGAGGCGCCGACTACGCATGCGGCACAAGCGGTTGAGCGGTCGGCCAATATTCACGCAGCTCGCGGCGACCACCTCGGGTGAGACACCAACCGGCGGCGTACACGAGGGCGAACACGATGGCGTTGCGCGGCAGCGTCCAGGGCGACATCGCATACTGCCGATCCAACCAGACCGACGTCAGTACCGCGAGGCCGCTCGCCGCCAACGGTCGCGCCGCCGTGGCGAGTAAGGAGCTCCACCGCACAAAGGTGCCATGGCAGGTGAACATCAGCGTCGGCACGAGCAGCAACACACGGCTGATACTGAAGGCGTACGCCACGCCGACGGCGCCGCCGGACAGTCCGAGCGTGAACGACACGATGGTGAGCATCGTCGTGCCTGCGGCCCACCACAGCTGGCGCCTCGCGCGACCGAGCGAGAGGAAGATCCAGCCCATCGCCGTCGTCACACTCATGCAGGCGGCCGCCGGGGCAAGCGCGCGCGCGATGTCGACGGTGGGTCTCCACTGAGGCCCGAGCACGTATTCCACGACGGCAGTTGCGTTCCACCACAGAAACACGGTGGCCGGCAGCACGAGGCCCGTCGAGACCAAGAGCGCTTTCCGCAGAAAAAGGCGGTACGGCTCGGGGTCACGCTGCAGTCGACTGAGCGTGGCGTGCGCGACGCCAGCCAGCGGCGTGCCGATCTGATTCACCGGCAGTAGCAGAAACTCGTAGGCCTTGCTGTAGAAGCCGAGAGCGGCGGGACCGAGGGCCAAGCCGACGATGAGATTATCGGCACGAAAATTCAGATAGCCGAGCAGTTCGAAGGCCATCATCACGCCGCCGAAGCGCAACAGCGGTGCGAGAGTGACGTGTCGGTCGGGCCACCGCACGCGCACGCGCGACACCACCACCACCAGCGTTGACAGCACGACTTCGCGCACCAGCTGAAACACCACGAGCGCCCACACGCCGGCGCCGCTACGCGCGGCGGCGATGGCGAGCGCACCAGCCGCCAGGAGAGCGCTGATCTCGCACGTGGCAAGCGCAGCGAACCGCAGCTCGCGTTTGAGCAGGGCGGCGTGCTGGGCGGACAGGCCGCCCACCAGGAAGCCGATCGCGAGCGCACTGATGACGGCGGCCAATTGCGGCTCACCGTAGAGATGGCCGGCGAGCGGCGCGACCGCGAGCAGCGCCAGCGTGAGGAGCAGCCCCAGCGCCGCATTGAACCACACGAGGGTGTTCAGCTGCGCGGACGTGAGCGACTCGCTCTGGATTACCGGCACGACCAGTCCGCCCTGTCGGGCGAAGTCCAGAAATCCGGTGATCGCGAAGGCGACGCCGTAGATCCCAAAATCACTTGGGGCCAGCAGGCGTGCAAGCGTGACGGTGACCCCGAGACTGATGGTGAAGCTTCCGAACTGCGACGTAAAGGCTGCCGCGGTCGAACGGATCACGCGCCTGCGTCGCGCACTCACTCCAGCCCGATTTTCCGACGAATCTCCGCGTTCGGTCCTTCGAATTTCGGGATCGCCACGTTGCCGATGTAGCCGAGGTCTTTCCAGCCCTGCGGTGTGGTGTAGAACGCCGTCGCCGTCTGGTCTCGAATCGTGTCGAAGAACTGCGCGGCGAACTGATGCTCCGGTTTGGCCTTCGGCAGGTAGCAGATGTCGTCGCAGATCGCGGTGCGCTGGGCGTTGGTGGCGAGATGGAATCGCTTGCCGAAGCGCGTGTTCGATTCACGATCGAGCCACGCCAGCCCGCCGCGCACGCGCACGAGCGATGCGTCGCCGCCGGGACGGCTGGCCCATTCGTTGATGTACGCTGGCGCGCCGACCGTCGACGCCGCCGGGCTCTTGCCATCGGCCGGGATGATCATGTCGCACAGCGCGGTGAGTGTGGCCAGTTCGCGCAGCTGCAGGCGCATGGGCCAGTCGGCCTTGGCCACCTGCAGCACGGGATCACTGGGCGTGCCGCGCGGGCCTTTGCGCTTGGCTTGTTGCGCGTCGTCGAGCATCGGCAGCGGTGTGCGCGGCACGGGTGCGGCCGGTGTGGCCGACGACGGCGTGGGCAGCATGGGTACCATGGCCGCCGCGGCCATCGCCTTCAGCGCATCGCGCCGCGCGATGCCGTGCACAACCGGCGTTTCGTCGTTCACGTCGTCGCTCATCAGAGATTCCCCCGCTTCAGTTCTTCCACGAGATGGTCGCAGCTGCGCCACGCGAGCGCGAGGATTGACAGCGTGGGGTTTTTGTCGGCGTTCGACACGAACGTCGCTCCGTCGGTGACGTACAGATTCTTCACATCCCACGACTGACCGAACTCGTTGAGCACCGACGTTTTCGGATCGCTGCCCATGCGCACCGTCCCGACTTCGTGGATGATCGACCCACCGGCCGCGATCGCCTTGTTGCCGTCGGTCTGCACCGTGCCCTGCACCGTGCCGCCCATCTTGCCGATGATCTCGGCGAACGTGGCGTGCATGTGCGCCGCCTGCTGAATTTCATGCTCCGACCACTTCCAGTGGAAACGCAGTACCGGAATGCCCCACTGGTCGACCGCGACGGGATCGATCTCGCAATACGAGTCTTCGTTCGGAATCATCTCGCCACGGCCGTCGAAGTACATGAACGAGCCGTAGTAGCGACGCGCTTCTTCCTTGAACTTCTTGCCGTACGCACCCTGCGTGAAACTTTCGAGGCCACCGAAGATGCCGGGACCGGGCATGCCGCGACCGCCGCCGAATTCGATGTGGTACCCGCGCGCGAACGACATCTTGCCGGCCTTCTGGTCGCCGTACTTCCACCACGGCATGTACATGTGAATGCCGGCCGTGCCGTCTTCATTCACCGGCGGCAAGCTTTCGAGCCTTGGGATCTGGGCCGACAGTCCGGCGCCCACGGTGTCCATGAGATACTTGCCGACCACGCCGCTGCTGTTGGCGATGCCGTTCGGGAACATCGTGCTCTTGGAATTCAACATGATGCGCGACGTTTCGCAGGCACTGGCGGCCAGCACGACGACCTTCGCCGTCACGTGCTGATCAGCGCGCGTGAGCTTGTCGATGTAATGCACGCCAGTCGCCTTGCCCTGCGCATCGAGCGTCACGTCGCGCACCATGGCATCGGTGATCAACGTGACGTTGCCGGTGGCCATCGCTGGCGGCAGCAGCACCGTGGTGCTCTGGAAGTTCGCCTTGATGGAGCAGCCGCGGCCACAGTCGGTGGCGTAGAAGCAGGCCATGCGATCGTTCATGCTCTTGCGCAGCACGCGCTGCGCCAGCGCATTGCCGGGGTGCAGCCTGGCCGGCAAACGCATCGCGTCCTGTCGCTGCGTGAGCACGGCGCGGTGCGCGGGGATCACGGGAATCTTGAGCGGATCACACGCCTGCTTGGCCAGCAGCTCATACGAGCGCGCGGCCGGCGGCGGCTGCAATACGCCGGGTGAGGAGCGCGGCGTGTTCTCCAAGTCGTCGTCACCGCCGTACACGCCGATGAGCAGTTCCGTCTTGTCGTAGTACGGCGCCATCGTGTCGTACGTCATCGGCCAGTCGGCACCGAGCCCGTCGCGCGACTTGGGCTTGAAGTCGTACGGGCCCATACGCAGGGAGATACGCCCCCAGTGATTGGTGCGTCCGCCCAGCATGCGCGAACGCCACCAGCTGAACTGGCTCCCCGGTGCCGTCGTGAACGGCTCGCCAGGCACGCGCCAGCCGCCGTCGACCGTGGCATCGTAGAAACCGAACGGCTTGTCCGCGTTACCGCTGCCACGCAGGGGGGCGTCTTTCGGCGTCTGGAACATGGGCGTTTCGGTGACCGGGTCGTAGTCCCGCCCCGCTTCCAGCAGCAGCACCTTGAGCCCCTGTACCGACAGCTGGTAGGCGGCCATGCCACCACCGGCGCCGGAGCCGACCACGATGACATCGTACTGCGGGGCAACTTTGGAACGGGAGGACACAAGCACACTCCTCTACGGGCGGGATGCAGGGGTGCACCGGTGCACCCGCTGCCAAGCTAGCGTGCGGACAGTCGACTCGTCGCCTTCGCCGGGAAGTATGGCGGCGGCATCATCTTCTCCGCCACCCGTGCGGCAGAGCCCACGTCGAATTGACCTGTCTGCCACAGGCTCCGATATTCGCGTTCCCACCTACCGAGTATTTCGCTCGCACTGGCGGCACGTCGTTCATCATGCCACCGGCACCTCGTGAGTCTCAACGGCACGTCTCGCGCCCTTCGCTCGTTCCCGCCGTTGGGCGGATTGATCACGTGTTCCTTGCCGCTGCTGCTGTCGCTCGCGCTCTTAGGCGCGTGGCGTGATGCGCGCGCGCAGTCGCCCGCGTCGACGCGGCAAATCGGGACGGATCGCTATCGCGAACGCGTCTGGACCTCCGAGCATGGTCTGCCGGCGAACTCCGTGTCCGGCATCGTACAGACGTCCGACGGATTTCTGTGGGTGGCCACATTTGCGGGACTGTCCCGCTTCGACGGTGTCCGCTTCGAAACACGCACCAGCCGCGACACGCCCGGTCTGCGCAACGATCGCATCGTCGCCTTGCTCCCTGATCCCGACGGATTCTGGACAGTCACCGACGCCGGCGATCTGTCGCGATTTGCCGACGGTGCGTTCGTCGCGCTCGAGCCGCCCGCCGGCGGATGGGGAAGCCGTCCCACCGCCGTCGTCCGCGATCGCGATGGCAGCGTGTGGGTGGGCATGGCCGGACAGGTTGTGCATCTCGCGGGGCGCACGACCCGACGCTTCGATGCGGCGGCTGGATTCCCGAGCGCGCGCGTCACCGATCTCACGCGCGACGCCGACGGCACCATGCTGGCGGCGACGTCGGCCGGCATCGTCATCCTCGGCGAATCAACGGTCAGACTTGTTCCGGTGGGCACCGACCCGGCCCGCGCCGGCGTGGCCCGATTTGCTCCGCGTCGGGCCGGCGGATTCTGGGTCGTGGGCGAGACGGGCACGCACATCTGGGAGCGCGGTGCGCTTCGCCCGCTGAACGTGCGCGGCGAACAGCCGGCGTTACGTGGCACCAGTGCGGCCGAAGAACGCGACGGCACTCTCTGGATGGGCACTGCCAACCGCGGCGTCGTGCGCTGGAAAGGTGGGGTCGCCGAATCGGTGTGGCCTGAGGCACCGCCCAGCCCCGACGGCCGCACCCGCGCGCTCCTGGTCGATCGCGAGGGGAACGTCTGGGCCGCGCCCAATGGACGGGGCTTGATTCAGTGGAGTCCTGTTCGCGTTCGCAGCCTCACGCAGCGCGACGGCCTGTATCGGGACGACATCTGGTCGGTGGTGCAGGACCGCGCCGGCCATGTCTGGATTTCCGACTGGCGCCTGCAGCGATGGAGCGATGGTCGCTTGACCACGATCGGCGGTCTCGATGGCGTGTCGGCGCTGCATCCTGACCGCGACGGCACACTCTGGGTAGCCCACCTGCTTGGCGTGACGCGCTTCGAGAACGGCGGTGACGCAACCGAACGCCGAACGACATTTGCGTTCGACAGCGCGGACCTCAACGCCGTACGCGCCGTCTTCCGCGATCGCGATTCACGGCTGCTGTTGGGTCGGACGAGCGGTGTGGCCGAACTGCGCAACGGGAAACCGGTCGATCTGCTGGCCGGACGCCTCCGTGATCTCCGCAATGTCAGTTCGATCCGGCAATCCCGCGATGGCGCACTCTGGTTCGGAACCGCCGGTGCACTTGTGCGCGTGCAGGGCGACAGCATCGCGCGCTTTACGACGGCCGATGGATTGGGGCATGACGTGGTTCGCGATGTCCATGAGGACCAACGCGCCGAGGCCCGCGGTACGCTCTGGATCGCGACCTACGGCGGCGGCATCACGCGACGTCGCGATGGTCGGTTTGCGCGCATCACCACGGCCAACGGATTGGCCGACGACTTCGTCTCACGTCTCATCGACGATGGCGCCGGATCGCTCTGGACGACGGGCAATCGCGGAGTGTCGCGTCTGCGATTGTCGGAGCTCGACTCGGTCGCGGATGGCACGCTGCGCCTGCTCCATCCACAGTCGTTCGGCAGCGCCGACGGCATGCCGAGCGACGAAACCGAAGGCTGGATTCAATGGGCCGGTTGGCAGATGCGCGACAGCACGATCTGGGTGCCTACAATCAAAGGACTCGCCATCTTCGATCCGCGGGTGCGAAGCGCCGTCGCGCTGCCGGTGGTAGTGACCGAGGTACGTGTCAACGATGAGCCGCTGTCCTTCGCGTCGCGGACATCACCGACGGTCCGCACCCTCGCCGGCGGGGGAGATCTCGAGTTCATGTACACGGCGCCGTCGTTCACGAATCCGACGAAGGTGCGATTCCGCTACCGCCTCGAGGGTCTTGAAGACACGTGGGTGGACGCCGGTGCACGACGTGCGGCACGCTATCCGAAGCTTGCACCCGGCCAGTACACATTCCGTGTGCAAGCAATCAGCCCCGAGGGCGTCGCCAGCGCTGAGACGGCGTCGGTCCTCGTCGAGGTACCGTATCGCTGGTATCAGCGACCGGCCACGTGGTTGTTTGCACTGCTGCTGGCCGTTTGTGCGACAGTGGTTGCCGTGCGCGCGCGCCTTCGCACACTGCATGCGCGCCTTGCCAGAGAACGGGAGGTCGCCGCGCGCCTGTCCGCGGTTGACCGCCTGAAGGACGAGCTCCTGACCAATGTGTCGCACGAGCTACGCACGCCGCTCAACGGCATTATCGGACTCGCTGATGCGCTGTTCGCGGGCGTCCACGGCACAACATCGCCGACGATGTCGGAGGATCTCGCGCTGATCGCCAGCAGCGGCAAGCGTCTCGCCCGGCTGGTGGATGACATTCTCGATCTCTCGCGTCTCCGCCATGGCGACCTTGTGCTGCAGCGCGGTGCGATCGACGTGCGGACGGTGGGCGGCACCGTGCTCGCGCTGATGCGACCGCTCGCCGCTGCGAAGCGGCTGACACTCACGCTCGACGTGAGCGCCGATTTGCCGCGCGCACACGCCGACGAAGGACGACTGCAGCAAGTCCTGCTGAATCTCGTGGGCAACGCCATCAAGTTCACCACCCAAGGCACCGTTCGCTTGGAGGCCGTGCACGCCAACGGGCTGATCACGGTGAGCATCATCGATACGGGCATCGGTCTCAGCAGCGAGGCGCAGTCGCGAATCGTGGCGCCGCATGTGAATGGCCAGTCGCCGATCGGGCCCACGAGCACGGGACTGGGCCTCGGGCTCGCCATTTGCCGGCGTCTCGTCGAAGCGCACGGCGGCACGCTCGCGCTGGAGTCAGTGCCCGGACAGGGCGCCCGCTTCTCGTTCACGCTGCCCATCGCCGATCTCACGGCGGTGGCCGAGGTGCCGGATCATCGGACAGCGCCACCGATGCGCTCACTCGTCGACGCGGTCGCGGTCGCGGACGCAGTCGCGGTCGAGCCGACGCGATCGGCACTCGCGTTGAACAGCGGCCCCTGCATCCTTGTAGTCGATGATGATCCGATCAACCTCCGCGTGTTGCGCAACCTGCTGACACCGGAAGGCTATCGCATCGAGACGGCCGGCGACGGCCGATCGGCCGTGGCCGCGATCCGGGAGCGCTCCGATCTGCCGGCCCTACTGCTACTGGACGTGATGCTTCCCGACATCGACGGCCTCAGCGTGTGCCAACAGCTGCGCGAAGACTTCGCGATTGAGTCGCTGCCGATCATTCTGATCACGGCGCGTCATGAAGTGCAGGACCTGGTGGCCGGACTCGCCGCCGGTGCCAATGATTTCCTGGCCAAGCCCGTCTCCCGCGATGAGCTGCTCACGCGTGTGCGCACGCACTTGCGACTCGCTGCGGCCAACAGCGCGTTGCGCGAGGCGCGCGCCGGGCTCGAAGGTCAGGTACGCGAGCGCACGGCTCGCCTGGATGAAAGCAATGGGTTGCTGCTCGAAGCGAACACGCAGCTCGGTCACGTGAACGGCGCGTTGCAACGCGCCAACACCGATATGCGGGGGCTATTGGATCAGCTGCGCACCGGCGCGCTCTCCATCGCGGCTGATGGCATGGTGGTCTTCGCCTCTCGCACGGCTGAGTCCATTCTCGAACTCAGCGAAGGCGGCGCCGAAGGGCGACGCTGGCGTGACCTGCTGCAGGTCGATATCGCCGATCGCGCGGCCTTACTCGCCCTCGTGGCGTCACCACCGTCGCGCGATGAGCGACTGGCCACGCGCCTGACGACGGGCACCGGTCGGCGCTATTGGGTGGAGATCGAATGCCGCGACGACCCGCAGCGCCCCGGTGGCCGTCTACTGTACCTGTACGACGTCACCGATGTGTACGACGTGCCTGCGTCGACGCTCCCGGCGCGCCTCGATGGCTTGATCGGCGCGAGCCTGCCGATGCAGGTGCTGATGAAGGAGATCCGCGACATCGCAAGTTTCGATACCACGGTCCTCGTTGAGGGGGAGACCGGCTCCGGCAAGGAGCTGGTCGCGCAGGCGATTCACCACGCGAGTCGGCGTGCCCGTAAACCGTTCATTGCCGTGAACTGTGCGGGGCTTACCGAGTCGATTTTGTCGAGCCAGCTGTTCGGTCATCGCCGTGGCGCCTTCACCGGCGCGATCGCCGATCAGGTTGGCCTGGTGGAAGCCGCGCACGGCGGCACGCTCTTTCTCGACGAGATCGGCGACATCTCGCTGGGCGTACAGGCATCGCTCCTGCGCGTATTGCAGGAGCGTGAGGTCGTTCGTCTGGGCGAAACGCGTGCGCGACCTGTCGACCTGCGCATCATCGCCGCCACCCACCGTGACCTCGCCAGTCGGGTCGCGCAGGGTGCGCTGCGGGAGGATTTCCTCTATCGCATCCGGGGGGTGCGGGTGGTGGTACCGCCGCTGCGCGCCCGCGCCGAAGATGTGCCGATGCTGGTGGCCGATCACTTACGCCGCGTCTCCGGGTCAGCCGAACGCACGATAGAGATCAGCAGCGAAGCGATGGAGTTTCTCGGGGAATACGCGTGGCCGGGCAACGTGCGGGAGTTGCGGGCGGCGCTCGAGCACGCGGCCGTCAAATGTCGCGGCGACGTCATCAGGCCCAGCGATCTGCCGGTGGAGATTACCGGTCCGTCGCCGTGGTCCGTGGCACGCGAGATTCCGGCCGCACCCGACGCGCGGCAACAGTTGATCGACGCACTCGCGCGCACGAATGGCAACCGGGCGGCGGCGGCGCGCCTGCTCAACATTAGTCGACCGACGCTGTACGCACGTCTGCGTTCACTCGACCTGATCGGCGACTGAACATCGCGGTGTCAAACCACCAGGTCGTACAGCGTCGTCTTACAGCTTTGCCTTACACATTGCTTTACACTTTGACAGCATTCGCGTAAGCCGAGCTCGGCCATTGAGAGCCGACCGGCTCGTCGCAATCCATTGCAACGTATGGGATTACTCCGCCGACCGCAGCCTTGGCTACGGTCGGTCTTTGCTTTGCCATATCAGATGTCCGGGTGACCATCCGGACTCCGCCGGACGGCCCCGTGTGCACTTCGCCCCCCACGACCAGGCCGACATGCATTCGGAGTTATGCGACGCCGCCGGACGTGGCGATGTGCGGGTCATGCGCCGCCTGCTGGCCGACGGCGCGGATCCCGATGTGGCAACCGCCGACGGCAACCGCGCCCTGATGTACGCCGCCATCGTCGGCAGTGCCGACGCGATTGCGCTGTTGTTGGACGCCGGCGCGGCGGTGAACGCTCGATCCGGAGACGGCTCGAGCGCGTTGATGAAGGCCGCGCTCTGGGGACACCCGGCAGCCGTAGCCACCCTGCTCGCTCACGGGGCTGATGCCACCCTCCAGGACACTGGACGGTGGACGGCGCTCTCGCTCGCGCTTCAGCAGGCACACAGCGAAGTGATCACCCTGCTCACCATTCATATCCACGGAGTGTTGCATGTCGAGAAATAGTCGACCCTTCCACCGTTCGAGCGCCGCTTTCAGCCGTCAGTTGGGCGTTGCTGCGCTTTCCGTACTTCTCAGCGGTGCGATGGCTGCCTGCGGCAGTTCGGGAGACCCCACAACGCAACCCTGCGCGGTATCGAGCGTGCGCGTTTCTCCGGAAACGAGTACGGTGACCGCGGGTGAAACGCGGCAGTTCACCGCGACGTTCAATGCCACCAACTGCAGTCCGACGCCGACCGTGCAGTGGAGTAGCAGCGTGCAAAGCGTGGCGACGGTGAGTGCGACCGGACTCGTCACGACACTTGCCCCCGGCCGCACCAGCATCCTCGCATCGGCCCTCGGCGAGATCGCCGTCGGTGCGCTGACCGTGTCGGCGCCGTCGATCGCCACGATCAGCCTGACGCCAGCGACCGCGACCCTCACCGTGGGCTCCAGCGCTCCACTGGCGGCCGTCGTGCGCGACAATGCTGGCAACGTGTTGACCGGGCGTATCCTCAGCTGGAGCAGCCTGTCCCCGGGCGTCGCCAGTGTCTCGCAGGGCGGCGTGGTCACAGCGGTTAGTGCCGGTACTGCCACCATCAGCGTGACGTCGGAGGGACGTAGCGCAACCGCCGCGGTCACGGTCACGCCGGTGCCAGTGAGCAGCATCGTGCTCACGCCGGCGGCAGGCACCGTACAGCCGGGCAGCCAGCTTCCGCTCACAGCGACGGTTCGCGACGCCGCTGGAAACGTCCTTAGTAATCGCACCGTGGTATGGAGCTCCGGTACGCCGACCCTCGCCTCTGTGAGCACGACGGGCGTGGTCACCGGTATCGCGCCTGGAGCCGTGATCATCACCGCCACGTCCGAGGGAGTCAGCGCTACGGTCGCGATCACCGTGACGTCGGTTCCGGTGAACAGCATCGCGATCACTCCGGCCTCGGGTACGGTTCTTGTGGCCACGTTTCTGCAGCTGACCGCAACGCTGCGCGACGCGAGCAACAATGTGCTCACGGGGCGAACGGTCACCTGGACTTCGAGCATGCCAGATCGCGCCACCGTGAGTTCGGGCGGCTACGTGGTCGGCGTGACTACTGGGCCGGTGACGATCACGGCGACCTCGGAAGGAAAGTCAGCGACGGCGAGCCTCACCGTGAATCCCCTCATCACGTCGGTTGAGGTCACGCCCAATCTCAAACAGCTGCTGATCGGCGCGACGCTCACACCAACCGTCGTGGCACGGAACGCAGGCGGGACAGCGATCGCTGGACGCGCGGTGACGTGGTCATCAGTCAATCCCGCCATCGCGTCGGTGAACGCGACCACTGGGGTGATCACGGCGGTCTCCGCCGGCTCGGTGAACATTCAGGCGACGGTCGACGGTGTGGTCGGCGCAATGGTCGTCAGGGTCATACGGGTGGACGAAGGGGATCGCTTCGCGTACGCGTGGGTCGAACGGTTGAATGAGGCGATTGGCGTTTCGTATGTTCCCAGCAGCAACTATCGGAAGAATGTGACGGGCGGATCGATCACCGCCACGCGCACGGCAACCGGCACATACGAGGTCCTCTTCGAGCGCCTCGCAAAGTTCGGCAAGAGCACCTTCCGCGAGAATGTCTTTGTCACGCCCTACGCCAACGACGGACGGACGTGCAACGTGACCACTTGGTCCGACGTCGGTGACGACCTGCGAGCGAGCGTCTTTTGCGTCAGTCTCACCACTGCTCAAGCAGTGAACACTGCGTTCAACATCGTCGTGCTTGGCTCGGGTACGCTCGGTGGCTACCTGGCCTTCTTCTCCAACAGCTCGGCGTCGGCGAGTGCGGCGGCCCTGGCCGGCTACTCCTTCGCGTCGCTGGGTGGAGTCCAGGTCAGCTCTCGCCTCGGGACCGGGCGCTACGCGGTGAACATGGGACAGGAAACGGGGGAGGGAACCGCATCGATCGTTTCCGCCATCACGCCCCGCACATCGTGCCATGTCCAGAACAGGAGCGTACCCAACATCACCAATGTGTACTGCACGATCACCGATAACCCGCTGTTCATCGACGCGCAATTCAATACGATGACGATTTCCCGTGGTCGCACGGGCGCTCGCTGGGGCTGGGTCAACGCCGATCAGCCGGACTCGCCACTCGGTTTCGTCTACTCTCCGAGCGCAGCGAACAAGGCGCAATCGAATAACAGCAACACCTTCGTGGTACACAACTCGACCGGGAACTACACCGTCACCTTCACCAATCTGGCGCGCCCGGATATCGACGGCCGCGAGATCGTCCTCGTTGGCGCGAACGGCAACGCGCCCGTGACCTGCGCGGTGGGAAGCTGGGCCGGGGAGGGGTCCCACCTTACCGTCAACGTCCACTGCCACAGTATGCAGACGCAGAACGTCGCCAACGCCGCGTTCAGCGTGATCGTACTCGAATAGGCAGACGGGGGCAGCGCCGCGCCGTCGGCTCGGCGCTGTCAGCTCGGCGCTGCCCCACTCTGCACCAACGCCGCGATGATCCGGGCATGTTCCGGCTTGGGTTCATGCTCGGCCGACCACACGGCCGTATCGAGGGCCGTACCGCCGTACATGCTCAGCGCGGTCAAGGACGCCCCACGCGACAGCAGCAACTCGACCACCGCCAGCTGTCCACGATTCGCCGCCCAGTGCAGGGCATTCATGCCCGTGCCGGTGCCGGCCTCAGGATCGACGCCGAGGTCGAGCAGATAGCGCGCGACGTCGACTTCCCCCAGCCAGCAGGCCGTGGTGAGCGCTTCGGCCAGCGCCTGTGGCTCCGCGGCGAACGCCCCGGCGCTCACCCACTGCACGATGGCACTCGAGTGCGCGTCGCCGTTGCGGGTGGCGAAGACCGGCGTCAGCGCCGTGCAATCGCCGTTCAGCAATCCTTGAACGACGGCGTCGAAGGTCCAAACCGCTCGCGTGTTCATGGCGCTGGCGCGCTCATGGCGTAGCTTCAGAGTCTTGCATAATAGAAATGTAATTCTATTTTGCAAGCATGGTCAAGCGGTCACTGCTCTCCGAACTTCGACGGCGTCTCGCCCGCTCTCCGGCGGTCGCGTTGGTCGGGCCGCGCCAGTGCGGCAAGACCACCTTGGCGCAGACGCTCGGTGGCGCGTACTACGACCTCGAGCAGGAATCCGAGCGGCTGCGCCTCGACCTGGAGTGGGCAGCACGTACAACGGGACGCGCGCGGATCATCCTCGACGAAGCACAGGCGTGGCCAGAGGTCTTTGCGCGCGTGCGTGGCGCCATCGACCAGGATCGCAAGCGACATGGACGCTTCCTGTTGCTCGGCTCCGTCGCCCCGGCCCTCGCCGCACACGCGTCCGAGTCGCTCACCGGCCGATTGTCCACAATCGAACTCACCCCGCTGCGTTGGAGTGAACTGGCGCGCACTCGGCGCGCGTCGCATTGGCTGCGAGGAGGCTTCCCGGACGGTGGCATCCTGGCACCTCAGGCGTTTCCCGAATGGCAGCACGACTATCTCGCCCTCGTGGTCCAGCGCGATCTGCCGGCGTGGGGACTGCCGGCCAAGCCGCAAGTGACCGGCCGGCTGCTTCGGCTCTTGGCCGCCGTCCATGGACAGCTCTGGAATGCGTCGCGTATCGGCCAGAGCCTCGGTCTATCGTACCACACCGTCAACAGCTACCTCGATTTTCTCGTCGGGGCATTTTTGATCCGACGGCTGCCGCCCTTCGAGGCCGACCTCGGAAAGCGACTCGTGCGAAGCCCCAAGCTCTACTGGCGGGACTCCGGCCTGCTGCACGCACTGCTCAACGTGCCGGACGAGCACACGCTGCTGAACCAACCATGGGTTGGCGCCAGTTGGGAAGGGTATGTGATCGAGCAGATCATCGGTGAGCTTGCTGCGCACGGCAAACGTGTCGAGCCATACTTTTTTCGAACGAGCGACGGGCACGAGATCGACCTCGTGCTCGACTTCGGCAAGGAGCGCTGGGCCATTGAGGTGAAGCTGTCGGCCTCACCGACGACCGCCGATATGGATCGTCTCGACCGCACCGCCGACATGATCGGTGCGACACGTCGCTACCTCGTCTCGCAAACGCCACGTTCGGTCGGCACGGACGTGCGCGCGTCATGCAACCTCTCAGGGCTCATGGAGCGCCTCGCGTAGCCAATTCGTACACGTGCCGGTACTCCCACGCGGTAGCACCCGGCGCGCGGAATTCCTTGAGCTTGCGCACCGCCGCCATGCCCAGTGTCCACGTGTAGCGAAACTCGACCGGCAGGTTGTTGTCCATCCCGCGGCCGAGCAACACGAGTTCCGTGCCGTCTTTGGTTTCACGCCGTGACGCGATGGTGAGCGTGTCCTGTGCGCCACCCGGCGCACCCTCGATGAGCCGATCGCCGTCGATCCGCACCACGTCGGTCGAGTAGATCGTCTTGCCCGGACCGTCGTCGTAGACGGTGCGCACGCGAAACGCATCACTGCCGCCGATGGGCGACACATGCTGCACGGTGGGCAAGGTCACCATGCGGCCGTTGCCGTAGTCGCGATACGTGAGGCTGCCTCGCATCAGGCCCACGGTGCGATGCAGGAGCGCCTCATTCACCACGGACCACGGCGCTGATTGCGCCACGAGCAGCGCGCGATCGCGATTGGCCCGCAGGTCATCGATCGACTCCGTGGCATCGATGTCAGGGAACACGCCCATGCCGGCGATGAATGGCGCGTGCACGTCGGTGCGCTTGAGGGGAATGCGCACCCGCGCGCCGCTCGCGGGCAACCGCAGAAATAGAATCTGGCCCGCCGTCGGCCCCTCGGCGCTTCCGCCCGTCTCCTCGCCCACCAAGCGAATGCGGCCGCTGCGCGCGCCCGCCTGCTGAAGCACCGCCACGAGCATCGTCGTGGCCGAGCTGACCTGCCGACTCGTGAGCACGGAAATGCGACCAGCGAACGCGCCCGGTGCCGGGGTGAGCGTCGGGGTCGCGAACCGCTCGGCGTACCAGCCATCGTCGCGACGGGTGAACGCCAGTGAGTCTGGCGCGAAGAGCGCCTTCGGATCGCTCCACGTCTCGAACGCGGCGCGCAGTTCCGGCGCCACGTTGATCGTGCGCCGACGCACCGCGCTGAGCGGTGTCACGGGCTCCGCAATGAGATGACGCACGAGGCCCCACGCCGCGTCGTCCGAGCCACCGCCGTTGTCGCGCAGATCTACGACCAGGTGCCTCACGCCGCGCGCGCGAACGGCGTCGAAGAGCGCGCCATACAGCGAATCGACCGACACCGGCGTGCGGTAATTCACGAAGCTGCGCACGGTGAGCAGTGCGGTCGAATCATCGAGGGCGCGCCACGAGGTCCCGGTGCGGAAGTCGACCGTCTCGGCGTCGCCAAGCGCCTGCCACGCCGCGTACGTGATCGGGGCGCGGGTGACGGTGCTCGTGGCCCCGGCCGCGTTCAAGAGGGTCAGAGTCCATGAACGGGCGAACCCGAACTCGAACGGCCAATAGTGATCGAGGTCGTTACCCATGAGATCCCCGTCCGACTCCAGGCGGGCGGTGCGCACGAAGTCGGTGAAGCCGTCAACCGCGACGTAGCGGGAGAGGCGCGCGATCACGTCCGTGGCGGCGATGCCGTTGATGGCGCGGATCTCGGTGCCGCGCGCCAGTCCGGCCCCGGTCTTTACGAAGATCCGGTCGCCAAGTATCCGGACCCGAACCGGCAAGAACGTGGGTTGGGTGGTGCGATACTGATAGATGGAGCGCGGCAGCTCGGCCTTGGTGTGATCGCACCGCATCTGCGCCAGGAGCAGCGCGACGTCATGGTAGAAGTCCATGTCGGTCATGGGCTGCGCGGCGCGGCGTTCAAGGCGCGCGAACGCACTATCAAGGACTCTCCGCGGCGTGTAGCGATCCCACCCGGCATGCACCTCATTCAGGGCGCGGCGTAGCAGCGCGATGTCGGCGGCCAGCTCGGCCGGCGCCAGCGTACGCGGCACGTAGGCCACTGCGGCGGGCGGAGTATCTGAGGGCTCGGACTGGGCGGACGCGAGCGACACGGCGGACGCCGCGGCAACTGCGGCGATGATGAGAGCGCGGGACAGCGTTGACACGAACGACAGGAACGACGCGAACGACATGCGGACTCCGGTATGGGGACGACGCGAATCTCCTCAGACCGCGTGCGACCCGCGTCGCCAAGTACACGAACGGCGCTGATTTATGGAGTTTGAGACGTCGCGGCGTGGGCCGAGCGCTTGAATTCGGTCGGAGTGACCGATGCGACGCGCTTGAAGACGCGGTTGAACGACGCCTTGGAGTTGAAGCCAGCCTCGAGGGCAATCGTGAGGATGTCGCGATCGGCGTTCGCGGCGCGCAATTCGACTTGCACCGCTTCGACCCGGATCCGGTTGATGAACTCGTTGAAGTTCACGCCGAGCCCCTCATTGAGGGCGCGGGAGAGATAGGTGGTGTTAGTGGCCAGCAGACGGGCGAGCCGCGGGGCGGTGAGATCCGGGTCTCGCCACCACCCACTGGCGCGCACCTCGGCGTCAACGCGTTGCCCCATCTCGCGCCAATCGGCCTGCCGTTCGGCGTTCGGGAGGGCGGCCATGGCCTCGGTCGGGGCCGTGGGCACCAGCTGGGGTTCGGGCTCGGCCAGCCCTTCCGGTCGCGGATACATGAGGCCGGCGCTGCGAAGCCCGCCGAGCCCAAGGCCGTAGACCAGCAGCGAGAACCAGAGGTAGAGCGGCAGGCGGTCGAAGTAGGTGAAACCACCAACCGCCGCTTCGTACACGGTCTGCGACACCCAGATGGCGGCGGTCACGCTACAGGCGATGAGAAAGCGTCGGGGCCAGTCGAGCCGGTACTCCTCACGGTTGGAGAGGGCCGTATCGAGCCAGTGCTGGTAGCGCGCCTGCGTGCGCCAGGCGAGAGCCAGGTAGACGACGAGGGCCACGAAGGACCACGCCGTCTCGATCGGCACGACGTACGGCACATGCGCGACCGAATCCCAGTGGTTCTTGAAGTCCAGCGGCTGCACGAACACCGCGGTGTAGTATGCCCCCTGCACGACCGCGGGAAGCAGGTGCCACCCCCAGCGTTGCGGCAGCGCGCCGATGCAGATCACGTGCATGTACAGCCAGATCACCGCCCCGAGCGCGAGGGACCACTCGTACGGCATGAACGACAGCCACGGCCACGTGTCGTAGAACCCGGCGAAGCCGATGATGTAGGGCAGCACCCGCAAGGCCACGATCGTGACGAGCAACGCCAGCAGACGATTCGCGGTGCGATTGGCCGATGCGCGCCACAACAGCGCCGCGAGTACGAGCCCGTGCGCGGTGCCGATGCTGAGCAGAATGCTGTTGCGACCGAAGGAGATCATGCTGACTGCAATTGCGTAATTGGAGCGGAGGGGCAACTTAGGCAGACGAGACACATGTCATCCCGCTCCAGTATCCGGAGACCACGCCTGATGCACGGTTCATGTTCGTCACTTCCAATCGCTCGCCGAATTGCTGTCGCGATCACGGCGCTTCTCAGCGTAGCCGGTACCGCACTGCAGGCGCAAACCCCAGTGCATCCCCTCGACCAGCTTTCGGCCAAGGAGCACTGGGCCATCTACGACGCGCTGCAGGCATCGGGCAAACTCGACTCCACCTTCCGCCTGCTGTACGAGGGGCTCAAGGAACCCGTGAAGAGCGCCGTGCTGGCGTGGCAGCCCGGGCAGCCGCTCGCGCGTGAAGCGACGGTGCATCTCACCCAGGGCAAGTTCGGCTACGAGGCGGTGGTGGATGTCACGGGCAAGAAGCTGGTGTCATGGACGCAGCTGCCCGGTAAGCAGTTCATGACCAGCGGCCCCGAGTCCGAGGCGGCGGAAGGCGTGGCCTTGAAGGACCCGCGGGTGAAAGCGGCGCTGCGCCAACGCGGCGTGACCGACTTCACGCATGTGTCATGCGGCCCGGCCAACAACGGCTACTTCGATCTGCCCGAGGAGCGCAACGCGCGTGTGTTGCACGTGACGTGCGACGACGAACGCGGTCGCATCTCCGGCTACGGTGAGTCGTTCAGCGGGTTCGTGGTGGTGGTGGATCTCACCAACGAGAAAGTGCTGCGCATCGTGGACGTGGCCAGCGCGCGCAGCGGACTGCCCGACGGTCATTCGCCCGAGGAGATCGGCCCTACGCGCGCGCCCGTGAATGCCGTGACGATGGTGCAACCGAAAGGAGCGACGTACACCCTGAACGGACACGAAGTGTCGTGGCAGAACTGGAAGTTCCACTTCCGCATGGATATGCGCCGCGGGCTCGTGGTGTCGCGCGTACGCTATGTCGATGCCGGCAAGGAGCGCTCGGTGATGTATCAAGGCTCCTTGTCGGAGCTGTTCGTGCCGTACATGGACCCCTCCGATCCGTGGAACTACCAGGGCTACTTCGACCTCGGCACGTACCCGTTCGCCTTCGGTGGCATCGCCAGCTCGCTCGAGCCCGGCGTGGAATGTCCGGAGTACGCGACGTACTTCCACAGCTATGTGGTGACGGCGAAAGGCGCGCCGCGCGAGCGTCAGCGCACCGCGTGCTTGTTCGAGCGCAACACCGGCGACGTGGCATGGCGGCACACGCGCGCCGCCGGGAGCGTGAACGAAGCGCGGCCGCGCACCGACCTCGTGTTGCGCATGTACATGAACGCCGGTAATTACGACTACCTGTTCGACTGGGTGCTGAGCCAAGACGGCGCGATCACGGTGAACCTGGGCGCGACCGGCATGGACCAGGTGAAAGCCGCATCGGGAACCCCGAAGGACAACGACTACGGGCGGATGATCGCCAACAAGCTCGTGGGCGTGAACCACAGCCATTTCTTCTCATTCCGCCTCGACATGGATGTGGACGGCACGCAGAACTCCCTCCTCGTCGACAAGTTACAGACGACGACGCTGCCCAAGGAGAATCCGCGCCGCAGCATCTGGACGGTCAACACAACCACGGCGCAGACCGAGAAGGATGGCATGCGCATGTCGGCCATGAATGCGCCGGAAGTGTGGCGCATTGTGAATCCGGCGGTGAACAACGCGTTCGGCTGGCCGGTGGGCTACGAAATCGAAGGACATGGCGCGATGTCGCTGATGACGCCCGACGACTACATGCGCCAACGCGCCGGGTTTGTGGATCACACGCTGTGGACCACACCGTACGCGCCGGCTGAGCTATATGCGAGCGGTGACTATCCCACCAACAGCGTAGCCGGTGACGGACTCACGAAATGGACGTCGGCCAATCGCGCCATCGCCAACACCGACGTGGTCACCTGGCTCACCCTTGGCTTCCACCATGTGCCGCGTCCGGAAGACTGGCCAGTGATGCCGGTGGCGTGGCACAGCTTTGCCATCAAGCCCGTCGGCTTCTTCGGCCGCAGTCCGTCAATCGATATTCCGCGGCAGCGCTGACCGAACTGGCGTACCAGCCGCGTTTACCCTGACCCCTCGGGAGACAAACTATCGAGTGGGTCAGGCGCCGGCATGACGAGTCCGTTCGCCGCCGCCACCAGGTGCGACGCCCGTACCGGCTTGGTAAAGAACACCGTATGATCGAGCATCACGCCACTCCACTCCCGCGCAATCGCCGCGTTGGCGCTCAATGCGACCACCGGCAGTTGCGCGTCAATGGCGCGCATGGCGTTGACCAGCAGCACACCATCGAACTCCGGCAAATCGAGGTCGGTCACCAGCAACGTGATCGGCCGGCCGATGAGCTGGTACTCACGACAGAGTGCCAGCGCCTCCGTGCCGCTCCCTGCCGCCAGTACGCTCCACCCATCGCGTTCGAAGGCGCGCGTGGCCCATGCGAGTACGGCTGGGAAATCATCGACGAGCAAGACCGTGCGCGCGCGGGCTTGATGGTTCATCATGCGACACAGAGCGCGTGCAGCTTCCTGGCCCGCTTGTCCGCATACAGTGCTTCGTCGGCCAACCGCATGAGCGTGGGCAGACTGCTGGGTGATGCCGGCGACCAGCTCGCCACACCGATACTCGACGCCAGTACAAAGTCACGCTCATCACGGGCGTTGGCCGCATCGATGGCGGCGCGCAACCGGCCAACGAAGACGTCGAGATCCCGGCCAACGGCGTTGGCCAGCAGCAGCGTGAATTCGTCGCCCCCAAGCCTGGCCGCCAGATCGCTGTCTCGAACGACGTCGGCAAGCAGTGACGCCATCTCAACCAGCGCCTCATCACCGACATCATGTCCGAAGGAGTCGTTGATCTGCTTGAACGCATCGAGATCGAGCGCAACCACCGAGAACGGGCTCCCGGTTCGCTGCGCCAGCGCCAGATGATGCTTCGCGCGCTCGCTGAAGCCGCGTCGGTTGTACAACCCGGTCAACACGTCCCGCTCCACCTGCTGCTGGAGCCGCTCCTGCGCCGCCGTCAATGCGCGCACCGTGGATCGCAATTCGATCTCGGCCATCGCGGCGGCCGCCAAGTCCTCGAGGGTCGTGACCTGTGCGTCGGTCCACTGGACTGGAACCGTGTCGATCGCGCACATTGATCCGAGATTCTCTCCCCCTGACGTGCGCAGTGGCACACCGGCGTACGCCACCACGCCAAGTTCATGGAACGCGAGATTGTCCCGGACCAGCGGATGGACCGCTGCGTCGTCCACGATCAGTGCCCGGCCATTCGTGACCACGTACTGACAGAACGAATGCGAAAGCGGCGTGCCGCGTTGCGCGCCGGCCCAGCCACCGAGACCGGCCAATCCCGGGAAATGTTGGCCGCCGTCGTCGACCAGGCTGACCAGCGCCACGGGGACGTGCAAGAGTTGGGTGGCGAGACGCGCGAGCCGATCGAGGACGTCGCTGGACGCGCCATCCAGCAGTTGGCTGGTTCGGAGCGCCGCGAGGCGCGAAGGTGCCGTCAGGCGTGCGTGATGCTGATCAGGCGGGAGCCAGCCGTCGTGGTCGCGACATGTACCGTGCATGAATCTCTCGAAACCGAAAGAGGCTAAACCCCGACCACATTCCGCTTCGAACGTTGACATCGGTAGCTGCAGGTATCGACCGCTACGACCGAATCTGCAACATTATCAAAGCATCATGGCGCGCCGCCTCCGTACCGACTCACCGCGTCCCCCGCCGTCACCCGCTTCATCGTGGCTTGCAGTTCGTCGTACTGGAACGGCTTCTGGACAAATCCTTCCAATCCCTTGCCCGCAAACTGCGGCGCCACGGCGTGTTCGTTGTACCCGCTCATCAGCACGACACGCACATCGGGATCGATGCGCCGCATCTCGCGGAACGCCGCCGCACCATCAAGATGCGGCATAGTAAGGTCGAGCAGTACGACCGGCGTGCGGTCGGCGATCGACTTGAAGGCCGCGACGCCCTCACGACCGTCGGCCGCGAGCACGACCTCGTAGCCCATGCGCTCCAGCATATGTCTCGACAACGCTCGCACGCTTTCTTCGTCGTCCACCACCAGCACCGTGCCGCTACCGCGCCACGCGTCGCCCGTGGGCGCAGCAAACGCATTCGGCATCACGGCGTCGGTCACCGCCGGCAACAGGATCTTGAACGTGGTGCCTCGGCCAGCCTCGGAGTACACGCGGATCGCGCCCCCGTGGCCGCGCACAATACCGAGTACCGCGGCAAGGCCGAGTCCACGTCCGGTGAACTTGGTGGTGTAGAACGGATCGAAGATGCGCGCGCGCACCTCGGGTGACATGCCCACACCGGTGTCCGCTACCTCGAGCGTGAGATACAATCCCTCGCGGAGTCCCTCGTCGAGATAGGTCTCGGCCAAGTAGTCACGCTCGCACCACATCGCGCCGGTGGTTAACGAGATGACGCCACTGCGCTCGCCGATCGCTTCAGACGCGTTGATGATCAGGTTCATGATCACCTGTCGCAGCTGTGTGGCATCGGCCAGACACGGTGGCTGATCGACCATGAGATCGTAGCGCAGCACGCACTTCTTCGAGATCGACACCTCGAGCAAGCGCGTAATCTCCTCCACCAGGCCCGTGATTCGTACGGGGCCCACCACGAACTTGCCCTTGCCCGAGTACGCGAGCATCTGCTGCGTGAGCTCGGCCGCCCGCCGCGCGCCGTTCACCGCTTCGTCGAGATAGCTGCGGGTGGATGACTCGTGCGGAAGTTCCAGACGCGCCAGGTCGCTGAAGCCGATGATGCCGGTCAGCAGATTGTTGAAGTCGTGCGCGATGCCACCCGCGAGGACGCCAAGGCTTTCGAGCTTCTGCGTTTGCAGCATCTGTGCTTCCAGCTTGCGCCGCTCCTCCTCAGCCGCCTGGCGCCGCCCGATTTCACGATCCAACTGTTCGATGCGATCGTTGAGCAAACGGAATTGACTCGGCGACGTTTCGCGCGGGAGCAGGCGCATGACGAGCAGCGCGGGATGCTCGTCGCTCGCAGGGCGGAACAGGCCCGTGCTGCAACGACACGGCACAGTGGCCCCCCCTTCCGTGCGCAGCGCGATGGCACCGGGATGCGGCTCGCGAGCCCGAGACGACTCACGCAAATGTCGGGCGATCGTTTCGACATCACCGTCCACGCGGGCTGTCAGTGACGTCCCCCCCAGCCTGTCGGCCGACGTTCCCAGCAGACGCGCCGCCGCACGGTTGGCCGTCATGATCGTACCGTCGCGCGTGAGCATGAGCAGCGGATCAGGGAGCCAGTCGGCGACCTCGAGAAACTGGGCGGAGTCCATGCGGGCTTTTACGCCTTGAAATATTCGCGTCCCGACGCCGCAGTACTCGCGGCGCAAGGTTGGAGATGCACGACCACGCGACAGCCGTCGTGGCCCTCGGCGATCGTTTCCTCGAGCACCACTTTGGCGTAGCCGAGATTCTCGGCGGCGATGCTGCCAAACACGTTGGAGGTCATCATGCAGAGGGCGGGACGTCCCACCACCTTTTCGGCAAATGGACAGACCGTGTTGGCAAAGACGATTTTGGTGTCGTCCTGCTCGACAATGCGGAAGCCACCCTGAATGCGCTGCTTCAGGTCGACGAGCGCGTCGGCCACCTGCTCGCGGTTCATCGTGGGCACGCGCAGCGCCTCACGGTAGGCAACATTCAACTCATCGCCAATGCGCTGTCCCACGACACTGATGAAGCCGGACGCTTCATCGAGTCCGACGACGTCCTGCAGCGTGCCGGCCAGTTCGCGGAGCATGGAACGCAGGAAGACATCGCGTTCGAGCGGAATCGCCTGTTGGGCGAGCGGTAATGGAGCGGATGTCATGACGAGGGTTCTCATGGCGCAGAGGCGTGACCGTGCAGTCGACGACATCGTCGGTTGCGCCCGGTTCGGCCTCGCCAGATGCATTTCAGGAACCCAAACCGCGCTCCTGATTGCAGATAATCTGGAGTATAAAGCGCCAATTGGTCAACGTAGCGTGCAGTCGGCGCCAGGGACGACTTTACCCGATTCGTCCCTGGCAATCCTTGCCTGGGCGACGGAAAGGTCGAGAATTTTCTCAAGTCCCTGGGCGAAGCCCCGAGAGTAGCCGGTACGGGAAATCGGCCACGCGATGCGTGCCGTTCTGTTCCCACAGCAGTGCCGCTTTAGTCCCGAATAACCGATGACGGTTGCACCTTAGGCGGCGCGGACGACGTTTGCACCCTGGAGCAGCAATGCAGTGGTTCTCGAATCTCCCGATCGGCCGGAAGCTCTCGCTCGGCTTCGGTATCGTCGCCGTTCTCCTCGCCGTGGTCGGCTACGAAGGCATCTCGACGGCTCGCCGCATCGACGGTCTCATGACGGACATGCACGAGTCCCACTCTGTGCCTGCCCTGCACTTGAAAGAATCGAACGTACAGGTGCTTCGCATTGCGCGCGACGTACGCAGCGCGCTCCTGGACGGTGACGCCGCCAAGATCAATAAGCGCGCGGCCGATATCGCGCGCTACGATTCCACGTTCTATGCAGAATTTGCGCAGTACTCCAAACACATCCAGCGCGCAAAGGTGAAGCAGCAGGCGGTGCAACTCCTGGAGCGCTTCCGCGTGCTTCGGCCGATGCAGGATGCGGTGGTGGCATTGGCGCGCGAAGGCAAAGTGGAAGAGGGGAAGCTCCGCCTCAACACCATTCGCGCGCACGCCGACAGTATTGACGTCCTGCTCGACTCCCTACAGGAAGCCAAGCTCGATCTCATGGCCATCACCGCGAAGGCCAGCGAAGACGCCGTGTCCTCGTCGATCCGAGTGCTCCTGATCCTCGTTGTTGTCGCCCTGATCGTTGCCGCGATCGCGGCGACGGGCATCACACGGCCGATTGTCGCCGCCCTTGCCGGACTTCGGCGGGTCGCCGATGGTCTGGCCCTCGGCGATATCGAGCACGACATCACGGTCACCAGCCAAGACGAAACGGGCCAGCTCGCTACGGCGATGCAGAAGATGCTGCAGGCGCAGCGCGAGCTCGCCAGCGTCGCCCTCGCCATCAGCGCCGGCGATACCTCACGCCAGGTGGTCGTGCGCAGCGACAAGGACACGCTCGGCGAGTCGTTCGTCACCCTTCGTCAAACGGTGCAATTGCTCGTTGACGAAACTGGAACACTCGTGACCGCGGCCCGTGTCGGCAACCTGCAGCAGCGTTCGGACGCCCAACAGTTCCATGGTTCATACCGCGAACTGGTACAGGGCATCAACGATCTGCTCGACGCCGTCGTGACGCCGATCAACGAGGCATCGGATGTGATGTCGCGAGTGGCCGACCGCGACCTCACGGCGCGGGTAACGGGGCAATACCGAGGCGACTTCGACCGCATTAAGCAGTCCATCAATGTCGCAGCGGAAACGCTCGACGATGCGCTCTCGCAGGTGTACGGCGCGTCGGAGCAGGTCTCGGCCGCGGGCACGCAGATCGCCAGTGGCAGTCAGGCGCTGGCGCAGGGCTCGTCGGAACAGGCCGCATCACTCGAAGAGGTGTCCAGCAGCTTGCAGGAGATGTCATCCTCGTCCAAGGAAACTGCCACGAACGCCCGCTTGGCTCGCGACATGGCGGTCGGCACGCGCGATCGGGTGATCGAGGGACGAGCGAGCATGGACAAGCTCTCCGCCGCCATGGAGCAGATCAAACGCTCCAGCGACGAGACCGCGAAGATCGTCAAGACGATCGACGAGCTCGCATTTCAGACCAATCTGCTGGCGCTCAATGCGGCGGTAGAAGCCGCTCGGGCCGGCGACGCCGGTCGTGGCTTTGCCGTGGTCGCCGAGGAAGTACGCAGCCTCGCCATTCGCAGCGCCGAGGCGGCCAAGACGACGGCGGCGTTGATCGAAGGTTCGGTGTCACATGCCGCACAGGGTGTGCTGTCGAATGCGGACGTGATGGCGAAGTTGGCGGAGATCGATAACGAAGTCAGGCGCGTGACGGAAGTCGTGGCGTCTATCGCGACCGCCGGTGAACAGCAGGCTGACAGTGTAGAGCAGATCAACGCCGCCGTCGGCCAGTTGAACGCGGTGACGCAACAGGTGGCGGCGAACGCCGAGGAATCGGCGAGTGCGTCGGAAGAGCTGGCCGGTCAGTCGATCACCATGTCGAACCTGGTGGGGACATTCCAGCTTTCCAGCAACACCGGCGCGCGCCGCTCGAAGGCAGTGACGGTTGCGCGGACGGTGAGGAGCGCCGAGCTGGCGATCTTCTAGCACAGGTGGGTCCGTCGCTCTTCTTACACGGGGAGCGGCGGACCAAGCAGTTCCATCCCGTGTGCGCGCCAGACGCCACGTTGGTGGCATGGCGGCACTCGGAAGTGAGCAAACGCAGAGGCGTGCGGTGTGCTAGATCTACCATTCAACCGGTATTGATTCTCCCCACGCTGGAACGTCGCCCATGAAATCATGGCTACCCTACACCGCCGTCGTCACCGCATTCGGCGCGCTGCTCGCCGCACCACTCTCGGCTCAAGGCTACAGCCCGAAGGAATGCCCGAGCTGTGCAGGGTGGAACGCGCCGCACGCACCAACGAAGTTGTTCGGCAACAGCTACTACGTGGGCACGGACGGATTGAGTGCGATCCTGATCACATCTCCGGCCGGACATGTGCTGATCGACGGTGGTCTCCCCGAGTCCGCCTCACTGATTCTGCAGAACATTGTCGCGCTCGGCTTCCGCGTGCAGGATGTGAAGCTCATCCTCAACTCGCACGACCACTACGATCATGCGGGCGGCATTGCCGAATTGGCGAGGGCGTCGGGGGCGGTGGTGGCGGCCAGTGCGTCGAGTGCGAAAACCATGCGGGCGGGCATTTCGGGTGCGAACGATCCGCAGTACGCGCTCCTGCTGGCGTATCCCGCCGTGCCGCGTGTGCGCGAGATCGCCGATGGTGATACGGTGCGCGTGGGCGCGCTGTCGTTAGTGGCGCACTTCACGCCGGGACACACGGCCGGTGGCACGACATGGAGCTGGCGCTCATGCGAGGGCGCACGCTGCCTGGATATGGTGTACGCCGATAGTCAAACGCCCATTTCAGACAGCGCCTTCCGCTATGCGAGCGATCCACGCTACCCCACTGCCGCGGCCGATTTCGCACGAGGGCACGCGCTCATCGAGCAACTGCGCTGCGATGTGCTGATCACGCCGCATCCGAGCGCGACGAAGCTGTGGGAGCGACTGGCGGCTACGGGCGACTCGCCGGGACTGGTGGACGCCAACGCGTGCGCGCGATACGCCGCGACCTCGCGGGCGGCGTTGGCGAAGCGGCTGGCCACCGAGGCGTCGTCACGCTTTTAGCCGGCGTCGGCGCTCCCGCAGGTTGGTAAGGAACCCAGCTGTCAAATGCGGGGCAGCACGACGAACTCCACACGGATCAGACTGCTGGTGCGATCTGTGAAGTGCGCATTTGAGAGATCTCTACTCCTCGTCCCACGTCGGCTCTACTCGCCGACGACGAACCGGCGCGGCCTTCGCCCGACCGGATTGGTCCTCGATGAACACACCACCGGCGCGCAGCTTCTTGATCAGCACCGCACGCGCGCTCGGCGTCGTGGCCGTCAACTCGATCATCGTCGGCGTCAATCGTGTCGTCTTGCCGCCGAGCAGTGCCGAAATGCGATCAGCGGTGTCGGTGTGACCACAGTCGATCACTTCGACCGTGCGCAGCTGTGCGCGCCGAACGGCCGCCATCCACCCCGTGATTTCGCGCTGCACATTCTGCGGCACCGGTTTGGATGACGCATCGGCGAGCGTCGACAGGACGTCATCGACGGTCAGTCCCGACTCGGCGGCGCGCATCACCGACGCCCGGGTAATACGAAAGGCGAGCCCCGGCGCCACACCAACGCGCTCCGACACCCGCGCCAGCGCGGCCTCGAGACTGGGCGCCGAGTTGAGCACCACGATGTCGAAGTTGGGCTGCACAATCATGTCTGCAGTGCCGGACGCGCCGTACGTGAAATCGTTTGTCGCACCGAGCAGATACCGCCCGATGTCGGTCACGGCGAAACAGAGGGCGCCAGAGTCCAGGCGCCCCAGCGTCGCGCCGCCGAATACCACCAAGCGTGATGTGAGAAATCCCAACAGCGCACCGCGCCAGAGTGACTGAAAGCCATCGCGCGGATCGATGCCGCCGAAGTGTACTTGCCGCTCCAGATCGAGTCGCGCTTCCGCGTTGAGCGCGAGGAACGGATTGGCCGTGCGGGCCGCGAAATCGAGGAAGCTCTCCAGGGCGTAGAAACTGTCGGACAGATCAACGAAGGCGCTCGTGACGGCGTCGCGCAACCGCAAACCTTTGGGTTCGCGATAGTACGGCAGCGCGTACGGGAAGAAGCCCCCATCATCGCCCGGTTCGTAGCTACCTCGCGGGTTGCGCGCCTTCGACTCGCGCATCGGTTTCATCAGGGCGACCAGTCGATCGTGCGCGGAGAGCGCCAACCATTTCATACCGGCCGTCGTGCTCGTGAGGTGCGGGTTCTGATGACGCGCCTGCACGTCGACTAAGCCACGCCACTGCAGCGTGCCCGCCGCCGCATCGACGCGCGACCGATCCGGACTACCCACCATCGGTGCGGCCCACGCGGGCACGGGCACCACGCGCGCCTCGATATCGGCGCGAATCTTCGCGAAGACCGCCAAGTCGTTCGCCCGCAGGCGAACCGGCGCTGCGGCCACCGTGGCCATCACCGCCGTCATGTCCTCCATCAGGACCGCCGCCGAGAACTGCTCCACGGGTACGACCGCGGTAGGCTTCACCGCGGCTGGCCGGAGGAGCTCCTGCAGGGCTGTAGGCCACAGCCCGATGATGGGCTCGAGATCGCGGCCGCGCATCCCGGCGAAGAGGACGACCGTTCTCAGACCCAGATGCAACGCTTCGGCAAACGAAGCCCGATCGCGAGTCGCGATCTTCGCATACACGACCGACAGCGGAACAGCATCCCTTTCCACCACGAGTTGTCGGACCAGTGTCTGAAGGGCGCGCAGCTCCATCAGCGTGATCCGGCCCACCGAGGTGACGCCACGCGCCGCGCCCCACGCGAGCAGATCGGCATCATGCTCGGCCACGAGCAGGTCACCGGGCCACCCGGCGAACGCGATACGCGGCGCCAGTGTGTACCGCGTGACGTGGCCGTAGGCCGCGAGCGCCGCGTTCCCGCCGAGGCGATGAACGTCGTCGTTGGTGAAATGCTCTTCCAGATAGCCGAACAGTGCCGGCATAGACGGTGCATCGAACACCGGATGGCGCGCCATCGCCCGCAGCACCTTGAGCAATTCGCGATGCTCGTCGGCCAGCATCAGCCGGTTGCGTTCGACATCGAATTTGGGGATGCCGCTCGCCACGATCTCATCGCGCGCGGTACCGAAGTGCGCGCCCAGCACGTAACCCGATGGTTTGAGCACCTCCAAGAGCACGTGTCGCGCGCTGAGCGACAGCTGGCTCCATCGTGACATCTCGCGTAACACCACGGCCCAGTCCACATCGAACAGCTTCATGACCCGGTGCCTCCGCTTGCATCCACGCGCAACTCTGCCGCATCACGAATCGCGTATTCGTATCCTTGTTCGCAGAGAAACAGTTGACGCTTGAGCGCGAAGTCCTGTTCCACGGTGTCGGCGGTGATCACGCTGTAGAAATGTGCCTGATTCGCGCCCGCCTTCGGACGCAAGACGCGCCCGAGGCGCTGCGCTTCTTCCTGACGCGAGCCGAACGTCCCGGAGATCTGAATCGCCAACGATGCATCAGGCAGGTCGATCGCGAAATTAGCCACCTTGGAGACCACCAGCGCCGGAATCAGGCCGGCACGAAACTGCTCGAACAACAGGTCCCGCTTTCGCTGCGCGGTAGTACCAGTGATCAGGGGCGCGCTTAGCGAATGCGCGATGGTTTCCAGTTGCTCGATGTACATGCCGATGATCAACGCCGGTTCACCGGCATGACGCGCCATGATGTCGCGCACCACCGGCGTCTTCTCCTCGTTCTCCGAGGCAATACGGAACTTGTGACGCGACTCGGCCACCGCGTAGGGCAAGCGGGCCGCCTCCGGGAGCGGCACGCGGACTTCCGTACACACGGCTGTCGCGATCCATCCCTGTCGCTCCAGCACTTTCCATGGCACGTCGGCTTTCTTCGGGCCGATCAGCGCGAAGACATCATCTTCGCGGCCGTCCTCGCGGACCAGCGTGGCCGTGAGCCCCAATCGACGACGCGCCTGCAACGTGGCGGTGATCTGAAACACCGGCGCGGGTAACAGATGCACCTCGTCGTACACGATCAGCCCCCAATTGCGCTCGTCGAAGAGCGCCAAGTGCGTGAACTCGCCGCTCGTGCGGGCGCGATGCGTGAGCATCTGATACGTTGCCACCGTGATCGGCCGCACCGCTTTGGTGGCGCCGCCGTACTCACCAATCATCTCCTCCGAAATGCCGGTCTTGTCGAGCAACTCCGCGATCCACTGCCGCACGGCGGAGACGCTGGTGGTGAGGATCAGCGTGTTCGCCTGCACCGCCGCAATTGCCCCCATGGCCACGATGGTCTTGCCGGCGCCGCAGGGGAGCACGATCACGCCAGACCCCCCGCGATCCCCGCCCTGCGCGTGAAACGCCTGCACGGCGGCATCCTGATAGTCGCGCAGCGCGAACGGCACCCCGTGGCGTGTGACGGTGCGCAGGGTGACCGCGAGCGCCTCACCGGTGCTATAGCCGGCAATATCCTCCGCCGGAAAACCGGCCTTGATCAGCCCCTGCTTGATGCGCCCGCGGTCGATCTGACGAATGCGAAAGCAGTTTGGCCACACGCGCTCGGTGAGCAGTGCGGACAGCTGCTTGCCGTGACACAACTCCTCAGCCAACACGGCATCGCTGGTGAACACCAAGAGCTGCTCACCACCGAGACTCGCCGGGTCCCGCTCGATCCGTACGCGCCCAAAGCGCGCCGCAAAGTCGCGCACTTGCGTCAGCACATGCGCCGGCACGGCGAACCGTGAAAAATCGGCGAGTGCCCCCACAATTTCATCGATCGGCACACCAGCCGCACACGCATTCCAGATCGACAGTGGACTGATGCGATACGTGTGGATGTGCTCCGGCGACTTCACGAGCTCGGCGAAGCGCGCCAGAGCGTCGCGTGCGTCAGGGTATCGAGGCGCCGAGACGTCCACGAGCACGGTCAGGTCGCTCTGGACGATGAGCGGGTTGGCAGACACGTGAGGGCGGTGGGCATGGAATGAGTGGGCACTACGCACGACGTGCCAATCTACAGCCGAGGCCACTCGCCGGAGGGCTCCATGCAGTTCGCGTCACGACAGTCCGCGCCCTTGCCACACCCCTCTAAACTCTACGTCGGCTCGATTGGTGAAGATGATCATGACGAGCCCGCGATCGGGCAGCAGCACGTTGCGCGCCTGCACACCCCGAATGGCACCAGGTCGTTCGATAATCCGCACCGTGCCCGAGTACCCGTCCAAGCTGGCGTCAAACGCCCACGCGCCGAGCGCAGCGTAGCCGAACTTTGGCTGAACGGGCTCGAGATTCGACGCATGGTGTGGAAAGCGACATCGCTGGTGTCGGTTCCGGCGCCGAGGCAGACCCGCAGAAGACATCAGGGATCGCTGAACTCCGCCAGCTCGATGACGTCCACGATGGCCACCAGATCGATCGGTCCGTAGCAGTGCGGGTACAGCTCGCCCGTCGCATCCGCTTTCGGCAACGCCGTGGGGAGCGGTGCTGGTGGCTCGTACACGAGCGCGGCCGTGAGCAGCGTGGGGTCGATAACCAGTACGACCAGGTCCGGCAGCCCGGCGAAATACGCGGCGGCTGTCGGCAGCACCTGATGCGCGCGTGACAGATGTATGAAGCCTTCGCGATCGAGGCTGTCGGCGCGGTATTCACCGGTCACGCGAGCCAGTGCGATCGCCTCGCGGCTGCAGATGTGAAAGACGGCGTGATCATTTGGTATTGTCATGGCACCTATCCGAGTGTGGCCCGCCCGCGGCTCCCAGGGAGCAACGAGCGGACCACGCTGGTTACTTCTTGGGCGGCATCAACACCGTGTTGATGACATGGATCACGCCGTTCGATGCAGCAATGTCGGTGGTCGTGACTTCGCTGGCACCATTCAGCATCACTTTGCCGTCGACCACCTTGATCGCGATCTTGCTGCCTTCCAGCGACGTGGCTTCGGTCAGCGTCGTCACGGTCGAGGCGGGCACGTTGCCGGCGATCACATGATACGTGAGCACCTTCGTGAGCGCGGCCTTGTCGGCAAGCAGCGCTTCGAGATCCTTCGCCGGAATCTTGGCGAACGCTTCATCGGTCGGCGCGAGTACGGTAAAGGGACCGGCGCCCTTCAGCGTCTCGACGAGGCCAGCGGCCGTGAGCGCCTTGGCCAGCGTATTGAAGGTGCCAGCGGCGATGGCGGTCTCGACAATGTCCTTCGGAGCCGGCGTTTCGGCCGCAGGAGCAGCAGGGGCCGCCGCAACGCTGTCGGTGGCCGGTGTGGCCTTCTCGCCTGAGCACGCAGCAAGCATGGCGATGGAAAGTGTTCCAAGAGTACGACGGATCATGTGAACGGACCGTGGCGAAGGTGAGTTGATCCTGCGCTGTACGCAGGCATTGGCAGGAGCGGACTCTAGTGTGCAACAGCCCGGCCCGTACCATGAGAGGATTCAACGCGCCGCAGCGACTGTTGGTGCCAGCAGCAGCGATGTCGACGGCCACACCGCACCGATTGGGTGGCCCACGCCTTGCAACCCAGCGTGCGACGGAATGCATGTTCGTCTCCGTTTTCAGACACACTGCCGCAAGGAGCACCATGTCCAGCGATATCAACACCGAAGCCGTCTCGGTCATGAACGACCTGATCGAAACCTGTCGCGATGGCGAGAAAGGATTTACCGCTGCGGCTGAGCGCGCCGACAGTGCCGACCTCAAGCAGCTGTTTTCGACGCTCGCCACGCAGCGCAAGAACTTTACACACGAGCTCGAGGTGCAGGTGGAGCAGCTTGGTGGAACGCCCGCCGACATGGGGCATGCTGCTGCCGTGGCGCATCGCGGCTGGATGGCGGTGAAGGCGGCCGTCACGTCTGACGATGATCAGTCGATTCTCGACGAGTGCGAGCGCGGCGAAGACTATGCGAAGAAGGCGTACGCCGATGCCCTCGGCAAGACGCTGCCGAGTGACTTACTGCCGCTGGTCATGCGTCAGGCCGACGACGTGCGCGCCGCGCATGACAAGGTCCGTGACCTTCGGAATCAGCATCGGGCCACGAAGCAGGACGACCACGACCACCCGACCGCGTAACGTCAGTGCGCGTCACGTCAAAGCGCCGTCGATAGCCTTGGGCTATCGGCGGCGCTTTGCGTGACACCGGACACGCGTTACGGCGTGATTTTTCGCGGCGCCTGCTGCTTGATCTTCTCCAGGTACTTCTGGAAGAAGAGCTTGTGGATGTCCATCATGTTGATCTCGCGACCCTGGATGTACGACTGGATGATGTTGCTCGTCATGTCCAGTGGCGTACCGGTGGTGATCAACAGCGTGGCGTCCTTGCCCACTTCCAGCGAGCCCACTTTGTCAGCGACGCCCATGAACTCGGCGGCGTTGATCGTGACGGCCTTGAGCGCTTCCTCCTCGGGCAGTCCGAACGCCACGGCTACACCCGCTTCCCACGGTAGCCGATAGCTGTACAGCGCGCCGCTGCCACCGGCAATCGCGAACTTCACACCGGCCGCGTGCAACTTCGCCGGCGTGGCGTACGCGTTGTCATAGCCTTCGTACTGGCGGTCGGGCGCGGACATCGTCGACGTGAGAATCACCGGCACGTTCTCCGCTTTGAGACGATCAGCTACGAACAGCGCGTCACGTCCACCGCGGATCACGAGCTTGATCCCTTCGGCCTTACCCCATGTGATCGCGTCGTTGATCTGCGCCGCGCCTTCCGCCGCCACCACCACCGGAATCGCCCCGTCGATGGCCGGAATCATCGCGGCGTACCGCGCATCGGTGCGCACCGACTGATTCGACTTCACGGCATCACGATACGCCCGCGCTTCCGCGAAGTATCCCTTGATCTGCTCCACCTGCTCGGCGTACGTCTTCGGTGGCGGGCCGGCCGGACCACCACGACCGCCGGGGCCGCCACCACCGAAGCGCCGCGGCTGCGCGTTGGGGTCGGGCCACTTCACGTTGAGTGCGGCCGCGCCCTTCATCGACATCTCTTCCCACGTCCAGCCTTCCAGCGACATCGCCGACGACAGCCCCGAGATCACGCCGCCTTCCGGCGTGCTGAAGGCCACCAACACACCCGCCGAGCGCGTCGTGCCGATGTGCCGGCTCTCGGCGTTCACCGCCACTTCGGCGCGCACGTTCGGATTGAAGTCTCCGAGTTCGTTGATGTCGTTGGAGACGTCCACCGAGCCGATCTCGGTGATACCGACCGTGCTGTACGCGTCGATCAAGCCCGGGTAGATGTGCTTCCCGGCCAAATCCACGACCTTGGCACCGCGCGGCACCGCGACCTCGGGGCCGCCGATCGCGGTGATCTTACCGCGATCGAGCACGATGGTGCCGTTGGTGATCGTGCCCTTGGTCACCGTGTGAATCGTCGCGCCACGCAACACGACCGGCTGCTCCTGCGGTGCCACCGTCATGCGTTCCTGCGCAATCGCGGCGCGAGGAGCGAGCAGTCCGGCGACCGCCGTCGCCAGTGCCAGCGTGGCGAGACGAGTGCTCGTCCGGCGCGCCGTCGTGTTCATGATTCGCATGGTGTCGAGTGTCGAAAGGAATGGACGGATCACTTGCGCGCTCCTTCGCCGCCGCGACCACGCGCCGGTGCGCCGGCGGGCGTCTCGGTAACTCCAGCCGCAATCACGGCCTGAATGAGCTGTGCGCGCTGCTTCGCTATCTCCTCGCGGAGCACCTTGTCTTCGTCGATCGAGAAATACTTCCGGCCATCCACCCACGTCTGCTCGGCCTTCGTGAACTGCGATAGCGGATTGCCGTTCCAGATCACGAAGTCGGCGTCCTTGCCCGCTTCGAGTGAACCGACCTTAGTGTCGATCGCGATCGCCTTCGCCGACTGGTTGGTCACCGTAGACAGCGCCATGATCTCGTCCACGCCGGAGCGGAGCAGCTTGCCTGCTTCCCAGTTCATGCGCGTCGAGATTTCGGCGTCGTCGGAATGCAGCGACGTGACCACACCCGCTTCCATCAACAAGCGCGCGTTGTACGACGTGGCATCGTACGCTTCGAGCTTGAACGCGCCCCAGTCGCTCCACACCACGGCCGCCACGCCAGACTTCTTCAGCTCACTGGCGATCTTGTACGCTTCCACGCCGTGCTGCAGCGTCTGAATACGGAAGCCGAACTCCTCGGCGAGACGCACCAACGCGAGGAACTCGTCGGCGCGATACCCGTGCGACGACACGAGAAGCTTCTGGTTGAGAATGTCGAGCACCGCTTCCATACGCAGATCCTTGCGCGGCGGAATACCCGTCTTCGTCTTCTCCCAGTTCTTCCACTCCTTTTCGTAGTCACGCGCGGCCAGGAAATGGTCGCGAATGATTTCCTGCACGCCCATGCGCGTGTTCGGATAGCGCGTCGGGCTGCGCTTCGGGTTTTCGCCGAGTGCGAACTTCACGGTGCGCGGCGCCCCCACGATCTTGTACTCGTCAGGGAGCGAGCCCCACCGTGTCTTCACATACACGTTCTCGCCGCCGATCGGATTGGCCGAGCCGTGCTTGATCATGGTGGTGGTCAGACCGCCGGCGAGCTGACGATAGAACCAGATGTTGTTGTGCGTGATGACATCACCCATCTGCACTTCGGGCACGATCGCGAAACCCGATTCATTCACCGCGCTCACACCGGAGTGCGTGTGCGGATCGATGAGTCCCGGCGTGACGTGCTTGCCGGTGGCGTCGACGATCACCGCGCCGGCGGGTGCGGCCAGCTTCTGTCCCACGCGCACGACCTTGCCCGCCTGCACCAGCAGGTCGGCATTCTCGAGGCGACCCTGCGATCCCTGCGTCCACACGGTCGCGTTGCGCACCAGCAGGACCGCAGGCTGCGCGGGCTGCGCCGTGCGTCCGAACTCCATCGACGGACGAATGAACGGCAGCTCGATCTTCGGCACCTTCACCGCCACGGCGCCGCGGGCGGGGCCTTCGAACGCTTCGGTACGCGTGCCGCGATACTGGGCGTCGGTGCCGTTAGGGAGCGAGAGCCAGCCGAAGAAGGTCGTGTCGCGCACGGAGCCCGCGAGCAGCAGCGCGCCTTCCTGACCGAGCGGCTCACCGGCGAACGTCGCTTCGAGACGACCGGTCTCGGCGATGACGCGCACCGACGTGAGCGGAACCGGACGACGGCCGGCCATTTCCACCGTACCGCGAATGCGATTGAGCGGGCCTTCGAGACGCAGCGTGGCCGTCTTGAAGGTGCCAGCGTCGTCGGAGGTGATCGTCCATGTGCCGCGCGGGTCGACCTGCGGCGGGCGCGTAATGCCGTACTGACGGCCCTGCACCCACACATCGCGCACGCTCGACTCTTCGGTGAAGAGATCGCCGTCGCTGATCACCAGATTGGCGGCCTTGCCCACGGCGATGGTGCCGTGCGTCTTCTCGATGCCGAGGAACGCGGCCGGGACGGTGGTGAGGGCCGCGAGCGCCTTGTCGGGCGCGAGGCCACGCGCCACGGCGGTGCGCAGGTTGGGCAGGAACTGCGTGAGCGACGAGAGGCCGTCGGCGGTAATCGCGAACGGCACGCCGGCCGCCGCAAGCTGCGACGGATTGGTGGGCGCGAGATACCAGTGACGGAGGTCGGCCAGCGACACGTTGGTGGCGGCTTCCGGGCTCGACACGTTCGGCGCATCAGGGAAGTTGAGCGGCAGCACGAGCGGCTGCGTGCGTCCCTTGAGCACGTCGATCAGACGGTACTCCTGGCCACTGCCGCGGAACCACGGCGTGAGCTTGTAGTCCTGCGCGAGCTTGTAGGCGCGGAGGTATTCCTCTTCGCTGGTGGTCTCGAAGTAGACCGGCTGCGTTCCCTTCACGGCCTTGGCGAGCGCCGACAGCGCTTCGCTCGTTTCCGGCGGCAGCAGCGAGCGACCACTGCTTTCGTACGTGCCCCACGCGCGGATGTACCATTCGGCGTCCATGAAGGTCTGCTTCAGGAGGGCCACCGTACCCATGGCGGAGTTCGGATACATGCCGCCGAGCGCGAAGGAGCGCTGAAAGCCGATCGACTGCGCGAGATCGGGGCGCAGCACCCGTTCACGCACGCCGCCATCACTGAGGTTGAGCACCGACGCAGAACCGCGGAAAATGCCCTGACGCGGCACGGCGAGCGCGGTGCCGAAGCCGAGCGAGCGCAGCGCGGTGCGGCGAGTGGAGTCGTCCTTGAGATTGGCGGTGGTGCTGAACCACGCGCGCACCTGCGGATTCCAGTGCGTGGGGCCGACATCGCCGCCCTGCGGGGGCGCATCGCCGCCGAGGTCGGCGGAGGCGTCGATGAAGCCGGGATAGACGGTGAGGCCCTTGAGGTCCCACACGCGGGCTCCGGCAGGCGCGGCCATCCCGGCACCGACGGCGGTGATGAGGCCGTTGCGGACCACGATCGTGGCGTTGCTCAGGACCTGACCCGGGGCCGTGACCACGCGCGCGCCCACGAGGGCGTGGTAGCCCGTGGAGTTGTCGCGCAGGCCGGTCACCGGCTCCGTGCGCGAGGACTGCTGGGCCTCGAGCGATCCAGCAGCGAGCACCGCTAGGCCGAGGAGGAAACGAAACGCTCTCACAAAGGACTCGGGATACGGGAGGGGAGAGGCAAACAGAGCAGGGGAAGTATGCGGTGTGAACAGGCGTTGAGCCATGTCCACACCGGGGCCTACGAACGCAGCGCGCCATGAATGAACCCGATGGGCCGTTCAAATCGCTGGCGCTCCGGCCGGTGAGGCTTCGGTCGCGGTGATTCCGACGTCGGATAAGTGTAGATCGCGACCTTCGACGGTACGGGTTGGGGCACTGACATCGAGGAAGTGATCGCCGCCCTAGGATCCGTTCGCGGGCTGATCATCGACGTACGCGACGAGGATTTCGTGTGCATGATGCGCGTGCTGCCACAGGGCGCCACACTCGGCGACACCACGATCGGCAACGGCAGCAATTTGCTGGTCATTGAGTATGGCAACGGCTACTCGTTGCGGGTTCCACAGTCCCCGCGGGCGACGCCCGATGGATTCGTGTATCAATACGTGGGCCTACCGCCGCGTATCGCCGTGCGTTGGGCCGCGCCCGACAGCGCCGGCGGCCGTGATCCGTTCCTCGATGCTGCACTGATACAGGTACGACGACCGTAGCACCGACAGCACCCGTAGGACGCGTAGCATCCGCAGGACGCGGCGCGCGGACCCACGGCTCGAGCCAATCCCGAGGGGGCTTCGGCCTTCGACCGCTTCATCGGCTGCTGGATCGCCCTCGTCGCACGCAAGCGCAACATCACGCACTGGCTGATCGTGGCGTGCCTCAGGCTTACGTTCATGTTCGGCCCGGTCGGACTACCGCTGTTCTCCGCGCGGCGCACGGCCTTCGCGTCCGCCGGTCGCGCAACATCGTGAGCAACATCGTGAGCAACATCGTGAACCACGACGTACGCCCCACATGATCTGGGGACGCAACTCCATCGTGCTGGCCATCGCTATCGGCAATGGCCTCATCCTGGCGGCGCTGCTCTGGCAGGCCGGTACGCGTCGCCCTTTTCTGCGTCCACTGGCCGCCTTGGTGGCGCTCATTGCGGTACGCTTGACGCCGTACGCCATCGGCTTCGCGGGCGCGTACGACCAGCATCAGTGGCTCACGTTTGCGCCCTTCGATTACTCGTTGGCGTTCGGCCCGCTTGTCTGGCTGTACGTCACGCGGCTCGCTACGGACGAATGGCCGGTGCGGTGGCGCTGGCATCTGGTGCCGGTGTTGCTGCAACTCGGCTACCAGCTGGTTGCGTTCGCGCTGCCGCTGGAGACCAAATGGCACTGGTACACCGGAACCCATCGCGAACTCGTCGAGCCCATCGGGTTCGCCGGCGTCATTTCGTCGCTCGTCGCGTATGTCGTCATCGCCTGGCGCCAGTTCGCCGCATGGCAGCAGTACATGGACGACCAGCTCAGCAACCGGGAGGCCTACCGTCTTGGGGTGGTTCGCGTGGTGCTCGTTGGCACCGCCCTCGTCGCCGTGCTCGCGGCACTGTTCGCCCTGCGCAGCTGGTTCATGGCGCCGACCGACTACTTCGACCGGTTTCCCATGGTCGTCGCGCTCGCCGTGCTGGCCTACGTGCTAGGGCTGGCCGGTTGGAGGCAGTCGGCGATGGACGTGCCGGTCATCACGCCGCACGCGGAGCAACCTGAGGAGCACCCTGTACAGCGCCTGGAGGAGCCTCCCGCCAAGCCCCCGACGCCCGGCCGCCCGCGCCAGGACTACGAGGCGCTGGGCGCGGAATGGTATGAGCGCACGCGCATCGGACAGTGGTATCGCGATCCCACCCTCACGCTCTCCGAATTCGCCGGCCGGCTTGGTGTCTCTCCACGAACGGCGTCACGCGTGCTGCGCGATGGTCTCGGACTCACCTTCAACGCGTTCGTGAACGGCCTCCGCGTTGAGGCCGTGCGGCAGTGCCTGGCCAACTCCGCCGACACGCGCGACCTACTGCCGATCGCGCTGGACGCCGGTTTTGCGTCGAAGGCCAGCTTCAACCGGGCCTTCCGCGAGGCGACCGGCGTCTCGCCGACTACCATGCGCGCCTCCAGGCCGGGCTAGGCCGACCCACTTTCCGCCAAAAACAGGCGGTGGCGAGGACTACCGCGCGCGGCGCGGCAGGCGTGGAGAGCTTGTTCGGCGAGTGGACGGTCTCCTCGGCCGTTCCCGTCATTCCTCCGCCATCTCGCTCCATGCACCTTCGCTCCATGCAACTTCGCTCCGTGATTCGCTCCGTGATTCGCTCCGCTTCCGTCGCCGTCGCCTGCGTCGGCGCGGTTGCGGCCCCCGCCGCGCGGTTGGCGGCGCAGCCGTCGTCCACCCTCACCGCGCGCCTCGACTCGGTCTTCGCGTCGGTCGACTCCACCACGACGCCAGGCTGCGCCGTTGGGATCAGTCAGGCCAATCGTCCCGCCGCGTATCGCAGCTATGGGCTAGCGAACCTTGAGCATCCCGTGCCCATCGACACGCTCACCGTGTTCGAAGCCGGCTCCGTGAGCAAGCAGTTCACGGCAGCGGCGGTGCTCCTACTGTCCCAGCAGAAGCTGCTGTCCCTCAACGACCCCGTTCGCCGATGGATTCCTGAACTGTGGGTGGGGCTGCCGGCATTCACGGTGGGCGACCTACTGTATCACGTGAGCGGCCTGCGCGACTACGGCGATTTGTTCGAACTGGGTGGGTGGCCGCGGGGCACCCGTCGCTACGACAACACCGATGCGCTGGGCATGCTGTCTCGCCAACGGGCGCTCAACTTCACACCGCGTGCGGAGTACCTGTACTCGAACTCCGGATACGTCTTGGCTGCCATCATCGTGGCGCGCGCGTCCGGTACCTCGTTCAGCGAGTACACGCAGCGCGCCATCTTTTCCCCGCTTGGCATGACGCATACCTCGTGGCGCGACGACTACACGCGCATCGTCCCTCGCCGGGCTCAGGGCTATTCGCGCAACGAGAGTGACGGCGGCACCTGGGTACTCGACATGCCGTTCGAGAACGGCGTCGGCAACGGCGGACTGCTTACCACCGTCGCGGACCTCATGCGGTGGCAGGCACGATTCGGCCCCAACCCGCCATCGCCGATCGGCGGCCCGGCGTTCGTGACGGCGATGGAACAGCAGATTACGCTCACCACCGGCCGGCTGTCCGGCTACGCCCTGGGTCTCGAGATCGATACCATCGCCGGCGAACGTACGGTGGCGCATGGCGGCTGGACCGCGGGCTACAAGTCATACGTGGGACGCGTGCCCACCCGCGGGACCTCCGTGGCACTGCTGTGCAACGCCGGATCGCTCAACACCGAAGAGGTGGGCGCGGTGTTGCTCGCGATCGCCGCCGGATTGCCGATGGGAGCGTACTACGCCGAGCCACAGCTCGGGGCCGCCGCCGACCTGCTTGACCAGGCGTCGCTGGGCCGCTTTGCGGGATCGTATCGCAGCAGTCGCACGCGTCAGGCCGTGCGCGTGCGTGCGCACGCCAACGGAATCACCGTGAATAGCTGGACCGGATATCGACGCACGACCGACAGCTCCTTCACGGCGCTGACCGGCGACCGCGTGATCACCTTCCGGTTCGATGCGGCGAAACGCCCAACCGGCTACGTGATTCGCCAGGCAAACGACGCCATGGCATACGAGCGCGTCGAGGCGTGGACGCCGAACGCAGTCGAACGCGCGTCGTTGGTCGGTCGCTATCGGTGCAAAGAAGCGGATGCGGTCGTCGAAATTGTTCAGCGAGCAGGCGGCCTGGCGTTCAGGCGACGCGGGCGCCTCGACGACCAGTTGGTGCCTCGCTACCGAGATGCGTTCACGATCGGCGATCTCGGCTGGCTGCTGACGGTGCGTCGCGAGGCTCGCCGCCGCGTGATCGGACTCGATCTTGGCGGCACGCGCTCGCGTACCGTACCCTGCGTGCGCGTACCCGGCACCCTTTCGGCATCGCGACCGGGACCATAGATCATGCATTCACACAAGGCACGCGATGCCGGATAGGCCACTTCCTCTGAACATCCATGTCGATTCCACGCATTCCCGGCACGCCGCAGCGGCTCGCCGATGGCGCGCCAACGATCGACGGCCAGTTGCAGTGGTATCTGGCCGAGTCGCTGAACGAGTCGACGACGACCGCGTTTTGCGTGTACGTGAACGGCATCATGACGGATCCGGCCGGGCATCAGCGCGCGGCGCTCGACATCAGTCGACGGGCGCCGTGTCTCGTGTTGGGAGGATTCAACGAGTCCGGGTCGCCCGGGACAGAGGACGCCATCTCCTATTTGCGTGTGTTGGCCAACCGCGTCCCGCCGCCGGCACTGGGAAGCCGTCCCGTGCTTCGCCCAGAACGCCGCGAGAGTATGGCCGGAAGCGCCGGGCTCGACCGCGAACGCACCGGCTACCGACGCGCCAGCAGCATGTGGGACGGGGCCAACGCCGCCGAATCGGAAGCGGCCCGTGAGCAGGCGGTCGCTCAGGTACTGCTGACCTTTGCCACTTCGGGGTTCACCACCGGCGCGCGCACGGTGGGTGATCTCCTGCACTGCATGGTGGAGTGGCTGGGCGCGATGGCCTCATGCTTCAGTCAAGCGTCACCGCTGGTCGCCGGCATGGTCTCGACACTCATGATCCGCTTCCTGCGTGAGCGCTGCGTCGCGGGCTTCCGGATCTTTGAACTGGCGCGCGACTTTCCCACCGAGCTCTCGCCGTTGGTGATTGTCTGCCACAGCGAAGGCAATCTCAACACGGCGGCCGGGCTATGGGCGCTGAAGCTGCAGTCGGTGGCGCGCGGCACAACCTTTCTGCGCATGCCCGTGCGGGTGTTGGGTTTGGCATCGCCGGCGCCGGCCTGGCCTTTCGGCGTGGACTACCACTTCTACCGCAGCGATTGGGACCCCGTCGCGATGCTGGGCTCTACCGGCAGTGGCGGCGACAGCGAAGCGCACGCCGGCCCGATGGCGTTCCCCGACTCGCACTCGGTGGTGGACTACGTGGCCGATCCCGCTTTCATCCGGGCGCTGCGCGTGGCACTGGGCCTCGCGCCGCCGGAGCGGACGCGTGTCGCCGATCCAATGGCCCCGCGCGACGGCGTCGGTCGTGGCGCGGCGAGCATGTCAGGGCGGCCGCACCGTCGGTAGGTATCGACCGCAGCGGTTCGGCGGGCGATCAGCGACGCGTCGTACGCGTCGAATCGAAGTACCACGTCTGCCGTACGCGTGTGCGATAGGCGACGGTGCGATAGCCGGCGGCTTCCGCCACAATGCTGTCGCGCTTGATCGTCGGCGCACCAGCGCCGCCGCCACGCAGCAGTTCCAGCAGCGGACGACCGGTCACCCCGATCGGCGTCGACGGCTGTCCCAGCAGATGCAAAATCGTCGGCACGATGTCGGCGTTGCTACTCGGGGCTCTCGCCTGTGCGCCGGCGAGAAATGCTGGGCCGCTGGCCACGAACGTCGCGGTCACGTCGTACGGACTCGACGTCCCGTGTCCGGCCACACCAGACTGGCGCGTGTCGCCACGATGCCCCGCGCCGTTGCGCTGGTGCGACCAATCGGCCGAGTACAGTACCTCGGCCGAACGTGCATGTTGCCAGCCGATCTGCGCGGTGGAGATCGTGCCACTCACGACCCCTTGGCCGTTGGCCGCCACGGGCGCCGTAAAGATGGCTCCGGCCTCGGGCCATTGCTGCAGCGCACGCACGACCGCGTCGCGCGTCGCAGCGCCACCGAGACGCACGTGAATGGCGCTGCCGGCGATCACCACACTGTCGGCCCATGCCCCGAGGTGTTTGCGCAGGGATTTGGTATCGCCCACGTGCGTGGAGAAGCCGTGATCAGACACCACCATCACGTTCACCGATTCGCCAAGTCCACGGGCTGCCAGCCCGTCGAGCAGGCGCCCAAACTCGCGATCGGCCGCGCGAATGGAGGAATCGGCCATGGCACTGCCCAATCCCGCACCATGGGCCGTGTGGTCGGGATCGGATAACCAGAGATATCCCACGTCCACATCGAGCGAGTCCACACCGATTCCCAGCAACGCATCCACCGCCCACGCGTTGCGTCCAAGGTTGGGCGAGGCATCGGCCGGCGGCGCGCCCAGTGCGTGGTCCACCATTGGCGTCAACGCGTGGGGCAAGACGAGATCGGCGTTCACCACCGGCGTGCCCGCGCCACCGGCGAACAGGTACGCCGACCCCGAGGAACCGGCGCTGGCCACCATCATGCGCAGACCCGCCTCATGCAAACGGCTGCCCAGCGTCGGTGCGGTCAGCAAGCGACCAGCCAGCACACTGTCGGCCAGCAGCATATCGCGCGCTTCGCCCGTGTTCAGCACCCGATCTTCGACCGCCGGCAGATAGATACTGTTGTCGAGAATGCCATGTCCTGATGGACCAGCGCCAGTGGCGAGGGCGCTGGCGTTGACCCGCGTGACCGTCGGGAAAAGTGAGTGATGCTGCCACGACATGACACCACGCACGGAGACTGCCTGCAGTCGCGGCATGCGGGCCGGCGTGATGTGATCAGGGCGCAGCCCGTCGAAGACGACGAGGACCACTTTCAGCCGGCGCTGGCGTTGCGTCGGGTGGCCGGCTCGGGCCTGCGAGGCCAACCACGGGAGCGCCAGACAACAGGCCGCGACGAGCGTGCGACGCATTGGCATTAGAAGCGATACCGGGCGCCGAGCTGGATCTGGTACGGCGTACCACTCTTCACGGCCGTGCCAACGTTCTCGTTGATGCGATACGTGTAGCGACGCGTGGTCTGGTTGAACGCACTCACCGCGTACAGTTGCTGCGCGCCGCCCAGATTGTATTCGCCACCCCACTTCCGGTTCAGCATGTTCTCGACGTTGAACAGGTCGAGCGTGAGTTCGATCGCCTGACCGCGTACCGTGCCAAAGTCGCGCGCTACGCGCAGGTCGGTTCGGCCACGGAATGGAGACCGGCCCGCGTTGCGCGGCGCGATTTTCCCGAGGTTGTTCGCGATGTAGTCCCGCGCGCGGTTCGACGGATTGTCCAGCACCTTGCGAATGCCGGCGGCAATATCCGCGGGCGTGGTCGGATCGTTCGGGTCGAAGACGAACGCCAAGTCGTTGTTCGCCGTCCCGTCGCCGTTGATATCGCCATTCACGACGAGCGAGAACGGACGACCGGAGATTCCGACATAGCTGCCGGTCACCCGAAAGCCCCACACGCGCGGCAGCAGGAACGCCGCCACGAACTTGTCGCGGAAACTGTCTTCCGACGGCCCGAAGGCATCCTGCAGGCGACGCGGATCGCCGCTGTTCTGCGAGAACGTGGACGTCAGCGCAACGCAGCAGTTGAAGCTGGAGTTGTCCTTGGTGTCGTTGCGCGTGTACGACAGCGACAGCGACGACTGGCGTGGCAGCGTGAGCGCGCTCTGCAGCACCAGCGACCGCTGCTCCAGTGTGGATTCGCCCACCAGCTCGAGCACGCGCCCGAGGTCGGTGAAGACGCGCGTGTCCGCGTTGTTGGTGCGACCGGCGGCGTTGATCTTGGCCGCCGGTACGAACACCCCGCGTCCGCCCTCGATCGTGAAGTAGGGATCGGCCACCATGTTGCGGTCGTAGTACTGAAAGTTGTCCTGCGTACGCGCCCAGTAGGCAAACGCCCCCAACTGCAGAGGGCCGAGACGCCGCTCGTATCCGCCGCTCAGCTTCCACGTCGTGGGGACGCGGAAGTCACCCGAGAAGTAGTTCACGTACGCGGGAATCGTGGAGGGATCCACGCCCGCTGGCACACCCGGCACCGAAGACAGGTTTTGGCGATACCGCACAAAATCCGGACGCGGTGCCTGTGCACCGACCTGAATGATATCGACCGCCTCCAGCCCACTCTGCAGGATGTGATTCACATGCACGTTGTACGGAGGCTGACTGCTGAACCGTCCGCCGCCAAGCCGGAACACGTTTTTGCCGTCACCCTGCACATCCCACACGGCCTGCGCACGCGGCGAGATAATCCAGTTGGACGGCTTCTCATCGGTCCGCACACCCAGACGCTGATCGACTAGCGGATTGTACGCGGCGGCCGTCAGGAACTGCACGCCGTCGAGTCGTAACCCGGCCGATGCGGTCAGACCGCGACCGAGGTGCCACTCCGACTGCGCGAACGTCGACAGATCGGCCACTGTGAAGTCGGCCGTCGTGCCACCGGCACGCAGCGGTACCTGGCGGCTGTAGCGCGCCGGGGTGAGCGCATCGAGCTGCGCCAGATTGTCAAATTCGAACAGCCCGCGCTGTTCCACCGGCAAATAGCGCTGGATCTGCGTGACGATGTTGTCGGTGCCGATCGTAAGCGTCTGATTGCCGCGATTCCAGAACAGCGTGTTGGCCAACTGGTACTGGCGCTCCTTGTACTTCTCCGGCGCCAGACGATTGCCGCCGAACTGCACGTTCACGGTCCGGCTGGAGTTGTCCGGCAGGCGCGAAGCAATACGCACGAATCCACGCGGCAGTTCGTTGCGCGCAATACGCTCGCGCGTAAACTGCAGCGCCTGCAACTTGAACTCGTTCACCACACCGCCGCCGAACGTCGAGCGCAGCGACGCAAACGTCCCCGTGCTGTTCACCTCGGCTCCACCGCGGCTTTCGGCGAAATGCAGGTTCTGGTCCGGACCGATCTCCTCCGGATCCGAGTACAGCGTGGTGTTGTTGCGCAACGTGAGCCGATGGTTCGTCGCCAGCTGCCAATCCGCACGGCCGAAGAAGGCCTGACTGAGCGGCTTGCGGCTGAACACGCCGGTCTGTTTCTGCGTCGTATCAAGTCCATACTTGTTCGCCAGAATCGACGACAGACGCGTCAGCGAATCGCGTGCAATGCCCAGCTCGATTTCATCCGCGCTATTGCGCACGTTCATGATCTCGAGCGGCAGCGACTGATCCGAACGATCATACACACCGAAGACGGTGAGTTTGTCCTTGATGATCGGCCCACCGAGGCTGAACCCTTGCTGGCGGACGGTGAAGTTCTGCGCGGCCACGCCACGATAATCGTCGGTGGTCAGGCTCTTGTCACGATAGTACGAGAACGCGGAGCCCCCCCAGCGGTTGGTGCCGGACTTGCTCACCGCATTGATGAGCCCACCGCCCTGCCGGCCTTTGGTCACGTCGTACTCGTTCGTCGCGATTTCGAACTCCCGAATCGCTTCCATGGTCATCGTGAGCGGACCGGCGAAGGTCTGGCCGGTATTGTTCATCTGCGCGCCCACGCCATCGATGCGCACGTCGGTACTCATCGGCCGGGCGCCGCCAAGGCTGGTGCCACTGCCGGCGAGCGGAGACAGCTTGGTGAGATCCTGAAAGCGTCGATTCTGGTTGGGCAGCTCCTTGACCTGCTGTTCACCGATGCGCGTGACAGCGCCGTTGCGCTCGATCACGCGTGCCGGTTCGGCTGAAACAGTGATTTCGGTGAGCGTCACCGTGCCGAGGGCGAGGCGGAAATCGGCCGTGGCCACGCTGCCGATATTGAGCGTGATGCCGTCGCGGGCACCAGTGCGGAAGCCGACGGCGCGCGCGGTGACGCGGTACGGACCACCCAAAGGCAACTGCGTGGCGACGTAGCGCCCGCGTTCACTGCTGCGCACCACCGACACAAACCCTGTCGTGGTGTTCCGGATCTCCACGAGCGCGCCGGCCACAGCAGCGCCGGCACTGTCAGCGACGACACCGCGGATACTGGCATCGGTGCCTTGTGCGCCCAGCGCGTCACCGGATGCACACAGCGCGGCGAGCAGCGCGGCTGACGACAACGCGACTCGGCGGAGGAGTGAGAAGGACATGAGGCGAAGCGAGAAGATGAAGGGAATCGGACGAGCGCCCGGAAATCCATCATCCCCGCTTCACGTCACGGTTGACCTATGTGCTCGTGTCGGACTCGTAACGGCATGTCACGAGATGGCGACGTCGAACGTGCACGGAGATTGTGGCGTGCGGTCAGTCACGGCGTCGGAGTGATCGACGCCTCGGCCATCGGCACGTTGAACGGGTCACACCAGATGATCACCCACGTGTAACGCACTCCCGGCGGCAGCTGGAACGTGTAGGTCTGTGCGCCGGTTCTCGATTTGATCGCGCCGATACGGAGCGGCTGTCCGGAATTCGGGTTGTTCGTGGTGTTCACGTACACCACCGGACCAGGCGTCTGCGCCACGGAAAAATCAGACGAAAACGTGAGCCGACCGACGCCATTCTCGGCGACCATCTGCACGGTTCCGCTCACGTTGTACCCCGTTCTCCGCCAGACCCCAGTGGCGACGGTGCCCATCGGGGCCATGCCGTCGGCTCCGATCGGCGTGGCATTCGGCGCCGTCGGTGGCTCAGCGTTGTTGCAGCCGAAACCTGCAGCCAGGACGACGCCCAGTAGGGCCATTCGATTTCGGTTTCGCATGTCTGGTGCTCTGCGTAAAGGTGCGTTGTAGCAGGACGGCTGTGCCGCTATTCGGCCAATAACGTCTTAATGCGCCGTTCCCATTCCGTGTGCCAGCGATCGCCGACGTGAAACTCGCCGTAGCCTTCGTAGCGTACACGTCCCTGCTTGTCGATGAGGACGAAGCTTGGCCAATATTGAATGCGATACAGGTCCCAGCTCGCGCGATCGTTGTCCTGCGCGATGGGATACGTGATCGCGTACTTGGTCAACGCCTTGGCCACGTTGTTCTTGTCGTGCTCGCCGGCGTACGGCGGGAATTCTGGCGTGTGAATACCGATGATCGACAGCCCGCGATCCCGATACTGCGCGTCGAGCGTGCGCAGGGAAGGCAGCGTGTTCGTGCAGTTGTAACAGGTGAACACCCAGAAGTTGAGCAGCACGACACGGCCTTTCAGTGAGGCGAGCGACACCGGTGCCGGGGCATTGAGCCAACTGGCGTTCTTCCAGGCTGGCGCGGGTCGTCCGGAATCGGACACCCCCGCACGCGATGACATCGAGACGGCGATACGGCCGGCCAGCGTAGACGCCGGCCGGTGCGATTCCAGCGCGTACGCACTGCCGAGTACCGCAATCAGAACGGCAGTCAAGGTCCATCGCATACCGCGCGCCTCGTGAGATGAAAGTGGGTCAGCGCGACGAGAGCGACCTGACGGCGCTCAGGACGGCGGCGTTCGTGGGGCGGATCTTGTAGTCGGTCTGAATGTCCTTCCACTGCACCATGCCCTTCTTGTCGATCACGTACGTGGCGGGATGCGGGATGCCGCGGCGCGTGCCGGCCGGATTCATGACGCCGTAGCGCGCGATCACAGTGTGCTCGGGGTCCGACAAGAACGCGAAGTCGGGCTTCATGCCATCGGCGGAGATACGCGTGGTGGCCGTTTGCGTGCCTTTGTCGTCGTCGATCGACACCACCAGCATTTCGGTGTCCTTCTTCAGTTCATCGGTGAGCAGCGTGCGCATCTCCTTCAACTGGTTGATGCAGTACGGGCACCAGTAGCCGCGATAGAAGACCAGCACCACATTTTTCTTGCCGCGCATCGACGACAGGGTGACCGTTCCGCCACCGAACTTCGCCAGCGTGAAATCAGGCGCCATCGCGCCGACCGCCACGCGTTCGATATCGGTTGCCGCCAGATCCTTGCCATCCACCGGGCCGAGCATAGCCGATGTTTGCGCCATCGCGGTGCGGGCGGGGAACACGACCGCCGCGGTGACCAGCGCGAATGGTACGCTCGCCAGCCGAACAGCACGGGCGAGCGCGCGGAGCGTAGGACGGAGAACTCGGATCATGAGCGGGAGAGGAGATAGGTGGGTACGCCGGCAGAATGCGTCGATGTGCGTTACCTAGTCATTACCCCATCAGCCAGTTCCCCAGCTCATCGCCACCGATCATGGGAACTCATTCGGTACGCAGCGTCTACCCTTCGCATCAGCATGTTCTGTGTACTCACCGTTCACTGTTCCCTTCCGTGCCAACCACGTTTCGTACGGCCCTGCTGGCAGCGCTCTTGTCGATTGGGGTTGGAACAGTGTCCTCGCAAACATCATCGCGGAGTGATCCGCCGGATCTGACACCGAACAGTGAACTCACGCTGGTCGCAGAATCCGACGCGTTCCACATCGGTACCACCACCACCGTCGCCTTGCGCATCACGATGGACGCCGGGTGGCACACCTATTGGACGAACCCGGGCGACGCCGGACTTCCGCTTGCGGCGCAGTGGGCGCTGCCTGCCGGCATCACGGTGTCCGCCCTGCGCTATCCCACGCCGCACGTACTGCCGCAACCACCGCTCATGAGCTTTGGCTACGAGCGCGAAGTCCTCGTACTGGCGGACATCGCGGTGGCGTCGTCGATACCGGCGGGCACGAAGCTCACCATCGTGGCCGATGTCGACTTTCTGGTATGCGCTGATGTGTGTCTGCCGGCCAGTGGGCATGTGGAATTGTCGGCGCGAACCGCGACCCAAGTGCAACCATCCCGATGGGCGACGGCGATACGCGACACGCGTTCGCAGCTGGTCCAAAGTGCGGCGGGTTGGTCGGTGACAGCCTGGCGCGATGAGTCGCGAGTACTCCTGTTCGCCCTCGCGCCCGCGTCGGTACGAAATACACTGCGTGGCGCGTATCTGATACCGGACTCTACGGGCGTGCTCGAACATGCGGCGCCGCAGAAAGTCGCCATGTCCGGCGACACGCTGGTTGTCGCCATGACCGTGGCGCGCGGCTTTGCCGATTCGACATCGCGGTTGACCGGCGTGCTGTTGCACAACGTGACGTCCCCAACCACGAGTACGCAGATCGACGTCGCGCTGGCGCAGTCGGCGCCACCGGGCGCGACTCGGCTGATCGCGATGCTGGACGGACCACACGCGGCGAACGTTGCCACCGCCGACATTGGCATCTGGCTCGCGCTGGCCCTCGCCTTCGTGGGCGGACTGATTCTCAACTTGATGCCCTGTGTCTTTCCGGTGCTCTCGGTCAAGATCCTGTCGTTCGTCGAGCGCGGCGGTGAGCACGACGGCGGTGTTGCCGCACGGAAGCATGCGCTGGTGTTCACACTCGGCGTGCTCGTCACCTTCTGGACGCTGGCGGGCGCGCTGTTGGCGCTGCGAGCCGGTGGAGCCCAGCTGGGATGGGGCTTTCAGTTGCAGTCGCCGGCGGTGGTCACCGTTCTCGCGTTGGTGGTGTTCGCGCTCGCGCTCAACCTCAGTGGTGTCTTTGCCATGGGGATGAGCCTCACGCGACTTGGCGGCGTGGGCTCCGGCGAACGGTACAGCGACTCGTTCCTGACGGGCCTGTTGGCCGTGGTCGTGGCGACGCCCTGCACGGCACCGTTCATGGGCGCCGCGTTGGGCTACGCGCTCACGCAGCACGCCGTGGTGGGTCTGCTCGTGTTCACATCGCTCGGGCTCGGACTCGCGGCGCCGTATATGGTGCTGGCCAGCAGCCCGGCATTGTTGCGCAAATTGCCTCGGCCTGGTCCGTGGCTCGAAACTTTCAAGCAGCTGCTTGCCTTCCCGCTGTATGCGACGGTGGTGTGGTTGCTCTGGGTGCTGGGACGGCAAGCTGGTACCGACCAGGTCACCATGGTGCTCCTGGTGTCGATTACGGTCGCGCTGGCAGGATGGCTGGCCGGTCGCGCACAGAACGCCGGTCGCGCCGTCGCGAGCAGTGTATCGCTGGGGCTGTTGTTGCTCGCCATTGCCGGTGGCGGCTTCGTGATCGCGTCTCAGCCAGTCACCACGCCGACGGCGAGTGCCACACCCGCCGGCTGGGAACCGTGGTCGGCCGCGCGCGTGGCCGCCGCGCGCGAGTCCGGCCACGCGGTGTTCGTCGACTTTACCGCTGCGTGGTGCCTGAGTTGTCAGGTCAATGAGCGTGTCGCACTGCACACCGGTACCGTGGAGCGCGCATTTGCCGACCAGAAGGTGGTGTTGCTGCGCGCCGATTGGACATCGCGGAACGCCGAGATCACCGCCGTACTCGCCAGCTTCGGACGAAGCGGCGTACCGCTCTACGTGATGTACCCTTCGAAGACGACTGAGCCGGCTGAGCTACTGCCGGCCGTGTTGACCCCGGGTGTGGTGGTGAGCGCCGTTCAACGCGCCACGAGCCGGTAGATGTACCGCGCATGCCACCCTTCGACGCGCCCGCGCAGTCCAGTAGAGCTTTCATCGTGTGCATCGGGCTACGAACCGAGCTGCGCCTCGATCACGGCAGCCAGCCGATACGCCGACAGCGCCAGGCGCTGCCGCGCGATGCGAGTGCCGAGCGCGACGTACGCCTCGGGCAGCACGGGAGGCATGTTCCCCGCGCGCGGCGGGAGCTCGTACGCCATGTAGCGCGCGAGGGTGGCGCTTTCGTCTGCCCACGCACGCACGGTGGCGGCGAGCGGCGCACCGCGCGGCAGGATCAGCGCATCATCCGGCTGTCCGTCGGCCATCGGCAGCTCCCGGGCGATCGCCGCCGCCACGTCATCGATCGGCAGCTCGCGCGACGGACGGCCAACCCAACCATCCCATACCGCGTGCAGATTGATGGAATCCCGATCGAACCCGCGGAGCTGCACCCACACGCGGTTGCCGCCAGCATCGCCGTCGGGCTGGTCGGCCGCCGACCGCGACGTGCCATGCAGTGGCTGATGCAGATCACCCACGACATGGATGATCCAGCTCAGGCTGTAGGCGCGCAGGCTGGGAGAGAGCGCTCGGTCCCCGAGCGACTCGGCCAACGACGGGAAGACCGATGCGACATGCGGCTCGAGCAGCGGAATCGTTGGCGTACCGTCGGTGGAGAATGAGCGCGACAGGTAGTGCCAGCCGGCGCGGCGCGCCATGGTGGGGTATCCGGGCAGCAGCGGCGTAGGCTGCGCACTGCTGTCGGTTTCCTGATAAAATCTCGCGTCGCCACGAATCTGGTCCGGCCAAACCGATGCGCGCAGGAACACCTCACGGATGCCCGCCGGCGTGTTGATGTTCACGTTCGCGCCGAGCGCACCGATGTCCGGATGCGCGCGCATGATGTCGTCGACCCGGGCGCGCGTGGCGGGGCGCAGTCGGTCGTACGCAATCGCGGCCATTGCGCGGTGGCCAACGGCGTCCCTACGCCGAATCGCGGCAAGACTCCCAGCGCGTGGTGTCGCCCCTAACGACGTGGCCGAGACAGCGAAGGCGGTCACGGCGGCAGTGCACAGCAAGAGCAGAGTACGTGTCATACGCTGAAATTACGTCATGGTGCGATGCGTTGTCGTGCTGAACGGGTTCGGATACGCAGTTGAGACAGCGCGCCCGACGTGTATCGGACGTTCCCTTTCCCGCGCCGATGACGATGGCATGATTCACGCACCCTGCTCCGGTGCACGCTTGCCGATCACCTCCTTCACACCGGAGCATTCCATGACGACACCGCTTCCACCGCGCAATCCCGATGTCGACCATCCTGATGTGGACCATCCGGATAACGACCGACACGAGCCCGATCACAACGAACCCATCCATCGCGATCCTGACCAGAATGAGCCCGAGCGGCATGACCCCGACCGTAGCGAGCCCGCCAGACAGGATCCAAACCCGGACGATGACGTCCTGACCGTCGCCGAGCGAAAGGAGGAACCGCCTGCCTTAGACGCTGAAGACGAGGCCGAGCTGGCGGCGATGGACTCCTTTCCGGCGTCCGATCCGCCGTCGTTCACACCGTCCCACGCGGGCGCGGCGAGTGAGACGCCGGTCACGACGCACGTCGACGACGCGAAATAGCGGGTCAGATGAGCGTACTCGGATGGATGGCCGCCGTGGGCGGGCTGCTGCTCCTGATGGCCCTCACCTCGTCGCAGGTTGAACGGCTGCCCATCTCGACGTCGCTCATCTATTTGGCCGTCGGACTCGGCCTTGGTCCGGGCGGCTTTGAATTGCTGCGGCTCGACATCGAGTCGCAGCGAACATGGCTGGAGACGCTCACCGAGTTTGCTGTCATCGTCTCCCTGTTTGTGGGCGGACTGCGCTTGCGCCTGCCGTTGCAGCACACGGCGTGGCGCGTGGCACTTCGGCTCGCCGGACCGGTGATGCTGCTCTGCATTCTTGGCGTGGCGGCTACAGCCAATCTGCTGCTTGGTGTGCCGGTCGGCCTCGCGCTGCTTCTTGGCGCGATCGTCGCCCCGACCGATCCCGTACTGGCGGCAGAAGTCTCGGTCACCGACGCCGAAGACCATGATCGCGTGCGTTACGGTTTGTCCGGCGAGGCCGGACTGAACGATGGGGCCGCCTTTCCGTTCGTCATCTTCGCGCTGATGTACCTGCGGCTCGGCGGCCTTGATGTGTGGGTGGGTGAGTGGTTCCTCACGCGCATTGTCTGGGCCGTTCCGGCCGGCCTCGCCATCGGGTACGTGCTCGGCACAGGGCTTGGACAACTCGCGATCCGCATCAGCGCTGGCAACACCGACGCCAGCGCTCCCAATGACTTTCTCGCGTTGGCGTTGATTGCCCTTTCCTACGTCGCCGCCGAGAGTGCGCAGGCTTGGGGCTTCCTCGCGGTATTTGCGGCCGGCGTGGGGCTCAGGCACGCCGAAGTGCGGACCGTGCGCGCGTCGCCGCATCCCGAAGTGGCCGATCTCTCCATGCCGGGCGGTCCGGGAGCGGAGGCCCACCCACCCGCCGAAACCTTGGTGACCGCACGGGTCAGCGCCGAGCAGAGCCAGGAGCCCGCGGTGGCGGCGGGTGTGTTGATCGCCGAAGCGCTGTCGTTCGGCGATACGCTGGAGCGCCTGCTTGAAGTGCTGCTGGTGGTGCTGGTCGGCATCGCCGTCGCCTCCGTGTGGACGTGGTCGGGAGCGCTGCTGGCCTTGCTGTTGTTCGTGGTCATCCGTCCGGCGAGCGCGTGGGTGTCGCTCGTGGGATCGCGCACGTCGCGTGCGCAGCGATGGCTGTTGGGTTGGTTCGGCATTCGTGGCATCGGCAGTCTGTACTACCTGAGCTACGCGCTGAATCACGGGGTGCCGAGCAGCGAGGCACGGTCGTTGGTGGGCCTGGTGGTGACCGTGGTCGCCTGCAGCATCGTGATCCACGGCATCAGCGTCACGCCAGCCCTGCAATGGTACGAGCGGTCTCTTGCGCGGCGTGCCTAATTGTGCGCCGCGTCGTACAATTTGTCGTGAGCGGCGCGGAGGATTCGACGGCACCCGCCAATCAATCTTGACGTGTCTACAGCGCCGAGGCGACGAGTGATGAGCACCCTGCCACGTTCTGTTCTGGTGATCGGGGCGACCGGCCAACTGGGTGGTGCGGTAGCACGACGACTCCTCGACACCGGCCATCGGGTTCGTGCCCTTGGTCGAAATTCTGAGAAGCTCGCCGCCCTGAAAGCACTGGGGGCAGAGATCGCCGCCGGCGATCTACTGGATGCCCCCTTCGTCTTAGATGCCTGTTCCGGCGTGGATCAGGTCTTGAGCACGGCGAACAATGCACTCGGCTCGGGTGCATCGAGTCCGAGCAGGGTGGATCTTCGCGCCTATTCGAATATTTGCCACGCCATTCGTGAACACCGCGTGTCCAGAATTGTGCATGTATCGGCACAGGACACTGGTGGCGCGTCGTCACCGGTGGACTTTTTCCGCATCAAGTTCCACGTGGATGGGCTGATCCGGGAGTGCGGTGTGCCATGGGTACTGCTCGCTCCTACAGTCTTCATGGAGATATGGGTGGAGACGCTTCTTGGCGGGAACATTTTACAGGGTAAACCGGTGATGCTCTTCGGCGATGGTACGGCGCGCGCGAACTTCATCGCCACCGACGACGTGGCGGAGTTTGCGTTGCGCATTCTCGACGAGCCATCGATCCGGAACACCGTGATCGAAGTGGGCGGGCCTACCACCTGCTCGTTCGCCGACGTGATCACAATGATTGAACGGCGGCTCGGCGTCACGGCGAAACGTCGACACATGCCGTCGGCGGTTCTGCGCGCCAGCTCGATCATACTACGACCATTCAGTGAAATGAACGCCCGCCTCATGGCAATGGGCTATTTCACCGCACAGGCGACGAATGCCTTCACAGATTGGGAAACGGCCGCCAACCGATTTGGCGTCGTACCGATGACGGTTCAACAGTTTGTGGACAAGACGTTCGTTTCACCAGCATAGTCCGGGGCGCTGGCGGATGTGGCGGCCGGTCGGAACAAGGTACTGCTGTTCTCGAAGTTCACCGCGTTCCTCGCACTCTCGCGCGCCGCACTCGACGAGCAGGGGATTCCGTATGAGTACCTCGACGGCCGCACGACGAACCGGCAAGCGTGCGTCGATCGCTTCCAGAGCGATCCCGCATGCCCGATCGTTCTCATCAGTCTGAAGGCCGGCGGACATCGATGACGGCGCTCCTCGCAATGCATGGTGCGAGCGCCGATCACTCGAACGAGCGACCCGCGCATGGTGAACACCTCTCATGCGCTGGTCTGTGCAATCCCCGCTCGCATGGCCGCCGTGAGCACATCCACGTTGATCTGGCTGAGCCCTTTGAACTTGATGCAGTATCCCGTCACGGTCGCTTTGCCGATGGCATTTCCGTACATCTCGGCCAGGTATTTCTTGTCCTCGAGGCCCATGATGTACACGGAGATGCCGGTGGTGTTGGCGCTGATACCGATCTGATAGAACTCGCGTATCCTTCCGTCGGCGTACGGTCGGGATTGGGAGCCGTACCCGATGTTCGGATTCGAGACGATCTTCCCGTTCTCGTCCTTGCCGTCAAGAAACCACAAGCGACCGTTCGGCAACAATTCGCGGATCATACCGTGCAGCGCCTGCATGTCGCTGCGCTTCGGCTCCAGTTGGGCCGCAAGGTATTCGTTGACCTGCGCCTGCACGACGAGGTTCTGGACACGTTTGCTCGGGTCACCCGACATAGCGTGCTCGCCTGGCGGAAGCCGGTTTTTGCAGTGCTGCCGTGAACGTCATCGCGTGCCACGCCGGCGCCCGCGGATCGTTGAGCGACGTCGTCACCAGTGTCGCGGGATAGCAGCGGCCCGCTGTGACGCGATGCAGCGGTGACGTGGCCAACAGAAAGCCGAATTGCGCGGGATCACTGGGCGACCCAAACTGGGCGCGATGGCGTCCGTGTTCGAAGCGTACGTTGAAGGTTTGCGGCACCTCGGCCACCACGGCGGCGAAGAGATCGGGGCGCTCGGCCATCACCGCCGCCACCATCCGGCCACCGCTCGAGCGTCCACGAATCGCTAAGCGGCTCGGCGACGTGTACCCGCGTACAATCAGGTGCTCGGCGGCGGCGATCATGTCGTCGAAGGTAGTCTGTTTCTTCCCGAGAATCGCCGCTTCGTACCAGTTACGTCCGAACTCGCCACCGTCGCGCAAATTCGGCATCGCGAATACGCCACCGAGTTCGAGCCACGCCAGCATCTCAGGCGCGTAATCGGGCAGCATCACCGTACCCGACCCGCCGTAGCCGAAGAGGAGCGTGGGATGGCTGCCATCGAGCGCGATCCCCTTGCGGTGTACGAGCCAGATCGGGATCCGCGTGCCGTCCTTGCCCGCGTACCACTGCTGCGTTTCCACGTAGTCCGCGCGGGGGAACTCGCTCGTGGTTTCCAACACCGTCGTGCGTTGGCCGGTGCCGAGCTCCACGTCAAAGAGGCGGGGTGGCTGCAGCATGACGCGCTCGCTGCTCGCCGGATGGATGTACTGCACCTGCAGTATGCCTTTGCTGTTGGGTGTCCACAGCGGCGACTGGAAGACGATTCCCGGAATCGAATCCGGCAACAACACACCGTCGGCCACGCGGACCACGCGACCGACTTTCCAATCGTCCCCACCGACGGCGAGTTCGACTAACACGTGCCGTGCGTTGGGCGCCACGTGGTGGTGCGCGATGCGCGTGGCCGGGCCGAAGGTAGCTGGGTCGAGTAGCACGCGATCGGCACCGCGCGGCGAGACGCTTCATCCGGTCGCGCAGTCGCGCGCGCAGCAGACTGTCGTGCAGGAATGGAGGTGCGAACCGCGTCTGGGCCATGGCCCATGCGCGGACCTCCGCGGTCGTGTCTTCGAGCCAGCGATACGGGTCGGCCACGGCGACGCCGTGATAGCGGTCGACTACGGTGACGGTTCGCGCGGGCGGGTACGCCGGCACATCGGCGGGCGGGCGGCTGCAGCGCCGGACTCTTCTACGCGGCGGGGAGCATCCTGGGGCCGGGCCTTTTTGCGCAGTATCGTAGAACTGTTTTTACTGTAACAAGGTCAGTATTACAGTAATAAAGACCATATCTGACATCATGACAGTGCTTTTCGGCTTCGATTCGGTAATATGTGGCGCTATAACAGAGCAAATTGGCGACGCCGAGCAAACAGAGCACGCCGTCAGTGCCGCGGCGCATCCACGCGTTCCACGCGCGCTGGCGCCGCATCACCGCAGCCGACGCCAGACGCTCAGCAACCCGACCACCGCTATGGCGTGCATGATCGCGGTCGATACGCGCCCGCCGCTTCCACTCACCGCCTGTATGACCTCGGGCAGCATGGAGACGATCGCCACGATCGCTCCGCGGCGCTCGCCGTCGGCGAGCTGTCGGCTCGCATAGATCCACCCAGCGCCGTTCGCTAGCCCGAGCAGCGGCATCCACGGTTTCGCGTGGAGCGCGGTCGACGCAGCGCCGAGATCGACGAACAGCGCACCCACACCGATCAGCGCAGCGGCAACGCTCAAGGCACCGCCGATCGCGAAGTACCCACTCACCCAGCGAATGCGCGCGGGGAGTTCCTCACTCCGTGGTGCAATGTTCGGCGTGCGCGTAACAGTTGGCATGGCATTGACGACAAGGTGGAAATCAGTACTGCAGGTGTTGTTACAGCGTAGCCTCGATTCCGATCGACGCGACGTCTCAGCGAGCCGGCCGCGTGGCGCAACTCGGCGAACTCGCCGCTTCGTACGGCGCGAGTCGCGTCTTGACCTGCGCGAGTTGCTCGGCGGTCACGCGCAGCGCGATCACGCGTGCCGTACCGTTGGCCCGCACGACGACCTGATTCCCAGACAATGTGAGCAGCGGTCGAATCAGCTCCGCCGCCTCGGCGGGTGCGAGGCACTGCACCATGATGGCTTCGTCGCGGAGCGAGCTGGTCGAGACCGACTCCTGCACTTTCCGTGTCCCGCTCACCACGACGGCCATCGCCGCCACGGTGAGCGTCACGGCCGCGGCTTGGATAATGGCGCGCCGAGTGCGATCGCCAGGTCGCGCAGGTGACTCCGAGGGCTGACGCTGCACTTCGGCGAGGGCGGCGTCGAAGTCGGGGACCGCGATACCCGCCTCGGTGGCCGCGACGCGCAGTTCCGCCACGGTGGAGCCCGCGCGGCGGAGCTGGTCCAACTCACTCGCGCGGGCGAGCACCTGCGCGGCTGTCTGCTCGGAGAGCACGGTCGGGTCGGAGTCCATCGCACGTGGATGACTGCTATGCGTCATCGTACGCCTTCTCGAGGGCCGCGACGTCGAGCTTTACCATCGTCATCATGGCATCCATCACAGCTTTCACCTTCTGCTCGTCCTTGTCACGGATTAGCTCGATGAATCGCCGAGGCACAATCTGCCACGAGAGACCGAACGGATCCTTGATCCAGCCACAGGCGGTGGGCGTCGCGCCGGCGTTGACGAGCTTGTCCCAGTACTCGTCGACTTCCGCTTGATCGTCGCAGTCGACATAGAGGGAGACCCCTTCGGAGAAGCTGAAGTATGAGCCCCCGTTGTATCCCATGAATGACTGGCCACCGACGACGAACTCGGCGGACATCACCGGTCCATCACCGCCAATCCGGGCGGCGTTCCTGATCTCGGAGTTTGGGAAGGTGGCGGTATAGAACGCCATCGCCGCTTCGAGTTGGTCGTTGAACATCAGAAACGGTGTGACCTTAGACATCGGTGTCTCCGCGTGTGGTGACGTCGCTTGTACAAATCTTCATCCCGTCCCGTCCCTCGGCAAGCTGGTCACGAGCGTCGCAGACGCTAGTCGCAGGGCGAGGGGACTCGGCCGAACGCGGCAGCCCATGCGGCCGTCACGCTGTCGGACCGAACCGCATAACGTCTGCCCACGCTGTCCGTGTCCGTAAAGCCGCTTTGAAGGCGGTCGCGCGATGCGGCGTACCTCTCCCATTGCTTCACGTTCCACCGCGCGCACGGGAGCGCGGCCCCCCGCGCGAGCAGCATGTGACCGATCGCCTCGTTGCTGTTGGCAGCGGCGCTAGTCAGCAGCAGCGTATCACCGGACGTCGTGGCGTTCACGTTGGCGCCGGGTGCCAGCAGGAACCTCACGATCTCCGTGCGGTTTCCGTTGATCGCACTCTGCAGCGCGGCTTGCCCGCTTGGGGTACGCGTGTCTATCGTGGCTCCGCGCGCGATCAATTGATCGATCGTCCGCTGGTCGCCGGTGGCTGCGGCATACGAGAGCAACGCTCCGGCATGCGCGCCCGGCCCCACGGCGGCGAGCGTCGCATGATGCAAGAACGAGCGCGGAACCATGTACATCGCCATGGCGGCGATCGCCGCGACGAGGAACTCCCACTGATACCGCGAGCGGCCCTTCGTGGCGCGATACGACCCGGGGAGACGCAACACCGTCACAATGATCCAGAGGCCCATGCCGCCGAGCGCGAGATACGGCATGATAGCGAACGGGTTATGCGCTTGCTGTCCAATCTCGATGACGTGCTGGCCGAGCCGCCATCGCGTCCAAGTGTGGACGAGGATGTGATCGGCCGCGAAGAACATCGAGGTCGAGAAGAACGTCAGCCACCACCCGTGCAGAAACTGCTCGAACCTGGTCGGCGCGATCGCCGTTCCGTCGGCTCGAAAGTCGATGCCGCCGTTCAGCTTCGTCGTGGTAAAGAACGCCAGCACGAGGCTGAGCAGCATACTCATCGTTCGGGCGCCGATATCACCTTGCTTGGGCGCGAGCGAGGTCGACCGTACGAGCAGGCACGCGGGCGACGCGGCGCCATATGACGGGGAGCGCCAGCAAGTACAACAGCACGGAGGGCGTCAACAACACGAGCGCGTTGGCCTCGACGGCATATCGCTCCCCCGCCTCGATGCTATGCGCGCTCCTGCTCCACAACGCGATGGCAGTAACGAGCAGAGTAGCGGCTGCGGGAAAGAGCGCGAGCGCAAGAAATCGCTTCACCAACGCTCAGCGCTTCGCTGCGATCGACTCCAAGGCGCTCGCGATGCGCTCGTGCGCCCGCACCACGCGCCATATGGCGTTCAGCACTGCGACGATGACGCCAAGCACTACGCCCCAATACAGCAACAGCATACCACCCACACCAATGCTCTCCATGCGATCTCCGGCGGATTGATTCAGTTTGAACTGGCACTGCCCGGCTGCCGAAGCAGCATGCGGCGCGCCTTCGCATAAAGTCGCGGTGTGCGCGCTCCTTCGCCACTACCGTGCCAACCAGAGCGTCGTCGCGAAGCGCTGCGCTCCGTCCCTCGGCCACGCCGTCGCTCAGGGGTCAGGGATTTTGTCGGGTGACGAGTCGGCTGGTCCGCATGACTCCTTGCGCTATGTCGCCGGACACAGCTCCTCGATCGATGTATTGAACTCATTGTCGAGCTGGGACACATCGAGGGCGCCTGTCGGCACCTGAATCACCCCTCGGGCGCCTTGCCCTCGAGTGTTCCAGAACTCCACCGACCAGTATCCCTGCCACGAGGCCGGCGCCCCTTTGCGGTTCAACTCGATGAAGCGCCTCGGAATCACTTGGACGCAGCGCACGGGGACCCGTCTCCACTCCGCCAAGTAACTCGAGCCAACTGCTGCGCGCGCAAACGCCGCAGCGGTTGCGCCGACGGCGCTACACGCCCAATCGTCACGGCGCGACACAGGACGCGATCCCAATCCGACCAAACGAGGCGATGGACAGGGGAACTGCTGCACATAGCGCGCACGCAGTTCGGCCTCGCCTTTGATCAATGGCGACGGATTTGCGTCTGACGGTGGCCCACGCTCGCTTCCAGTACGACCTGCTGCCAAAACGCGAATGGGTCCGCGAGGTCATGATGATGCGCCGCAGGGCCCGACAACCAGGGCAAGGACGAGATTGTTCATGACATGACCGATAGAGGGCGACTAGATCTCGACTAGATGCACCAACGCGCGGACCCGAACACAGCCGGACTATCGCCCCTCGAGTCTTCGCGACCGCGACGAGATCGCACGCAGCCGCGTGTACAGCGAATTCGTTGTATTCGCCCGTTGAAGCACAGGAGCATTGCGAATTTGGCGTGATGGCACGCTGTACGTCGCCGTCAACACGATGCTCGTTGCGGGCGCCGGCAACTCGACAGCGAGAAATTGCGCGCGGACAACCAGCGTGGTGTCGCCACCAACCGCGAGCGGCTCAGTCCGAAGCTCGGCCTCTTTCGAAGATTCGGCATCGATCAGGTACCCTTCTTCACGCAGCACCGCACCGACGTCGTCCATTGCCTCATGCACGGGCCGTGCTAGCATCCAAGTCACTCCGTCATTGGTATGCGCGCCATACTGGGCGCTCGCGCCGACGGGCAGATATGATCGCGCACTACGCCCATGGGCGCATCCAGCGAATAGACACGCGCCCAACCCAATCACGAGCATCGGTCGCCAGGCCGGCGAATGAGTCAGTAACATCACGTTGCCCTGAGAATTGGTTCACCATCGGCGTGGGTTCCGAGGCACGATCTGCTCGCTCTCCGCGAATCGCACAGCATGTTGACAATCCGGCGAATCTCGTCCTTCCGCAAGTCCCCCGCCCCCTAGAACCTCCGCTCGATCGCCAGCGACAGCCGCGTCCGCGACACCGGATACAACGCCCGCGCCACGTCAACCCGCACGAGTCCATCGAGCGCGCGCAATCCGATGCCCACGTCACTGAGTGGGCGATACCCGCTGCGCCAGTCATCGCGCGCGCCGGCCCATCCAAGATCCGCGAACAACACGGGACGAATCAGCGACACGCCACGACTCACCTCCCCGCGCGCGAGCCAGAAGGCGTCGCCGCCAGCCGTGCCAAACGACAATCCCGACAGCGTGCGCGTGCCACCCAGGTAGAAGCGACGCTGCGACGGCAGCGCACCGAGCGAACCACCGCCGGACAGCTGTATGGCGCCCGCGAACGCCCCGAGTGAACGCGCGAGCGCGAGATGCACGGTAGCGCGTCCGTATCCCGTGCGCGCGTCGGCATCGGTGACCGCACCTTCCAACTGCACCGCACTCGTGAGCTGCAAACCGCCGCTCGTGCCGCCGAATCTCCGTTGTGCGTCGACACCGAGTCCGCCGTAGCGCGCACCGTACGCCGTGATGTTGCTGTCCGTCATCGGCCGCCCAAGTGACCAGGTCGCATTCGTGCCAGCCGACTGCTGGCGTTCAGCGAAGAGTCGCCACTGCACGCGACTGCTCGCCGCAATCGGCGCGGTGGCGTACCCCACGGCCAGCCCCGCACGGCGATAGTAGTAGCCCTCGTCTCGCCCGAACAGCAACGCGCCGAGCGAACTGCCGGCCGACAATGGGTTGTCATCGCCCACCGCTGTCAGCTCACGATATCCCGCGAGTGTCCACGTGTGTTGCAGATCGGTGCGTCGCAGTGCAATCGACATGTTCGGCACCAGGTCGGCGACGCCCAGTCGGCCAGACACCGTGGTCGAGTACCCGGCGCCCAACTGCTGTCGTAGCTCGACGCCCAAGCTCAGCCCCTCAATGCGATTGTACCGCAGCAGTCCCGCGCCCGCGTGCAGCGTGGGTCGCTGCGGAGCAAAGAGTGGCTGCACCGGCATCGACATCACCTGCGCAATCAGTTCTGCACGCGCCTTGGCGCCAAACAGATCCGCGGTGTCCGGCGCCTCATCCGGCGGCAGCGCGGGCGATGCGGCGAGCAGACGACGATCGCACGGCACGCGCGTGAGTACGGGCGTGAGACCGTCGGCAGCGAAGCGTACATCGGTGTAGAAGGTGCTCGTGTCGCAGGCGGGATCAGCCGCGCGCCCGGCGGGAATCAACCCTTTGTTGACCGAGTCACGCCTCGCGCGCTGCGCGGCCTGAATGGAATCGCGCGCATGCTGATTGGCGACCGTGAGCGGGAGCGGCATTGGCACCACGATGGGAGGCATACCCGCCAGTGAGTCCGTGCCATTCACCGCATTGTATCGAAAGCTTTCTTCGAGGCGATACGGCAATCGCGCCAGATGAATCTGCACGAGTCCTTCGGCGTACCGGGCGCGTGGCAACCAGAATCGGCCACCATACAGCGCGTACTCGAGCGTCACCGCTTCCATCTGTCCGCGAACCGAAGGCAACACGGGACGCATCACACGTGGGACACTCTTCGCGAGCTCCTTCGCCGCCAACGAGTCGATGCTACTGAGATTGAGCCAGAAATCGAACGGAGCGGCGAAGCGGAATGCCGCTCGCACCAGGGTGCCGCGGTCCTCGTCGAACCAGAGCGAACCCACGACCACATTCCACGCAGCCTCACGTGGACGTACACGCAGTTCGCGGAGGCGAATCACCGACGCACCCGCCTGAATACTGGCGCTCTCACCGCTCTCGTACACGTAGTACGCCTCGGCGCCCTCCGCCATCGGATGCACCATCTCGCGGTCGTCCACCTCGCCGGAGACGACCCCGGTTCCCACCCAGAGTTCGTCGCGCCCGGGATAGTACGGCACAGAGGCCGAGATCGACGCCTCGTTGTCGTCGATCGAACTCCGTGACAGCATGCCGCTCGACATGCGGGCGCCTTCCACGTCCACCACGATACCGCGCTCACGCTGCCATCGTACGCGCGAGGCATTCTCGTAGGTCACGATGTTTCGCGTGCGTAGGTTCTCCGAGAACGACACGCCGAGCGAGAAGCGCTGCAGCGACTGCACATTGTAGCCGACGAGCGCCGAGTCTTGCCGGAGTCGCGCCGCGCGGGCGCCGAGCATTATGGATTTCGCGGACGGGTCGCGGAAGGCACTCGCACGGTGTGCTTCCGTAACGACGCGGTGGCGTGCCGCGCCGGCGCGTTTGCCGCCACTCCCCACGCCGCCCACGTTCAGCGACACGATGCCGACGCAGACGGTATCGGGAGCGGCGCCAGCCGGGAGCGTCTTCGGGTCACACGGCTTCGGGCCCGTCATGACACTGATCTGCAACAGCACGGCAACAGTGGCCAGCATGTGGATCGGTCGGAATGACGGCGTGCGCGCGCACGCGAGGCAGGAGACGCCTCATTCGACCCGGCCTCGGAGCCAATGGTTGCCGTCGTGCCGCGCTTTACCACCGCTATACCACCATCGAAGCCGCCCCACTCAACGCGACGGTGGGCGTGCCTTCGGCTGATAGCGCGCGTCACCAGTCTGCCAGAGCATGAAGGCGAACGCTGCGGCTGCCGTGGCCGGATCCTGGTTGATGATGTTGCGATGCCCACCGCTGGTCTGCCACCAGAGCACGGGCTGTACGCCGCTGTTCGCGGCCTGCAGCCGCGCAACGAACTTTGCGGGCAGCATCTGCGTGCCGAAGTTGTAGTCGTCCGACGCGCTGTGTACGATGACCGCGGGAAGCCGGAGCTGCGCGGGTACGGCGTGATACGGCGACGCCATGAGCAGCGATCGAATGCCGTCGGGCGTGTTCATGTTGCCAACTTCGGCGATCTCAGCACCGTGCTCACGCGTACGGCATGGGCGCCACCTTTCCCGGCAAGCGCGCGTATACGGCCAGTGATCCGCGGTGATGCGCCGTGTGGTCCGTGATGCCGCTGAGCACCGCGACACGCGGCGCGCCGTTCATGATCACGTCGTTCGGAATGGGTTCCTGCATGGTGACTTCGGTGGCCGAGGTCACGGTCGCGATGGCGTCGTCGAACGCCTTGACCAGCATGGTCCTCGCCGCGTCGAGCGAGGTCACGGTTTTGGCCTGCGCGATGTGTACGTCGTACTCCTGGTCCCACCCGGCACCGAACGCGCCGGCCATGAACCAGTCCACGGTGATTGCCGCGTGTGCGACGTGCCCTGCCACCGTGTACAAGTCCGGGTGCGGCGCAAAGCCGGAATCGGTCTCGTCGAAAACCGAGAGCGTGGTGAGGAAGAACTTGCGCGTGGACTCGAGTTCGTACGCGTGCGCCTTAAACATTTCGGGCTCCGGGGCCTGGTAAGTTGGGATCGCAGCCGTGCGAACAGCATCGAAGCTCGCCGCACTTTCGGCGTTCGTTCGGTATTATCGGTCCAGGCTCACGCACTGTCAAGCAGCGCTGCGTCACCAGCAGCCGTGTGACCGTGGAGGATGGGCCTTTCAACCGGTGTGGGTTGGACGGACCCCGAAAAAGTGGACGCGCAATGGATGGGAGTGCATGAATCTTTGCGCCGACATAGCGACGGTTTCGGGCGGCGGCAGGCGACGCTGTGCGATCGCTGGCGCCTTTACGGCACGTGAATCATGCGCAGCATGCCGAGTTCGACGTGCGGACGCTTCGTGGCCACGTCGGCGACCACGCAATACGCGATGTATGTGCCCCGTGTGAGGTCGATCGGCAAATATGCGACTTGGCCCGCACCCACGCGTGCCATGCCGGCGATCGTGGCGGCCACCGTATCGGGATCGTCAGCCGCCATCCACGCCTGCACGGACGCTCCGTCGCGGAGTCGCGCGAGCCGGAGCTGATGGTCCTGAGGGCCCGTAGTCTCGATCCGGAGCAGCGCTGGGCCGGGCGCCCACTCATCCGGCCCAACGAATGCGAAGTCGATCAAACGCACGGCCTGCGTGCTGGGTGGTGGCGCCGCGAACGTGGAATCGCCCGGTTGGCCCGCGCGCACGTGCACAATCCGGGATTCCCCGCCGTACGCGTGACGATGTCCATCGTCGCCGCGTCGCACGCACGCCAGCACGTACACGCCCGGCGTGAGATGCACGATCACATCGCCCCGCGAACCGACTTCTGGCCCCCCGACGGCCACCGCAGGTCGCGGCGTCGCGGGCGCGGTATCCAGTGCCGCGACAAACGCCGGCACGTCGGCCGCCGTAGTGGTGGTCGGCAGCCGGAACACGACGACGATATGTTCGCCGTCGGCTTCGTCGACACGCACGCGCGCCCATCCCGGCCGCACGGTGTCGGGTGCCACGATCGCGCCCGCGCGCACCGTCACCGACACGTCGGCTCCCGCGTTCGCGCTTGCGTTCGTGTTTGCGTTCGTGTTCGGGACGTCCCGGCAGGCGGAAAGCGTGCCCAGCATGCCAATACTCATGGCGCCTACACACGTTCGATAGTCCGGCATGTCGTCCTGTCATTAGCGGGTGAGGAGACGTCCAATCGTTTCCGCGGGCAACGAAACGTGCCGCTGCAGTCCGCTCTTGTCGAGGTGTTGCGCAGTTGGTCACGTACACGCTCCACGCGCAACCGACGGAGATTGGACGCCGGTCACATGCAAATCGTAGGCGCGTGGCGCGGCCCGTTCGCCGAAGCGGAGGACGATACCAAGCGTTATTCGACCCGCAGGAGTCGACCGGACGTTTACGAAGAAGTCACCGGCGCAGCAATCAAGAGCGTGCTGTCACGGCAGATCGCTGAGGCCACGGCCAAGAAAAACATCTCCAAGACGGAGATGGCCAGTCGGATGCATACCAGCCGTTCCGCGCTCGATCGTTTGCTCGATCCGAAGCAAGTATCGGTAACGGGCAGTCGCATGGATTGGCGCACTCGTGGCCGAGGCGTCGGGCACGATCTCACGGGTTGCGAGGGAGTTATCGTGCTACCATGATGCACCGCTCAGGGGCGAGATATGCGGCGGACATGTCAGCGAACCCTTCCTGATTGTGAGTTCTCTATAAGCTGTCGCACTTTTTCTCTAAATTCTGTCGCAGGCCGAGGCGTGGCAGGTGTTACGCGTCGGTGGGCTCGACGCTGTCGGTCTCCTTGCGGTGACGGGTGCGGTACGAGCGGCCGCGCATTTCGAAATGCGCGCCGCGTTCGAGCAAGCGGTCGATGATGGCTTCGGCTAAGTCGCCATCATGCAGCACGTGGCCCCACGCCGCCAGCGTTTTGTTGGTGGTGACGAGGATGGGGAGCTGTCGCAGATAGCGTTCGTTGACGACACGATAGAGGACGTTCGCGGCGTCGGCCGCATGGGCGAGGTACCCGATCTCGTCGAGCACGAGGACGTGCGGCGGCAGATACGGCGCGAGCGCCGCGTCGAGCGTGCCAAGACTGGCGGCGTGCGACAGTTCGCCGATCAGGACATCCGCCGACACGAAGCGCGCCTCGTAGCCGTGTTGCAGCGCGCGATAGGCCAGTGCGATGACCAGATGGGTTTTCCCGGTGCCGGTGGGACCGCTGAAAATGGCGTGACGCCCGTCGGTCACCAGCTCGACGCCGAGATAGCTGCCGAGCATCTGCCGCCGCAGGGCCGATTGAAACGTAAAGTTGAAATCGTCGATCGTGCGTAGCGCCGGAAAGCGCGATGCGCGATCTCTTCGGCGACGAGCGTGTCGAGATACGCGCGATAGCCCATGCCCTCCGCTTCGGCCTGCACGGCAAGCTCGGCGTGCAGGCGACGGATGGTCGGCAGATGCAAGCGCTTGAGCATCGCGTCGAGATCGGGCGGCGCGGCCGGGGGCAGCGCTGGCGGTCGCGCCTCGGTCTCCCTCGGCCGTGGGGCCCGCGGACTCATGACGCCACCTCCACAACGGCGGGGACGTGCGCGAGCACGCGCTCGAGATACTCCGCGCCGATCAGGCGCTGCATCAGCGCGCGCTGCAAGACGAGCCGAAAGCGCGCGTCGCCGATCTCTTCCAAGACCGCGAAGAGCCGTGCGATGCAGCCTTTCCACGTATGCGGGCGCTGATGCACGAGCTCCGTCACGTAGGCTTCGCCGATGGGCCCCAGTTCGACGAGTCGCTCGCGCATGAAGTAGAGCCGTTTGCGTTCCCCGTACACGGCGGCCAGTTGCTGCGCGCGCTGGCCCGTCAAATAGCTCACCGTGCCGAGCACCGGGAAGCGCGGATGCAGGGCCTCGTGCTTGCCACCGGCACACACGATGCGCACGCGCGTCGGGTACAGGTGCAGGGTGGCCGGGAGACCACACGCCTTCGCGGGCATCGCATCGCGGACGCCCTGATAGGTCACCATCGCCGTCGGGCCGACGGTGACCGGCACGTGCAGGCCGTAGTCCTCCGGGGCGATGGCGCGTGCAAGCGCGCCTGTTCGGTGGCGAGCCGCGCCACCGGCGGCACCCCCGTCGCGCGCGACGGGCGCTCGGTGTTCGCATACACGAGCCACGCGGCGAGTTGCTGCGGCAGATCGGTCTCGAGCGTCTGAAAGCGCCGCGCCGCACAGAAGGCGCGTTTCACGAAGCCGACCAGGTTTTCGACGCTCCCCTTTTGCTCGGGGGGGGACGGGGTACATAACTCGATACCGCACCCGTAGTCGAGCATCGCTTGCGCGAGCGTCGCGTTCCACACGGGTCGCCCGGCCTCGCGCCGCAGCACGACGGTCGTCGGATTGTCAAAGACCACGCGGAGCGGCACGCCGCCGCTCGCGGCAAAGCTGGCGAGCAGCGCGCGCACCAGCGCCTCGACGCGTTCATTCGGCACCAGCACCACGTGCAGGAAGCGCGACCACTTCAAGCGATACGCCGCGAAGTGAATGCGTCGACGCACGCGCGCGGTCGTGGTGTCCGACGTCAGGCGGACATCGGCGACGCCAAAGTCAAACTGCGCAAATTCGCCGGCCACGCCCTCGAAACGGACCATCACCTCGGTGGGGAGCGTCGGACGGACGGACCCGAGCAACCGATAGATCGTCGATAGCCCGAGCGGCGTCTCGGCCTCGAGCAGCCGGCGCTGGATTTCGCCGGGCGGGATCGCCGGATCCTCCGCGAGCCAAGGCCCGCACCTGCGCGTGCACGGCGCTCGGGAGCCCCGGGCGTCCGATGCCGCGGGCGGCCCGCGCCGCCGCATCATCCACGGTCGTGACCGGCGGCTCGTGCGCGATCCGCTGCACCGTGCGGCGCGAGATCCCCAGGTGGTGGGCAATCTGGCGGGGCGACTGCCCCGTCGTGAGCAACGCTTGGACGGCGTGTCTATCCAACATGCTGAGCATCCTCCTGCGCCTCCCGATGACAGGGGTCCAGTCCTCTGGAAACGGCGCTAACGTGGGGTCCTATGGCTCAGCCTGCGACAGAATTTAGAGAAAAATGGTGACAGAATTTAGAGAACGCACAATTACCATTGCGCGCAACATCCGCCTTCGAACGGGGCGATCACGTCGCTCTACGCAGGCTCGCCAACCGCCGCCACGTATGCGAGTTGTAGTTCTTCCATGACCGATCCTGGGCCGCCCGCCGCTGCCCCGTGGAGGTGCACAGCGCGCCGTTCGTCCATGAATCGCTCCCACAGCGCCGGACCACCGCATTCCGGCAGCTCGGCGCGCACACTCAGCGCGTGCAACACCGGCTGATGCCGCCACCCCCATGCCCCGAAGTGTACGAAAACGGGGACGAGTTCGATGGCCGCATAGGTCAGACTGTATACCGCCTGCTGTTCGTGCGTAGGATCATCCCCATTGCAGATCAGCCCATCGCGCATCAGCGCCTACAGCGATCCGCCACGATGTTCGAGGAGATCCCCTCGCCCGACTGCGTCAGCAGATCGCGGAAAAGTCGGCGATTCCCGAACATCACATCGCGCAGGATGATCAGGCTCCAGCGACGCCATGCCCACGTGCTTACGCAGCGGACTGCGCGTGGTGGTCGGCCGAGGGGTCTCCGCTGCGACCGCCCGCCTCGTAGTTCGTCCAGCGCAACAGCGCATCCACAAGTTCACCCCGTTTGAATGGCTTGGAGACATAGTCATCCATGCCCACGTCTAGACACACGTCGCGATCGCGCTGCATGGCGTTCGCCGTGAGCGCAACAATCGGCACGCGCGTACTTCCGCTGGCTTCACGCGTCCGGATGATGCGCGCGGCTTCGAGGCCATCGAGCCGCGGCATCTGACAGCCCATCAGGTTCAAGTCGAACGATCGCTTCGACCACTCCTCGATTGCCGCCTGACCATCACCCGCAATGGTTACGTCGCACCCCAACGCTTCGAGCATTGCCCGCGTGATCAGCTGATTCACCTCGTTGTCCTCAGCCACCAGCACGCGTATTCCCTGCGGCACGACCGCCGGCGCGCCGCCCGACGCGCGAGCGAGACTGGCGGAACCGATGGCGCCAGTGAGTCGCGCCAGCACGCTGTTGAGTTCACTCCGGCGTACCGGTTTGGTGAGGTACGCGTCAGAAACCGCCACGCGCATGGCCGCGCTATCGCCGGAGTAGGACATCGACGTGAGCATCGCCATTCGCATGCCCGCCACAGTGTTGTCGGCGCGCACGGCCTGCATCAACTCGATCCCATTCATTCGCGGCATGTTCACGTCAATCAAGGCCACGTGAAAATGGGCGGCCGCCTCGTGCGCCGCGCGAATTGCCTGAAATCCGTCGACACCGTCGGCGGCCGACACGCACTCAGCACCCAGTGCCTCCACTTGGTGCGTGAGAATTGCACGATTAATGGCGTTGTCATCGACAATCAGTACGCGAACTCCCATCAGATTGGCGCGCGCGGGAGCAGTGGTATTTGGCTTGAGGATAGGGAACTGCACTGTGAACCAGAAGTGTGACCCCTTGCCGAGCGCTCTCTTCACTCCGATCGTGCCACCCATCATGGTCGCCAACTGTTTGCTCACCGCGAACCCGAGCCCGGTTCCGCCGAATCGGCGTGTGGTCGAACTATCGGCCTGACTGAAGGCATTGAACAATCGCGCTTGCGTGTCGACATCAATCCCGATCGCCGTGTCAGTGATGCTGAACTTAAGGAGGCACTGAGGGGCGTGGGTGGCGCTGTGCGGCGAGGGCGTGTGGCCGCCCTTTGTGGACACTCGGAGATGCACTTCCCCTTGCGCGGTGAATTTGACGGCGTTGCTCAGCAGGTTGATGACGATCTGCCTCAGCCGCACCGAGTCGGCCGCCACGCAGGAGGGGACATCGCCACCAGCCGATTGGCGGGATCGACGGCATCGTATTGCCGTTTCGCGCGCTCGGCTTCGTACCGGAGCTGGTCAAGTGCTAGCTGCGCATGCGATCGTCGCTCGGTCTGCTGCGTCCGCGCGTCGGCCGCCGCCGTCACCGCGGCGTCGATAGCGCCGGGGGCGACGACGGCAAAGACCGCATCCTCGAAGGCGCGTTCGAGCGCAAGCCCGCCGAAAGAGAGGCAATGCCCGGTACCGTGATTGACCATCGCGCCGCGGCACGCGTAGCGATGGACCTTGCCCTGACTCCCGCTATAGGCCACGTGCAGGCGCCGCCCACAGCGGCGACAGCGCAGGAGGCCAGCCGACAGGACGCCAGCCGGCAGGAGGCCAGCCGGCAGCGCCGTGCCGTGTCGCGGGGCCCCTCGACTCATGCGTCCTTGCATCTGCGCGTTCTCCTGCCACTGGGTCTGCAGCGCCTCGTACTCGACCCATGTGATAGAGCCCGGCAGGAAGACCGGCCAGTCGGCGACCTCCCGGCGCGTCGTCCGCTTGCTCGCGCGGCCACCACTGACGCGGGTCTCCGTCTTCGTGCGCCCGAAGACGTAGGCGCCAGCATAGATCGGATTCGTCGCGAGCTTATGGATCGTGTTATACACGGGCAGCTTCCACGTCACGGTGCGACCAAAAGCCCCATACTCGACGGCGGCCAGCGTGATGTGTTCGCTGCGACACCACAAGAGCACTTGGCGCAGGCTGCCGAGCGCGAGGAGCTGCTGGAAGATCATCCGGATCGCGGCTTGAATGCGCAGATCGGGATCGAGCTCGACGCGATCATCGCGCGTGCGTACGAATCCGATGGGTACCGTGGTGAAGAGCTCGCCGCGCGAGGCCTTGAGTCGCAGCGCTTCGACGGAGCGCTGGCGGAGCACGCCGAGCTCCCACTCGCTCATCGTCCCTTTGAGACCGAGGAGCAGCCGGTCATTGAAGTCGCGTGGATCGTACACGCCTTCGCCATCGATGAGCAGTGTCGCCGTCAGACCGCAGAGATCGACGAGGTGATGCCAGTCGCGATTGTTGCGGGCGAGGCGCGACGCCTCCAGGGCGAAGACGGCGCCCACGTGCTCATCGCACACCGCTGCGACCAAGCGCTCGAAGCCGGGTCGGACCACGCGCCCCGAGCCGGAGCGCCCGAGATCGTCGTCCACGACTTCCACGTGTTGCCATCCCCAAGTGCGCGCATGCTCCGCGAGCGCGTACTGGCGTCGCTGACTTTCGAGATGCTCGTGCACCTGCGTCAGCGTCGACTGCCGCACGTACACATACGCCGCGCGTTGCAGATGCTGCGGCGTGATCTTGGCCGGCACGAGGGCGCTCATAGCGAGACCTCGTCGGACGGGGCGTCGACGTGGCGCCGCAGCAACTCGATCCAGAGGGCGACGACCTGCTCGCGGACGGAGAGGGGAAACGCGTGCCAGGAGACCGCGCCGTGACTCAAGGATAGGTGCGCTTGGACACTGTCGATGCGCGGGCGCACGGGACGGGAAGATCGAGCCATCGACGACCTCGGACGCGGGGGATAGGCCATACGCCACCATGAGCAGGCAGGACCCATCGGCGTCCCTGAGCGTCCGGCGCCGCAGCCGACCCGTCAAGTATGGCGTCGAGCAATCGTCGGAGCGCGACGAGCCCGGCGACACTCACCGCCGGCGATGTCACCACGCTCGCCGGTGCCGCCGCGGCCGGCTCCGTCATCCACACCGGCAAGTGGGTCAGGCTGCCATCGGAGAGGGCAATGACGTACACGCGCTCATCGTCGGCCGTCAGCTCGCGCTCGACCTCGAGCGCCTGACCGTGCAGTGCATGCCGTGGGTACTGCACCGTGATACGGAGTTTGTGCGCATCACGTCGTGGGTCTCCCTGGCAGTGGGAAAAGTCACTTGGCGCAGGCGCTCGGCCACGCGGCGATCCAGCAAGGGCACCGGGTGCACTATCGTGAAGCGCACCTGCTGCTCGAAGAACTGACCGACGCGACTCTCGACGGCACGCGCAAGGAGGTCTTCGCGGCGCTCAGCACCGTCCCACTCTTGATCATCGACGATCTCGGCATGCGGAAACTGCCCCCAACCGCCGCCGAAGATCTGCTCGAGCTGATCATGCGGCGCTATGAACGCGCGTCGACCATCCTCACGTCCAATCGTCCTGTGGACGACTGAGGCAAGCTGCTCGGCGACACCGCGGCGGTGACCGCCCTGCTCGACCGGCTGCTCCACCACGCGCACGTCCTCACTTGCGGCCCTCGCAGCTGGCGCAGGAAACTTCAGACGGCGATCGACTCCTCGGTCACCGTATCCCGATAACCAGTCTCAGCTCGCCGGCGTGGTGGCCGGTTTTGCGGTGTCGATCAGTGGCCGGATTTGAGGTGTCCACTGAGGAGTTCGAGCTCGAATCGCAGTTCGTCGGGCCAATGAAAGCTGCGGCCCTCACCTTTGTAGAGGTTGAAAGCCGACGAACAGAACCGGCCTAACCATGGGGGCGCGCGCTCAATCTGCTCCATCACGCGCTCCCTTGCGTGAAGGAACCGTCGCGACCGTCTGCCGGCACTGAGGCCACTGGGGCTTTTTAGCAGCGATTCAAAAAGCACGGTTGGCGCCCGGAACTGGGGCGTCGGCCCAGGCACTACGGCCGCGCCCATCACTTTGCCGTCCAGGGACAGGAACAGCAGCTCCTTGCCGTCGGCGCGCCACCGGGCCTGCACCCCGCCGTTCGCCGAGACTTGGCGGCGACTCTCAACCACGGGAACGATGCATCCCAGACCTGCTCGCTACCGACGCACTCGAAGTGAACGACAGCGCCGCGCAGGTGCTGGGTGACGATCAGTTGCGGGTAATCGCGCGCGCTGGTCGGTACGGTGCGTGGCAACGTGACGATTGATTGGGAGATGCGCGAAAACGTGCACGCGCAGGTTCGAGTGCTGGTGAAGCGGATTCTGCGGAAGTACGCGTTTTCGCCGGACGAGCAGGAGCGGGCGACGCAGACGGTGCTGGAGCAGGCGGAGTTGTTGAGCGGGGCGTGGCTGGATGACGGCCCCGCCTATCCTACGGGATCTGCTTGAGATTCGTGGTGCCTGGGTAGCCGGGCCTGTCTCCAGTAGCGGCGTGGGTCTGTCCAGACGAAGGTGAGACCACCCTCTTAGGTGCACCGTTCCACTGAATCCCCGGGACAACTCCTGCAGAAACGGTGAGCGGACCTGTTACGACCCGAGTGCCCGGGCTATTTCCATAAATGAACACGTGAGCCGAATGGGTTCGAGTCGGACTGCCGTTCGAAGAATACCCGACCACCTGCCCGTTGATGGCAACACCACATCTTCCGTCCGGCAAGAGCTGCAGAACGACACCGATCCGCTCTCCGCTCCTCCAACTCGCCGGTGCCGGCAGCTGCTGCGAAGCAGCCATAAATCGCTCGCTATACGATTGCGTGCCCTCGCTTCCCGACGGGTACTGAAACTCGCAAGTAGCAAGCGCTTCGCGTCCGGGGGCGAAGGCCCAGCCGTCGACATGATTCCACCGAGAAAGTCCGACACTATCGATGTCCGTAAAGATGCCGAGCCGAACGACCTGCCAACGATCCATGGTGATCGCCGCAGAAACCCACGTCTCGATCGCCAAGCCACCGTCAATCGGAAAGCTCGAGCGCGAATGAACGCCGGACTGAAAGATGCCATCACCATTGTTCAGAAAACCACGTACGCCATCGGAGAGCGCCACAGTCTGCGGCGTCGGCATTCCGAATTGTTTCCAGCGCTGTCCGATATCATTGCGCCAGCCTTCCGACAGTAGGACTCGCGCGTTCGAGACTACAAGAGACGCCACAATGCTATCGGTACGCCATCCTCCATATGAGGCACGAACAAGGACGACCCCAGCACGCCGAGGCTCAAGTACCCCGGTGGAGTCGATGGCAGCGATCGTGGAATCGGATGTGCTCCAAGTGATATGATCGCTGCGGCCCGTAACGCCCGCGCGACGTGCACGGGCCGTCAACCGATACGGCACGGCCACGAAGGGGCCTGATCGAATCGTGTCGATCTGGATCTCGGTCACCATGCGGAGATCGCGTCGAGCACGACTCCAGAGGAATGGCGGACATCCGGAAGATTTTCCAGTTGTGAAATGCACGGAGCGGCGAAGCGAAGGCGCGGCCGCAGGCGAAATCTCACAGGTGGATACGTCACCCTGTCGTGACGCCGACCGCTCTACAGCAAGCCATCGTCCATCAGGCGACACGGTTCTGTTGGCCGTTCCGGAATCAAGGACGGTCATCGTCGCTGAGTCAACGTGCACCCGCGCGTACATTCGGTCTACTGTTGCGAATACGATACTCTCGTCATGCCATGCGAGTGTCCGCACCACTTCGTGGCTCGCAAACTCTCGCGGACAAACCACCGACTGCCCGTCAACTGTCGCGATACACAGACGCTCCCCCGCTAGCCCGCGCCGGGTGAAGGCGATGCGTCGTCCGTCTGGGCTCCAGCTTGGTGCCTCGTCAGAACCAGCCGCGTCGGTCAAGCGCTTAACGGCAAGCGTGCGCCGATCGAGAATCGCAATGCTCCGAGACGCAACAGCACTCCAGCGAGCCGATGCGAAGGCGACTTGCCGTCCGTCAGGCGACAGACTCGGGTCGACGTCATCGCCGCGGGCAGCGGTAAGTCGCTGCGGCGCGCGTCCTGGCCGGAACAGGTAAAGGTCGATCGTGCCGGAATCGGACTGGGCCAGCGAGCCGATGAACTCACCGGTGGTCTCGCCCGTTGGCACGGCGTTGTAGCTGAGCGGATCGTTTGGCAGAGTCACCAAATCGCGCGCGTCCTCGGTGTCGACGACTTTCTCCAGCGGCCAGTCTTGCGATCGAAGGGGCACCTCGCGGACGGTAGTGACGCCGGCGCTGCCAGGTGCGAGGAATGCGAGGTAGCCGTCTATCGGTACTGGCGTCGGACGCGTTACCGCGAGCGCACCAAGCAGCCCTGCCGCAACCGCGATTCCGGTAGCGGCCGCAGCGCCTCTCCATCGGATACGCGCCATGTCGGCAAGTCGACGTCTCACGGTCAATGAAGAGATCAGGAGCGATCGCTTGCTCCCGACCCCTGGATTGCCAAGTGCTTCATCCGCGATGAGGGGCAGGGGACTCCGATCCCTTTGTGCACGGGTAACCAACAGGTATCGACCAAATGATTCGCGCAGAAGATCCATGGATCGTGCTTCAACGGCATGATTCACGACCGCGCGCAGCGAATGGCGCGTGAAGGAATCCAGCGTGGGAGGTATCGCCGCGAGAATGCCTCGGCCAAGCGACTCGTGTGCCAAAGCAACAGCCGCATCGGAACTCAAGCCGACTATCACCTCACCTATCGCATCATGCGCGACACACCAGCAAGAATCGATCATGCTGACGTAACCCAGCCGTTCAAGGCGAACCAAATCGGCCTCGACATCCGAGGTGGAAGCCACATCCCGAGATCGCAATAGCCCTACGTCGCAGGGCTCACCGGCTACCGCGAGTTGGAGCAGTGCCTCCCGTTGCGTTGCACTCAGGGCGCGGATGCGTCGAGGCAGAGCAGAGCCCGCCAGAAGCATCTCAGCGAGCGCAGCTGGCTCTGAGCAGACCCACGTCTGTCGATCCCGCCCGAGTAGACCCCGCTCCGTCGCCAAGCGAAGTGCGTCAAAGACCTGAAGCGGCAAACCAGCGGATGATTGATGAAGTAGTCGCGGGAACTCGTTGGCCCACTCCAGATCCGGAAGTGTCGCCAAGCTCTGAAGCAAGTCGATCAAGGCGTCGCCGTTGAGCCCATTCAGGGTGATTTCGTCACAGCGACTCTCCGAAAACACCGCCGGAAGCTCCTCGCGTCCTGCGGTGATTAGCAGGCAGGATGTCGTCTCGGATGCGGAGATCGAGCCCGCGAGCACCGCGCAGGAGGCCGTGTCCGCCCATTGCATATCGTCGAGCAGGATCGCGAGAGGCTGTTCATCAGACACCGCCGTCACTAGCTCGCTGACGGCAAGGGTGCGTCGGCGTAACGCGTCCGCGCCAGTCGAGGAATCTGGCTCACCGCTGAAATAGTTTGAGAGCGCTGGATTGACTGCGAGCAGCGCACACTTGCTACCCGGTGATATCGCCGCTGCCCCGCGCCGCGCTGCCAACTGTGCGGCGATTGTGCCGACGAAAGCGTACGGCAGCGTTCGGCGACCGATGTCCGTACGTGCTCTGACCACGACGGCGCGATCGCGCAGAAGGCGCGAGGCGAAGTCGTCGAGTAATCGCGACTTGCCAACCCCGGCTACTCCGTGCACATGCACGTGGGCGAAGGAGTCGGCGCGCACGCGTAGCCAAGAGGCAAGCAGCTGCGAAAACTCCCGATCTCTCGCGATGAGTGGAGTCACATAGAAATCGACGCCGACCACTGCCGAGTCTTCGCGGCGCGCCATGCGCGCAATGGCGTTCAGCAGCGACGTTGTGGCTGGCAGCGGCTCCTGATCGTCGGCAGCCAGCGCCCGAACCAACACGGCGCTCTCGTTCGCGGCATTGACCGAGTCTCCGGAGACCAGCAATGCGTTCAATAGCGGCCGCCAGCCGCGTTCGTCGAGCGGGTCCACGTCGCGAAGCCGTCGCGCAACTTCGATCGCCTGGCGAAACTCACCACCGTCTACGGCATCGGTTACGACCCGCTCCACACAGCGCGAGAAGATGTCGCGCAAGCGAAGCCGTTCGCTTTGTACCCACGCGTCGAACTGCGGACTGTCCGGTTGGGCGTGCGACGGGAAGAAATCGCCCGTAAATCGTTGGACGACGGCGCCGGCGTCCCCGCGGTTCGCGGCCTCGAGGAGCGCATCGCGGTCTACCTGACAGTCAATGCTGAGAACAACGAACTCGTCGCCCGTGATCGAGTTTGGTGGCAAGAGCTTCCGCAGCTTCCAAAGGTAGGTGCGGAGCGACTGCTGCGCCGCTTCGGGCGACTGTCGCTCCCAAAGTAGCTCCTGAAGGTGGGCCCGAGTGGCACCTCGACCTGGGGCGCAAGCGAGATAGGTGAAGAGCGCGAGCGCCTTGTTGGCGCCGTCGTAGAGCACAACATCGCCCGAGGGGGAGGAGGCCACCAAGCGCAGCGCCCCCAGCGTGATCAGATGCAGCGAGGGAAGCTGAGAAGTGGGACCTTCTGGCCCAGAATCATTTTGTACGAACGTGTTCATAGACGCTCGGTAGACGGAATCTAAAGGTCTCCTCGTGCGAGAACCACGCGGTCACTAACCGTCGGTCAATGGGTCCGTGCGTGAGGTCCAACGACGGTATAGGGCTGAGGGCCTATCAGCAAGCCATTTCTCGGGAATTCGTTGCTCGAGAATGAGATATCGGCCGGTAGACGCCTGGTAGACGGCGCCAATGAACATTGAAGGGGAACCGCGCACGGAGAATCAATCGTTGGCGTTCGGTCACGACGTCCGTGCGTGAGAACTCGGACGATCGAGGCGTAGTCTGGCCGCTGGTAAGACCGGCGCTTCCCATCACGTTGAGCGATAACACTATGCGGCTGCTCGCCTCTCACCACAATGCTAGGGTCGTCGTCATCGCGACCCTCGTTCTCGGCGCCGGCGACATTCGCGCGCAGGGTGCCGCAGAGGTCCTCTCGAACGACGACGTCATTCAGATGGTGAAAGGCGACCTCTCACGCGACCTTATTGTCGCCAAGATTCTCGGAACGCGTCCGGGCTTCGATGTCACCGCCCCGGGCATTGTCCGGCTGGTAAAGAGCGAAGTACACTGGAAAGTCATCCGCGAGATGATCACTGCACTGCAAGCGGGCAGGGCGAACGGTAACGCGAGTATCGTCCCGGGAACCCAAGACGAAGTGCTCAAGAATGAAGACATTGTTCTGCTGGTATCGAGCAGGGTTGACCCAGAACTGATCAACTTGAAGATGCGGACGACGCGCCTCGGCTTCGACATGAGCGCGGCCGGCATGGTGCGTCTGAATCAAAGCAAAGTACCAACGAGCTTAATCAAGGCCATGATGGCACCGCCGCTTGCGGACATCCCGGTTGTCGCGACTGCGCCACCGCCCACCTCCAAGCCCGCTCACAGTACTCCAATTCCCTCCTCGCCTTCCACTGTGAGCGCGCCTAAACGATCCGATACCGTGGTGGCGCGATCAGTTGCGCCAACGTCGAGGGCTTCCAAAACGCTGCTCGCGACTATCCCGTCTGAGCCAGGCATCTATTTAAGAGTGTCAGACCTGTCGCTGTCGTCGCTCGAGCCAAACTCATACACCGCCGGCAAGACGAGCAATATGGTCGGTTCAGCGCTGACCTACGGAATCGCCAAGATGAAGTTCAAGGCGGTGATCCAAAACGGACATGCATCGATACAAACAAGAGATGGCAGCGCCGAGTTCTATTTTGTATTCGAAAAGTCGCAGGCGACACTGGGCGGCGCGGGAGTGCCGTGGGGTGCCTCATTGACAAGCCCCAATCAATTCGTGTTGATGCGGCTTGATGAGCGCGCTCAGCAGAGAGAAGTCACCACGGCCTCTGCAAACGCCTTTGGGGCGCAGTCGGGGACGGACGCGAAGTATGCCGTTCCGTTCACGTTTACCAAGCTCCGAACTGGAGTCTATCGGGTCGTTCCGAACGCGGTGCTCGCACCTGGCGAGTACGCATTCTTCCCGGCAAGTCCCGGGGGACAGGGGACGGCTGGAGCGGCACGATTGTATGACTTTGGTGTCTCGCATCCATGATTAGAGCTCCCGTGCGACAACCCAATTGATCGTACGCTGGTCGAACGCCGAGGTCTGAGCGACGCATCGTTCGCCCCGTGCGCCAGCCAGCATCGCTTGCACCTTGTCGGACGGCGGAATGACTAACGGTCAAATGTTCGTTTGCGTGGTAACAACGATGAATCTCTGTACGCAGAGGAGGCTTCCGATATGATGTATCTCACTGCCGTATTTCTCTCTCCGCTGTACTTCATTCTCGCTCGAAAGTGGGGGGCGTTCGCACTCAACTCCGCCTTCTATTTGCTTGCTCTCTTGCTCCTCGTAACCATCTTCCTTTCATTCCTCGCACCGATTCCCTGGATTATTGCGGCGGTGCACGCGATCATGGACTATCGCAGGCGTCTGGTCGACGAAGATACCACAATGTTGGCGCAGAAGATGGCCGATGCAATGCGACAGCCGTCGAGCGGAGCGCCCTAAGAGTATGGCCTGCATTGAAAGCAAAAGCCTGCGCGCACTCTCGACGATGCCGGGGCCATCGCTCCTTGCCGGGTTTCTACCATCTCGTGATCCCAAACTGCTAGCCAGTGCAAGTGGCGTCGAGCCCCGTCCTCACCGCGCGGGCATGCGGCGAACGTCAATCCACCGACATGGTAGTCCCTCGCGCAAAAGTGTGAGCTTCTTACGATCCATAGCTTCAGTCTTTGTGCTCGTTCTTGCCGCCTGCGGTGGAACGACCGAACCTGCAGATCCGGTGGCTGCCGCGATACGAGATGCTCTGCCAATCTCGTGGCTCACGTCCTCGATACCGTCGCTCATAAGCCAAACATACGGTGAGCGACGCGACGAGAGCGTAGATCATCATGCCGGGATTGATATCCCTGTCGGTGACGGGTCTCCTGTTAGGGCTGTCGCGAATGGTTGGCTGGTCGAGATTCGCGAAGACGGTGATGGAGATCAAGGGTTCGGGAATACCGTCGTTGTGGGACACAGCCTCGACGGCTTCGTCGGAGTGACGTATACGCAGTACTCCCATCTGCAATCGGTCGATGAGCGCCTTCGCACCGAGTCGAGGCGATGTCCCCGCGCACCTCAAAGTCGCGTATCGGCGCGATGTACGGACCGGGCAACCCCACTGTCGCGCAGCGATCGCATTGGATTGAGCGGGCACTCCGGAGGTGCGGCGACACTGCCTCATCTTCATCTAGAGTTGAAGGCTCGCGCGGACCTCGGGCGTGGATACACCGCAGTCTATCCCGACGATGACCCTATCGGTTACCGCGATCCGATTCGCGCGCTCTTTCAAATCGAGAAGATTGCACGCGTGGAAGCAGTGCAAAGCCCCGCCTATCAGTTTCGCTTTGGGCCGCAATTCCTCCCGGGCGGGAGCACGACTGGAGAATTTCGCGCAGTTGCGACAGCGCCTACGGGGCTCCTACTGCAAGTGTCGGCACAGGTACAGGGCGCCGGATGCTCCGGATACTGGATGCAGGCCCGGCGCGTCGATGGCCAGTACGTAACGGACGATCGCGAGCGCCGCAACGGCGAGGTCGGTCGCGGCGAGCTACGAGATCCTTGGATCTGTAGCGACGCAGTGCGATCGACGCCCCCCCAAGTACTCGTCGCTTCCTCACAAGATAACCTTGCGCCGACGGACATTTACGCCATCGATCCAAATGGAATCACGCAGGATCGGCTTCTAGGTACCGTCCGAATGGGAAACGAAGTTCGGCCTAGTCTATTCGATATCGCTATTGATCGTGAAGGCGAGCTATGGGGAATCTCCAGTGATCGGCTGTATCAGGTCGACCTCGGCACGCTTGTCGCAAGCGACCGCGGATCACTGAATCTGTCACTTCGTGTCGCGAATGCGCTTGCTGTTTCACCGACCGGAAGAATGATACTGGCGACCCTCGATGGTACCATCCGAGAGGTCAATACCAGCAACGCCTCGACCCGACAACTTGGTTCGCTCGGCAGCGGGTTTGGCTCAGACGGCGATATCGGATTCTCTGCGGATGGACGATTCTACGTCAGTTCGACCTCGGTGACATCGTCGGTCTTGTTCGTGCTGGAGCTTGAGCCGTTTTCCGCTCGACGCATCGATCCGGGTCACTCAAGTGGATTCTCGAGGGTCTTCGGACTCGCTTCTGCAGACGGCGTCATGTACGGTTTCACCACGAACCCGATGAATCCAGCTGCGGGGCAAGTAATACGCTTGAGTACGTCCACTGGTGAAGGGATACTCGTTCGCAATCTCGGTTTTCCCGTAGTTGGTGCTACCGAGGCACGCTTCGTTCGATGACCCTGTCCGGTACACGACTACTGTATGGGTGGATGATAATCCTTGCGAATCTCTGGGACAGCACACTCGGGTATGCGACATGGATAAGCGCATCCCGATAGACCTATGTTGCGCCATTACCACGCGTGCACAAAGGCTGTCGCGTGATTCACGGATTTCTCACCAGGCGAAATCCGATTTCGCTATCTCCAAAAACGAGCGACGCGAAGTCACGGAAAGCCGAGCTCGCATAATTCAACCTCCATGAGCCTCCTCGAGTGACACGGAACAGTGTCCCACTCTCCGGGCCGGTGGGGTTCGTTTGGCTCGACGCTTGGTAACGAGGCTCCCACTCGTCACTTACCCATTCAGAGACGTTGCCGTACATGTCAAAGAGTCCCCATCCGTTCGGGAGCTTCTGGGCGGCTGCATGCGTCCGCCGTTCCGAGTTCGACTGAATCCAACCGAGCGGTTCGACATCGTCTAAATTGTTGTACAGGTCACCCGTGGTTCCCGCGCGCGCTGCGTACTCCCATTCAGCCTCGGTAGGTAGTCGATACCCTTTGCCAGGATCTTGTTGATTGAGTCGGTTGAAGAATTGTTGCACGTTGGTACCGGACACTTGCTCGACAGGGCAAGTATTCCCGCAGGCTGTGAAGGAGCTCGGCGAATTCCCCATGACGGCGCGCCATTGCCCCTGGGTCACTTCGGTGCGTTGAATCCTGAAAGCCGACAGGGTCACCGCGTGGATTGCCGGCCAGTCGGCAGATCCCATCTGGAAGGTGCCGCCGGCGAGTGATGAAAACTGCTCATCGCCAAACCCGACGCCGAGGGCAGCGCTACTACCGCTCGAGATTACCAAGCGAAAGCCGTTGCTAAACGGACCGCTCGACGGCGGCGACGGCTGACGCCGCGCCGAACGAACATCACCTGCGTCGCTAAAGAACCACCCGCCGCGCAGAATGCGGAAGAACCCTGAGGTTGGGCCCGTCGGATTGACCACCGCGTTTGACGGATAAATACCATGGAAATCCTGTACCCATTCTGCCAAATTCCCGTGCATGTCGTATAAGCCCCAATCATTGGGGCGCTTTTGTGCGACGCCGTGAATCAGGAGCCCTGCATTGAGGTTGTACCATCCCATTTGGTCTATGTTGCCGGTGCCTCCAAAATCGCCGGTAGTGCCGGCGCGTGCGGCGTACTCCCACTCTGCTTCAGTTGGAAGCCGAAATGTTTTTCCCGGATTCAGTTGATTTAATCTGGCGATGAACTGCACCACGGCATCGAATGATCGACCGTCTGCGGGGCAGTTACCGTCACAGGTGTCGGCGGCGAAAATGCCATTACCCATCACCGATCGCCACTGGGCTTGCGTGACCTCCGTCTTTTGCATTCGAAATGCCGATAATGTTACGGTATGAATCGGCTGCTCATCGTAGTCACCGTTAGCCGAGCCCATTCGAAATGAACCGGCGGGGATCGTGGCAAACTGCTCATCGCCGAAGCCGATCCCTAGCCCAGAGTTTCCGGTTCCGCTCGTCACCGTGAACATTGGACTTGTTGCTCCCGCGATTCCACTGCTGGCTGCGGTGAGTGTATACGAGCCCGCCGTGCTCACGGAGAGGTTGTCAAATGTGGCCACGCCGTTCACCGCCTGACGAGCGATCGTTCCGCCGAGAGCTCCGGGGCTGGGCAGCATGGCAATCGTAATTGTATTCGTCGCACCAGCGACCGTCGCACCAGTGGCGCTTTGAATAGCGACTTGAACAGAGGGAACGAGCACAGATCCAGTCGTCGAAGGCGACGGAGGTGCAACGAAGGCAAGCTTGGCGGCGACGGCGGGCGGGTCGACCGTCACGGCGCTGCTCCCGGCATTCGGCAAACCGCCAGCTGCGGCGACAAGCGAGTATGTTCCAACGGCATCTATGCTTAGACCGTCGAACGACGCGACGCCGTTAACGGCGGATTTGGTGCTGACACCTATCAATCGCGCCCCTGTCGTGTTCGGACTCAGTGTGAGCGCGACTGCGGTAGTCGCCGTGCCTACCACGCCGCCTGCTAGGCTGGAAATCACGACGCGAATAGTTGGCAGCGCCGCGCCAACACTGGTACGCGCGGGAGGTTGGACTGAGAACGAGAGGCTTGCAGGCGTCCGACTGACCCAATCATTCAACGACGCCGCAATCTGATTTACTGCCGTTGGATCCGAGTATATCGAAAGATGCGACGACGGAGTTGTCGCTTGGTTCGTCAGGGCTGGGGGTATCGAACTTGTCAGAGGCACGATGCCGTCGTTGGGCGTCCTGCCGTTCAGGTCAAGTACGCACGAGGAGAGCCGCAGCAACCCCTGTTCCGTTGAAGTGCCACTTCCCAAGCTACTCGTGCCTCCGATCGCGAAAACCCGAGAAGCAATCTCCGAAAGACGGTTGTTGAACTGACCAACTACGGCGCTTGAGGGTGCTAAATCCTGGAAGCCTTGCGACCAGCCTGCAATCCACGGCCAGAGCTTCGCTTCAGTCCAGCCGGCGGCCACGCCTAAGTAGAAGCTGTTCGAGCTAAGCGCGACGCATGTTCCGGTGAAAAGACCCTGACTTTGAGCGAGGGGCGATCCGAGGAATGGCGTTCCGAGTGTTATCATTCTCGCGACTGAGGAGGCGGTGCCGGCGTTCAACAAATGCACTCCTCCCACCATTCCTCCCATGGAGTGGGCGATCACCACGACGGGTTTGGCGTTAAATCTTTGACTGATCATGGTGCCCAACATTGCTGCTGAGTTCGTCATCGGGAGATAGGTGGGATAGCGGAAAATCCACGGTTCAAAGACGGCAGACAGGATCGCATCGTCGCGGATGCGACTCAGCAGCGGCGTCCACATTTCACCCGCATTGTCAGGGTACCAAGAATCAAACTGGGAAAGCACCTGTTTCCCGACTTGCAGACCGTGGATAAACACAAGCGGGATCTTCGTTCCCGCATACGTGATAGTCTTCCCGGCGGTTCCTGCTCGATAGAGCGCGTATCCGCGACCCTCGGGTGTTGGATCCGGCACAACTGACAGGACTATCGATGAGAGCCTCGCCGCGAGCGCGGCGTTTTCGGGAATGATACGGAGTGTTGACTGCACTTCCGACGCAATCCGGCCGGAGGCGTCAACGGTTGAGACCACCGCGTCTGACAATCCTATGACCGTCTGGGCGGCAGAAGTGACCGCGTCGGTCGCGACGACCTTTATGGCCGCTCCCGCCGCAATGACGCCCGGTATGACCACTTTCACCGCGATCGATCCGGGGACCAATGACGCGTTCGTCTCACGGATATGTGCGCTACTCAATAGCGGCGGGTAGGTCATAGACAAGCGCAGCATCGGACTTGTCGTACCGGATTCTGACACCGTCATTTCCTCAACACGGACGCGCGTGCCGACCGGAAATGTATTTGGAGAGACAGAAACGCTGCTGCCTCCTCCGACTACGAGGCGTATCGTATCACTTGTCGTCGTGACGGCGCTTACTGTGTCTGGACGCACTACAAATACCCACGCGCCGCCGCTGACTCCACCTGCGCGCGCTGTGATGCGAGACCTTCCTGGGGTGACTGCCGTCACCGTTCCTGATGCACCTACGGAGGCGACCGAGGGCGCCTCGGATGTCCAGTCGACCGCAGAGCCGATCAGTGCACCGGCGCTTGTTCTCGCCTCCGCAGTCAGCGCGCCCGATTGCCCAGGTCGGAGTTGCAGAGTCTCCGGACGGACGGCCACTGTGGCGACCGTCTGACTTCCGTTGGGTGTTGTGACCGGCGATGTAGCACGGTCCCCTCCTCCACCGCACGACTCGGTAATGGCGACAACGATCGCGAAACACGCAAGGTGTGCGACGCGCTTTGCAATCTGCGGCATTTGAACGTGACTCCGAGGATGCTGCTACACCAAACGCCAACTCGAAGTCCTTATCTAGAAGTCCGGCGTCTACGGCGCGTCTACGCACCCGTGCCGGTGAACTCCAAGGAGGTGCCGCCGCTTCTCGTGTGTGACGGCCGCTCTCGGCTCGGTCGCAGCTCACACGATCTGCGGGAATTTGGGTGTACTTGCACACCAATGAGCGCAGCGAACAGGGAGCGTTTCGAAATGAACCCGTCAAGAGCAACTCTGGGTTAGGCTGCCTCGCGGCGCCGGACGGCCGCACGACCGACAACCGCCTAGCGCAGAGACCGAGCGAGGAACGCGACTACGACCTCGACATTCGCCGGCGTGCTGAACGACGGGCCTCCATGCCCGTCCACGGGAAAGAGCGTCCAGCTCGACCGCGTGGTGTCGCCCGACAGCGCGCGCAGTCCGTCACGCAGGCGCACGCTCTGACGCGTCGGCACGGTACAATCCGCGCCACCATGCTGCAACAGGAAGGGCGGGTCGTCGATGGTCAGCCACGTCACCGGACTCGCATCGCGGGCCACGCTTGGCACGCTGGACGGCCGCGCGCCAAGAAACAGACCCTCCGGGGAGGTTGGACTGTCATGCCCGGTGCCGCCAAACAACGGACAGCCCTGCGCGCCGTTATCGCTATCCATCGCCAGTATATCTGTTGGCGCGAACCAGCTGACGACGCCTTGCACCCGGGCCGACTGGGTACTGTTCCCGAGCGCGGGGTCATCAAACATCGTGATGTCACCGGTCACACCCACCAGCGCGGCCAGGTGCGCCCCTGCAGAGCTCCCCCAAAGCGCCACCCGGTCGGGCAGCAACGCGTACCGCTCCGCGTTCGCTCGCAGATGACGAATCGCGGCCTTCACATCCTGAACCGCTGCCGGGTACCACGCGACCCCGCTGAGCCGATAGTTGAGTGAGGCGAGCGCAAACCCGCGAGTGGTCAGCTGTCGCTGGACCGAGAGCGCGCCGAGGCCTTTGTCCCCTTGCGCCCGACCGCCTCCGTGGATCCAGATCACCAGCGGAAAGGGGCCAACCCCCGTGGGCGGAAGATACAAATCGAGCTTCTGCGCGGGATGTACCGCCGCATAGGCGACGTCCAATCGCTGCCGCACGAGGACGGTCGAGATGGGTCCGCGCGACGAATCGGTGGAAGCCGCACCACAGCCCAGCGCCAGTGCGCCCTCCAATACCGTGAGTACGGCGCGCCACGGTCGACCGACAATCCGGCGTTCTAGCATGGGCATCACTTTACGTGGAGGCGGTCGAACGCGACGCGGGTCTGCTGCACGGCTACCGGACCGGAGCCATGCGTACGGTTCGCTCCACCGAGAAGCGACTCCAAGTCGGCCACGTCCGCGACGCGCCCAATGAATCGCATGTAGGACAGCAAGTGCGCGAACGGTTGAATCTGCGGTCTCTTTCGTCCCTCGTCGAGAGCGGTCATGGCTCGGTACCAGCCCGTTGACACACAGTCCAATTACTATCCGATCGACATCGCTGCTCAGCTGCGTTCGGGCACCTTCGAGCATGTGCTGCACCACCTGCTCGACGAGGCGCGTCGATCTGACGCCGTTCGACGTGCAGTATCGGAACGGTAAGACCGGGACACCAGCCTGCTCGACCGGCATTCTGCTGCGTGTTGCTGTTCGCGTATTCGCGCCACAGCGTCAGTAGCCGGGCCATCGCGCGGGCGTACGAGGGACTGTCACTCCGCGCAAACGACGTGGCCCGCCGCGAGCGACTCGTGCGTAGCGCCGCCGAACTCAGGACGTGACTCACACCGCTTCCCGACGCTCGGCGCGACACGAAGGCCGCCCTACGTCAGAGCCATCGCACGGACACTGAAAGTGCGAAGATGGCAGCACGGTGCCGCCAACGCTGCAGCGATGTAGGGTCGAACCGCACCGATGCGGGTCACCTCGGCGATCATGACGAGTCCGCGTGTGCGCGCCGCGTAATGAGGGCGAGGTAGTTGTCGTACGGCTCTGCCGTCCAGCCGTTGATGCCGCGTTTCGGCAGCCACCACCCGTACGTACACAACGCCCACGCCCAAGAGCGCCAACACGCCGTACGCCCACGATCGCCCTTCGTACACCTCAAGCAACACGAACACGGCCAGCAAGAGCACCTGCTTCACAGCGCGACGCCCGCGTGGCCTGTGCTGTTCGAACTTGCCGAACAGTACCCCGCCGATCGCGAAGATCGCCATGATGAGCGCCACCATGAACCACGGCGTATCGGTGCGCCACATTCTCCCCTCCGGCGTGGATGTAGACGTACGCGGGCAGATAGCCTACCTAACGCTCGCGTTCTCGTGCGGGGCCCTTCACGAAGTTGCGGACAGTAAGCGCAGCTGAGCGCGCTCGACGAGCATGACGGTTGCATGCGCGACTCAACGCTGGCTCTTGCAGCGGGAGACCCAACACTCCGCGAGCGAAGCGAGCCTCCGAATCTCCCGTCTGCAGCAAGCATCGGCAGGCCAGCTACGTCCACTTGAGCGTACCGTCGGCGATCGGAAGCGTACGAATGCGCTTCCCCGTCGCCGCAAAGATCGCGTTGCATACGGCGGGCGCGGCAGGCGGAAGTGCCGGTTCACCCAGTCCCGTGGGCGGCGCTGACGACGTGATGAAATGCACATCGACGACCGGCGGCGCATGGTTCATACGCAGCATCGGATACTTGTTGAAATTCGTCTGCGCCGCCGCGCCGCGCTCGATCGTGACTTTCTGGAACCATGCGGCACTGATGCCATCGAGCATCGAGCCCTGCACCTGCGCCTCGGCGCCGCTCAAGTTCACGATGGTGCCCGCATCAACGGCGGCGGTGAGCTTCTTGATCGTGAGTGCGCCCGTCTGACTCACGGCGACATCGGCGACGATCGCGACGTACGCGTTGTTGGCGAAACAGATGGCGAATCCCTGCCCCTCGCCGCGCGGACGCTTCTGTCCCCAGTTCGCCTTCTCGGTGGCGAGTTTCAGCACCGCCATCATCTTGGTCGCATCGAACCGCGGCGATGCGGGTACCGTGGCCAGCATGTCGAGCGTAAACGCGAGTGGTTCCTTCCCCGCGGCGTGCGCGAGTTCGTCCATGAAACTCTGCGTCGCCCACACGTTGCCGTTGTCGCCAGGCGCACGCCAATAGCCGGTGGGAACGCCCCCGCGCAGTTTGCCGGAACGTACCTGCGACCCTGGAATCGCCGTAAACGGAAAACCCTCGGCGGTCATGTCCCCCGGACCACCCTGCATCTTCACAAACGCGTCGTGGAGCGCGACCACGGTACCTGTGCCATCGAGTGCAGCCGAGAAGAAGTGCCATCCGTTCGAGCGATAATTGTCGTGCGCAAAATCCTGCTCGCGCGTCCAGGTCAGTTTGATCGGCGTCCCGGCGAACCTCTGGGCAATGGCCGCCGCTTCGATGGAGAATTCGTTGCTGCCGCGTCGGCCAAATCCGCCACCCAATCGCGTGATGTGCACTTTCACATTCTTCGCCGAAAGCCCCAGCCCCTTCATCACCAGACCCTGTCCCGATGACGGAATCTGCGTGGGCGTCCACATCTCCATCACGCCATCCTTGAACCACGCGGTGCAATTCTGCGGCTCGAGCGTGGCATGGGCCAGAAACGGATAGTGATACACCGCGTCAACGGCCCGTGCGCCAGACGGCAGCGATGTCGGCGCGTTGGCCTTCGCCAGCGCCACGGCTTGTTCGGCCATCTCACTGCTACTCTGCGACACGTGCGGCCCTTCGTTCCACTGCACCTTGAGCGCTTTCGTAGCGCTGAACGCGTTCCACGTGGAATCCGCAACCACCGCTACACCCGACGGTAGGCCCGCGATTCCACTGAGTATGAAGGCATCGCGGACGCCGGGCTTGGCCTTCACCACATCGAGGTTTGCACTCCCCACCTCACCACCGAACACCGGACACTTGGTGTACGTCGCGTACAGCATGCCCGGCAGCGTGACGTCGATGCCAAAGAGCGGCGCGCCCTTGACGATCTTGCGATTGTCTACGCCCGCGATGCGGGTGCCAAGCAATTTGAACGTGCTCGGATCTTTGAGCGTCACGTTCGCGGGAGCCGCCAACTGCGCGGCCTTGGTCGCGAGCGCACCATACGTCGCCGTTCGGTTCGAGGCCGCGTGCGTCACGACACCGTCTGCGGTGGTGCATTCGCTTGCCTTCACGTTCCATTCCAGCGCCGCGGCCTCCACGAGCGCTGCACGGGCGGCCGCGCCGGCGCGTCGCATGGCGACGAAGTTCGCCACTGTCGATCCACTCCCGACGCTGAATTGCCGACCATATGCCGGATTCAGGTCACCCTGCACGACGGTCACCTGCTCCCACTTCACATCGAGTTCTTCGGCGATGATCATCGGCAACGACGTTTTGATGCCTTGACCCATCTCCGAATTCGGCGCGATGAGGGTGACCACGCCGCTCGGGGCGATACTGACAAAGACGTTCGGAGCAAAGTCTGCGACGGGCGCGAGACCGGTCGTCGGCGCCGCGTCGGCGACAGCGAGATGCTCTGCCGTGTCGAAGCCGCTCGCGACCAACAACCCACCGCCGGCCAGCGCAGTGATCTTGATGAACTGGCGTCGATCGAGCCTCGATGCACCGGCATTCGAGTCGTGAGTCATGTGCGCTGCCCGTTGGCTGGAGTGGCGGTCGCGGCCAACTCGGCGGCGCGCTTGATGCCGGCGCGAATCCGTGTGTATGACGCGCAGCGACACACATTTCTCGCCATCGCCGTGTCGATATCGGCGTCGGTGGGACGCGGATTGGCCTTCAGTAGCGCGGCGGCCGCCAGGATCTGTCCGCCTTGACAGTACCCACACTGCGGGACATCGAGTTCGCACCAGGCATCTTGCAAGGCGCGCGCCTGCGGCGTGTCGATGCCTTCAATGGTGGTAACGGTGGCCGTGCCGACTGTCGATACCGGCGTGCGGCAGGATCGCGTGGAAACGCCGCTCAGGTGCACCGTACAAGCACCGCATTGGGCGATGCCACAGCCGAACTTGGTGCCGGTCAGGTTGAGTGAATCGCGCAACACCCACAACAAGGGCGTGTCGGATTCGACCTCCACGGTCCGGGACGCGCCGTTCACGTTGAGTGTGTACTTACCCATATAACGCTCCGCGAAATCGTGACGAGTGTTGCGCTGGCGCTTCCCTGAACGAGCGACTGACCGCGAGCACGCAAAAACACATACTGAGGCAATGTCATCAGACATGGCTGCACTGTCCAGCGCTCCCTGCTGCTGTAAACGTGGCGTCAGCGTATAGAGCACTCCGCATGGGTGGCGTTGTCAGCGGCAAGACACGGTGAGTCAGTAGAAGGACGCGCTCTACGAGCACCTCGCACTCGCTCGGTTAACCGCGCTCGTGTGCACCCCGGATCGGGACGCCGTCGCCGACGCTCGAGGCTCGCGTTCTGTGTCCGGCCATCGCGCGGGCGAACCGCTCCACAGTCCCCGGAATCAACGGCCGGTACGCGATACGCAGGAGCCAGCCCGGCACCCCGCGCCCCCGTTCCTCGAGCGCGACCCGCGCGCGCGGATGATCCATGAAGCGGAACCCCGACACGGGATAGCCCGCGTCCGGATTCCGGAATTCGATTCGGGCCAGATGCTTGACCGACTTGTAGCCATAGTGCTGAGGCGCGATCAGGCGCAGCGGCGCGCCATGATCGATACCAAGCGGTTGCCCGTCGAGCTGGTCGACGAGCAGCACATCCGCCGCGAGAAGATCGGCCAACAGCAGCGCCGTGCGCGCGCCATCGTGGCCTCGCAGGGCGACGAGCGTCGCCGAAGGGCGAGGGCACGCTCGCGGGATCACGACCGCTTCATAGAAATCGCTGAAGCGAACGCCGCCCCAGCGAACCGCGCGCCGACTCCAAGTCGTGACGCAATGAAAATCACTTTCGTGCTCCACGCGTGGCAGGCCCGTCAGTGCATTCGCGAGGTGCACCTCATGCGTCACCTCGCCCGACACGTGCAACGCGGCGCGCGTAAGATCTTCTGGGAAACGGCTGGCAAAGCGACTGAGCCCGAAGCGAGGAAACGACGACATCTCGCGTTGCCCGGGCGGAAGGGGATGGTTCATGGTAATCGAGGCTGACGCGTATTCATCGTGCTGCTAATTCTGCGACTGTCCTGATCAGGGCGCCAGCGCGGTGCGACCCTCGTCGGCCAACCGTCGGCACTCGGCCACCATCCGGTCTTCGTAGGATTGACGGCACCTCTCGGCATGCCTGATGCTCCGACGGGTGAAAGGGATCGAATCACTGCCGCGCTGAGCGCCGCGAGAAGGGAGCAACCCGTGAAGGCCCTTTTGAACACAACCCAAGGCTAGGCATCAAGCCCGCGCACGGAAGGTGGCCCGGCATTCCCAGCGTGCTCATGGTTCCAGAGCGCGTATAGCAGCAACACCGCACCAACCGAGATCCCGGCATCGGCCACATTGAACACGAAGAATCGCGTCGCGCCGACCCCCAGATCGAGAAAGTCGACCACCCCGCGATTGGAGCGCAGTCGATCGATCAGATTGCCGACGGCACCACCCGTCACCAAGGCCAAGCCAACGATGGCCATCCGTCCGGCACGCGCCGCCGGACGGTACCACCACGTGAGCGCAATCAACATGGCGACCGCAAACGCGATCAAAAGCCAACGCTGATACGGGCCAAAGTGCGTCGAGAATGCCGCGCCTTGATTGTACGCCAGCGTCACCCGGACCAGAATGAGACGCAACGGAGGCGCGCAGCAAGCGATGAACCTGCCTTACACCAGAATCGCTCGCCAGTTGCAACGCGAGATTCTACCGTTCATCAGATTGCGCACATGGCCCGCAGGCACCCCGTGAGCGCCTCGCGCGCCCACGCGGAACACCACGGTTGATCACCAAGTTCCGGCACCGCCCACTGCGGAATCATTCGCACGCTCCGGAACCTGGTCCAACATGCTGAAGTGACACACCGTGTGGACGGGTTCGTTCGACACAGCAAAGGTACCGCCGGCGGAAGCCGCCGCAACGCGCTCGTCGAGAGGCCCGGTCTCGTCAGCGATACCGCGGCGGGTGCACGCGATCGATGAACAACACGCCATCGTACTCGTCGCGGGGCACGAACTGCTCCGGCTGCGTGCCCCACGACAGTCCCGTGATACGATTCCACATCCACTCGGTGCCGCGCTCGCGACGTGCGCGTGAAAAATCAACGTACGCGTAGCGCGACGGCGCCTGATGCAAGATCGATTCGAAGCTACCGATTCGTGAACGGGCGATCGGATACGGCCGACGATCGTTCATCGCGGCATTCCCCCGGTACATGAACAACCCGATCGTGTATAGCTCGCGGCGATGACGCTCGGCGACCCACGTGCCCATGGTGCGCGTCGACAGCATTGACGAGTCGGTGGCCGTCGCGCGCGTGTTCTCGCGATGCTGAATATGGAAGTTGTGCGCCCACACGATGACCTTTTTGCCCGGATACAGCTCATCGAGCAGAAAGTCGAGATTGTTGGCCATGCCGAGGTCCCGGATCTCGGTGCCGTCCCGATTGAGTCCCGCCGCGAGCTGGCGCACAAAGTACGTCATCGAGATCGCCGCCTGCCGCCCGACCATCGCCGCGTTGGGGTCATCGCGGTGGGCAGCCTCGATCGCGCGCCGATGCGTGGCGATGAACGCGCCGAGTGAATCGTAGAAAGCGACCAATCGGTCCTTGTTAGCGGACACGTACTCCGGGCGCCGATTGGCGAGGAAGACCGAGTCCGTTGCATACACGTGTCTGGCGTACGCCGTGTCGATGGTCGATATCAGCGAACGCAGAAACCCAGGGCGCGCATTCGCCGTGAGCGAACTGGTCTGCTCGTCAAATCCGGCCAGGATCAGCGGACGATTCGTGCGCTGCGTCTCCTTGATGTACTCGAATAGCGGTACCACTTCTTCCGTGTGCCAGACGCCGAAGATGCAGGCGCGCATCAGCTCGAACGCCGACAGCGACGCTACGTTCTTCCGCGCTCGATCACACTCGAACGTCGAGCTTTCAAACGCCATCACGTCGAAGCCCATCTCTTCGTGCAGGTACTTGATGAGACGTACCTTGGCCAGGTTGAACTCAGCGACGCCGTGTCCACTTTCGCCCAGTTGCACAATGCGCTTGCCGTTGAGCAGCGGCTTGAAGAACTGCAAGTCCGAGAAGTCGGTAGCGCCCAGAGACCGGATGGGACGAGCGTTGGCCCGCATCCAGGTCGCGTACGCCGAGTCTTCGGGAACCACCACACTGTCGCGCGGCACCGCCAACTCGACATCCGTCAGCAGCCGCGACATGTCTTCGGCTGGGCGGGGTGGAGGTGTGTACGACATCACCGTCCGCGGCATGGGCTCGCCGAACACTTCGACAGTGATCGAGTCGAACCACGCGGTGCCGTCGCCCGGATGGAGCAGCCCCAGGTAGATCGCCCCCGCGCCCGAGTCGACCGGCAGTTCGATCACGTGACGCGTCCACGGTGTCGTGCCACGGGCGCCGCGCGTCCCCATGTTGTCGAAGGCGATTGACGGAGCGCCATTCGGTCCGTCCACTCGCATCCAGAATCCGGCATATCCGGTCGCGATGCCTTCGGTGCGAATGTAGCCGCTGAGGCGCAGCTTTCGTCCGGCAGCGAGCGCCACGGGAAAGGGCTGATTCGCCACGGCAAACTTGCGCGAGACCTCGGTGTACGCTGCGGGTCCGATCCATCGCGTGCGCATGCTGAATCGCCCCGCCAGTGGCGACGTGGAGTCGGCAACGAGTTCGAACCCGTCGCCCCCCATGCCCCATCCACTTGGCCTGCCCCCGGTGTTCTGGGTCTCGAAGCCGAGGTTGACGAGTTGCTGCGCACTGGCAGCGGACGCGCCGACGACGGAGAACACCGCCGCGAGGACACATCGAGAGAAGCGCATTCGTATCATCTCCAGGCCACAATGTGAATACTGCCGCGTCCTCCGAAATCCTCGGAGGAAGTGTACCACAAGCATGCCGTCCCGGTTCCGCTCGACGACGAGCAGGCGCCGAACTCCGGCGTCAGTCGCCGGCGCGCGTCAGATCGGTGAGCGGGATGCCAACGGCGTACCCGTCAACAAGCAATCTCAGAGACATTCCGTAGCGACCTTGAACGGTGTGGTTGTGCGACGGCGGTGCACCACCCGCCATCGCCGCAGCGCGGCCATGGTCACGAATCCAAGCAGCCACGGCACCAGCGCCGATCGCGCGGCACGCTCGATCGACAAGAAATCGACGACGCCGGTTTGCCAGAGTGTCCATTCGCCGCCGATCGCAGTGGCCAACGTGGGGTTCCCCGTGACCAGCACGATCACCGCGTCCCCGTTGTCGGGGTTGATCCGCATGGCGCTGTTGATGGCCGGCGCGTTGCTCCCATCGTGACCGTACACGTACGCGCCACTCGCCGTTGGCGCAAAGAGCGCCACGCCGAGCCCCCAGATGTCGAGGCCGAACTGGCGGCCATGCGGCTGTCGCATGCGTTCCAGTGTAGCGCTTCGCAGCGGCACGTTCGCGCGCCGATTGGCCTGCACATTGGCCTGCGCAAACGCGATAAGGTCACGCGCCGATGCCGACAGTCCGGTGGCGCCGGCCGCCGCATAGCGATAGGTCGGCACGAGTGCCCCACGCGCGTCGAACGACCGGGACACGTTGTCCAGCGAGCCGAGGTAGGCGTAGGTCGCGCGGTGCATGCCGATCGGGCGGAAGACCGAGTCCTGCATCCACGTCACGAAGGGCATGCCAGTGACGTCCTCCAGCAATGCTTGAAGTATCAAATAGCCGCCGCCCGAGTACTGAAACCCGCCGCCCGGACGGCGGCCCACGACGATGGCGACAGCGGAGTCGGCAGAGGCTCGCGGATGGCGCAGCGTCTCCGACATCGGGGGTAAGGATTCAGTCGGCTGGTAGTCGCCAAACCCTAGGCCATCCGTGAGGCCGGCGGTGTGCGACAACAGTCGACGGCTCGTGACCTGTTGCGCGTCGAAGGGGCCCGCCGGCAGCTGCCACTGCGTGAGATAGGTCGCTACGGGTGCATCCAAGTCGACGCGGCCCGCTTGCACCAGTTGCAGCACGGCGTAAGCAGTGAACCACTTGCTCATCGACGCTAATGGAAAGCGGGTGTCCCGATCCACGGGATCGATCGAAGGCGTGTACAACTCCGCATACACGTCGCCGTGGCGGAGCAAGACAAGCGCGATATTACCCTTGCTCTCCGCCGCGGCTCGCGCCGTTACCGCCTGCATGAACGCCTGCGCGTCGCCGCGGGGCGCGATCGGCCGGAGCCACCAACCCGCAATGGCGCCGTATCCGGCGACACCGGTCCACACTAGCATCGCTACCGCCGCCACCAAGAATCGCTTCATCGTGTGCCAGAGGGGTGCATTGTGTGCCAAGACGTCCCGATGTCAGGCCTACGTCGGCACCGTGTTCGGCGTTTCTGTGGCGTGGCGACCCGGGGGCCGCGTCTCGATCCTTCACCGACCGGGGAAGGCACCGATCAAGCGGAGCACGTCCGTCGTGAAGTACGGTCAAAGCGTGAGGGACAAACAAAACCTCCTACCAAACGCCTGGCACGAGGCGATGCGGCACGCGCGTCACGTATTCAGCGTAGCCGGGAAGCGCCCGGAGCAGGAAGCGCTCCTCGAGCTGCAGCCGGAGCACCATGAACAGCACCGGGACGACCGCCGCCAGCGCCGCCGCAGACGATTGCAACCACAGGCCGAGCCCGACCAGGATCAGTGGATCGGCCGCGTAGAACGGATGCCGAACCACGGCGTACACCCCAGCGTCCACGACCGCGTGCGCTCGTTCCGTCTGCAGTCGGACCACCGTAGTTGCGAACGCATTCGCTCGGAGCGCGACCTGCTTGAGGCCCCAGCCGAGCACGAAGAGCACCAAGCCGACACTGTTAAGCCAAGGCGCGGGGGGCGGGAGCACGTGCCACCGGTGCACATCGAGTCCCGCGAGAAGCGGCAGCCCGAGAAACCCCGTGGCCAACACCGCGAGCAGCAGCACGCGATCGGTTGTCGGCTGTTCGCCATGCAGCGGGAGTCGCGCGCGCTCGCGCAACAACGTGGGGCTGACACGGGCAATCATCGCCGCACCAGCGACGCGGACCACCATCAACACCCCGAGCAGCACCCAAGCGCGCCACCACGCGAGCGTGCCGGCCGACGCGAAAAGCATCAGCGCCACGAGTGTAGCGTCGGCCATCAGCCGGAGCGCAACGACGAGCACGCGCTATCCCTCCTCAGTCGGTGTGATGCAACGACGTGGGCGAGACCGCACGTGGGTAGCAGAGCGATCACGGCTTGCAACGTATCCGTCACGGCCTCGACAGATACAGCGTCTCGTGCGCGTAGTCCAGTTCGACGCGGAACCCTTTCAGGACGTTGCCCGCCAACGCGCCCACGATCGGCCCCCGCATCGGCAGCGTCGTGCCACGCGGCACGAGGATGCCCGGTGCGTTCGACTCCGAAGCCAGAAAGATTGCCATCAGGACATACGATGTCGGAACAACGAGGTACGTGGTGAGCCATGCCGCACTGCGTAGATCTATCGGCCCGCACGCGAAACAATTCGCCAGACGACCACCTGCTCGGCACCGGTATCATCGGCGACAACGCCCAGCAATCGATCTCCCTCACGATCAAGTAGCCTCGCGTGAGGCGGTAGGTCCACGACGAAACGCAGCGTTCCATCTCGGTGAAAGGCGGCCCACCGATCGGGTTCGCGCCACTTGACCGTCAGCGGCCCCTGATCTTTCGACAACTCTTCATCCGGAATTCGCTCGCCAACAGTGGACAACTGAACCCAGAGGTTGCCGCTGCCATCGGTGAGGATTCGATTCGCCGGTTGCTTACGGGTGGGCAGCGCGCGTTTTGCCTCGCCGAACAACTCGCGCATTCGATCTTCCACGACTTGCATGTCGGCACGTTCGGCGTCGCCGTATTCGGGCGGCAGCCCGGGCCACTCCATCACCAGCACAGAGTGATCCAGCGCATACCGCGTCACACGATTCGGACCGGGGACGGTTGTCAGCACCGAACCATCCCTCCCAACCGTGCGAATGCGACCCGGTGCGATACCGTCCGGTGTCGGTTCAGAAAGCATGTAGGTTGGTGGGTGTACCGTGTCGATGACGTTGCCCGCGTGATCGAAATGCAGCCAGCCAAATCGGCCAATGCGACTCGGCGTGTTGTCTTCGAACGAGACGGTGATGAACCAACCACCGGTAGTATCCGGCGTAACGACCCACCCACCCGCGACCTTCGGGGGTAAGGCAATGGTCGAGAGCACCGCCCCCGCGCCACTGAACAGCACAGCACGTGTGGTGGACATCTCTTTCACCAACATCGTGCTGTCCGCCAAGCGGAAGATCCGCAGTGGCGCTCGGTACTCGCCCGGGCCTTCGCCCTCGCGTCCCGCGGGCGTCGAGGTGCGGCCGAGTGAATCGACCACGTGAATGGTCGCACCATGCGGACCAGCGGCGTCGAAGATCCAGATCGTGCCGCTCGGCCCAAACGCGCCCGCGTCTACTCTACTGAAATCGAGCGTCGGCTCGGTGATGCGTAGCGACTCGGCCAAACGAATCGGGCCCTCGACCCCGTCTGCCGGTGACAACACGAATGTGGTGTCGCCGACGACGCGACGGCTCACGCGCTGCGGACTGGCGGCCTCGCGACACCCAGCAACGACTACCGCGAGCGTCGCGAGCAGGAGCAATCGGGCGCGTGTCGCCGGCTCCTGCCGTCGCGACCCGAGGGGTGCGCGCAACACAGCGGCTTGCTGAATCATGGAGCTCCGGTGCTCATAGATGGATCAGAACATACACGGCCAGCAGATCTTCATTCAGAAACTCGCGATTGCGCCGCTTCGTCACATTGTTCGGTCTGCCCACCCAATGGCATCGGCCCCTCGCACCTACACAGCCTGATTGGGCGAGACGGCAAGCGATCGCAGACACCCCAGGAACAGATCCCGCTGCTCGACGTGCAGGCTGCTGACGTGCACGATGAACGTATGCGCCTCGCTCAGGAACCCGTCGACGTGGGCGACCCACCGATCGGCTGCACGATTCTGCCCCAGCGTGCATAACATCACCATATCGAGCCCACGCAGTTTGAACACCGAATCGCGACCGTTTGTGATTCCGCCCATCGTGCGAAGCGAGTCACCCGACATGCACTGTACCATGGTGCCGTCGTCCCAGGCGAGCGCCGTCAAGCCATTGTCGAAGACGCTCACGGCATACGTACCGAGTGCCTCCGGTACGGGCAAAAGGAGCACGTGCGGGGACAGAACAACGGTGACGATGTCATGCTGCGTCACCACAAGCCCGCCGGAGAGCTCCTCGAGCGACTCAACGAACGCCCCAAAGCGCTCGCGGGTGATGCGGAGGACTCTGCTGTCGCCACTCTCGGAGTTCACGCTGGCCATATCCCAGGTGCAGCGCGCGTTCAGTGGGTCGGCTGACCGCCGCGGGTATCGACCATTCACTTCGATGTTGGATCGGGTGCGTCGGTGTTCCACATGTTCGCCTTGATCTTCCAATTTCCGTTGACCTGCGTCCATACGTTCAGATACTTGCCGCGCTCGGTCGCGTGCGCGGGGCCGTAGGTCACGACGTAGGTGCCAGCGTCCACCACGTACTCCGCATTTCCGTAGAAGTCCGTGGTCTGCTCGCGAAACTCCGTGACACCGGCCTTGAGGTACTCCACGGTGAAGGCGTGCAGGGCCGGGAGGCCGGACACCGCGTTGGCACCGGGCGGAAAGGACTTGGCGTCCGGAGCAAACATCGAGTCGATCGTCGCAAGGTCGCCCGCGACGTGCGCCGCAGTGAAGCGCGCGTTCTGCTGCGTGATGAGGCGCCGTGTTGCGTCCAGATCGAAGGGCAACTGGTCGGCACGGCTGGTCGCGGGCGTCGGACCACCGCACGCGCTCGCGAGGAGCGCTGCCAGCAGTGACCAACGGACGGGGGTGAATCGATTCATTGGGAGCTAGCCTCCAACGGGTTCGGTGCTGGCGGCAGCGGCGGTTGATCCGGTCGCCACCACGCATCGGGCGCCTCCGGTAGTGCCTGCTTCTCACCCACGTTCGCTGCATCCACCGCCGCGTGGATGAAATTCTCCGACGGAACAGGCGCGCCGGCCAGTCGCCGCAGCAGTGCCAACTGCCCTGCATGCGTCATGGCATCGGCCAGCGGACCATGCAGAAACTGCGCATCACTGATCGTCGCCTGCAGTGACGCGTCGGCGAAGTCATCGCGCAGCGCACCGAGCGTGACGTGAAATCGCGCGACCTCCTCAGCGAAGGTCGGCAAGCGCGGCGGAGCGAAGTCGCCGCCATGCAGCATGGTGCGCGCATAGCCGATCACACCGGTCATGTGCCAGAGCAGCTCGTGCGGTGTCCGCACGTGCGTGCCGGCGCGAAAGTCCGCGAAGTCGTGCGGTGCTTCGCGTAGCGCTTTTTGCGTGCGATAGGCGATGGCCGCGAGGAAGTGCTGCAAGAGTGAACGCGTGTCGTTCATCGAAGGGAGTCGTCGTTGTTACGTGTCGGGCTGCGCGCGCCGATAGTGCATCACCACTGCGCCGCAGCGCAGCGGCGTGGCCGTGACGAGGTCGAGGCGTCGCGTGCTGGGCAGTCCGCTCTGGTACAAGGTCGGGCCGTGCCCGGCGATCCGGGGGTGCACGAGGAACACGTACTCGTCGATCAGATCAAGCCGATCCAACTCGGTCGCGAGCGTACCGCTCCCGACAAGCACGCCGGCCGGAGTCGCGTCCTTGAGCTGCTGTACGCCCGCGCGCAGGTCGCCGGCGATGTGATGGCTGTTCGTCCACGGAAACTCCGTGCGTGTCTTCGACACGACGTACTTGGGCTTGGCCTCCAGTTGCACCGCCCACTCGCGGATCGCCGGCGGCGCCTCGACGTCGCCGCGCGCGACCGCCGGCCAGTAGCTCTCCATCATCTCATACGTGACGCGACCCCACAGCATCGCGCCGCTCGCGTTCATGAGATTGGTGAAGAACGCGTGCGTCTCGTCGTCGGCGATCCCCTCGCGGTGGTCGACACAACCGTCGAGGGAGAGGTTGAGGCTGAAGGTCAGGATTCCCATGGACGCGCTATGGTGTGGTGGTTTATCCCAGGCTGGCGAGCAGTTCGTCGAGTTGGTCGAACGCCTCAGGCATCGCACCAGACGATCCGGAGGAGGCGTCAAGCGCTTCCTTCGACGGGTAGAGATCGTGCACGACCACGACCGTCCGACCGTCGACTTCACTGAACGTCACCGTGGTCACGGTCACGCCGCCATCGCTTTCCTCGTTCGTCCACACGAGACGCGAGTGCGGTGTCACTTCGACGTACGTGCCGAAGAACGCCATGGTCGACTCTTCGTGTTGGAAGACCAAACGGTACTCACCGCCCACGCGCACGTCCATCTCGCATGACAGCAGATTGAGCCCGTACGAGCGTGGCACCCACCACTGTCGGAACAGATCGGCCTCGGTGAATGCCTTGAACACGAGACGAGCCGGACCGTTCACGGTGCGGGTGACGACGACGTCGCGGTCGGATGTCCGTTCTACCGTCGTCTCGCTCTTCACGGGTGCGACGCTACTTCCGGTGCTCTTGTCCATCGGCTCTCTCCTGTCGTTTCAAGGTTTCGACCACGTCGTCCAACGCGTCGAAGCGCGCACTCCACAACTGCCGGTAGCGTTCGATCCACTCGGCCTCGTCCTGCAGACCGCGACGCCCAAGCCGGCAGACGCGAACGCGTCCGACCTTCTCGGTGGCCACGAGCCCTGCCTGTTCCAGCACGTCGACATGCTTCTTCATGCCCGTGAGGGTCATGTCGAACCGCTCGGCCAGCGTCGTGATCGACGCGTCGGCCCGCCCGAGTTGCTCCAGCACGCCGCGCCGGGTGGCATCGGAGAGGGCGCCGAACGTGACGTCGTAGGTCGCTTGTGAATACTGAACCATGTGGTTCAGTATAGAAGCGAAGGCGGTTCTGTGCAAGGGTCACCTGGAAGCCGACAACTCCTGGTTTATCGGGCGAGACAGACCTGACCGGCCCACAGGTTCTGGATCGGAGCGTCCGCTCGTGCCGAGGCGAGTATGCCCGCGACGCCGCCGGCACTGAACTCGATGCCGAGTGAGGATCGTGCGACGCGGGCGACATACACGCTGTCCAGCGCCGCGCGCGTCGAGCCGAGCCCGATCCCACTCGGCGTGGTAAGCGTGGGTGCGGAGGAATCGGTAGGTGCGCGGCCGCCAAGGGACCACCCAATGAAACGCGCCGCAGCATCTGATGTGAACCAGAGTTGCAGACCGCTGGCGGGCCACGTCGCCACGGTAGCCCGGCACTCGAGATTCTCGGCGACCTCTGGCTGCATTCCGCCGCGCAGACGGCTTACCGTCGCTACGACCGCCGAGCGTGCGTCGCCGAATGCGATGAGGCGAGCCGAACCTGAGGGCTGCAGGAAAACGCGGAGGCCCTCACCGTCCAGCGCGAGGACGGCGCTGGAGTCCGAAGCTGGCGCTGCGGGTGTTGCGTCGGGCGTCAGGCGCGCCGCCGTGTCGACGGGCGCCGGCGTCCGCTCGGTACACGCCAACAGCGCGACCGACAGGATCAGAGAGGAAGAACGGCGGATTCCCCTACTCCTCGGCCGGTACCACGCCGTTGGCAAGATCCTCAGCGCGCTGCCGCGCCGCGTCCTCGCGTTGCTGGAGCTTCGCCGTCTTCTTCTGCTGGCGTTCCTGTTCCTTCTTTCGCTTCTCAAACTCGTAGTTCGGCTTCTTTGCCACGTGGTCGTTAAGTCAGGGGATGTGGAGCAGATCGGATCGCAACGTCGCGCTCTCGGAAAGATTGCCCTTACTCGCTTGCCTTACAACGCCGCGCCCAGACAAGGGGCCTTCTCGGGGAGTGCCGTTGCAACCGATACCACGAAGAATACCACCCCTCGCCTGCCGAGCAAGACGAGCAGAGGAGTGCCGCCATCAAGCGTTCCGTCTCTCGGCATGACGCCTCTCCCGCGCGCGCGTCGAATACCGTTCGATGAATCGCAGACACGCCCACGCTAGGACGGCGGGAAGGACAGTCACGATCATCACCATGGGATCCCGAAACGGCGCAAGCAAGAAGTCGCTGGCTTCCGCAGGGTCCAGAATGTTAATCCCAAAGTGGCGATAGCCGAGGACGCTGTGGAACATGCCGACCGCCACGAGGGCAAGATCGCTACTTACTCCACGGCGGTGTCACGCCGTTCATCCGGGCGTACGCAATGGCCTGACCGAGGTGTTCGTGCAAATGTGTCGTCGTGCCAATCCACGCCGTTTGCTGTGTCATCTTCTGTCCGAAGAAATCCATCGACATCGTTGCTTTCGCCGCCGTCGTGGATTTCATGCTGGCCTTGAGGTGCACGAAGCTGGCCTCCAGCTCCGCCGCAATCTGGGCGCGCGTGAGTTTACGCTTCTCGTACGCGTCGACGGTCTTGAAGTCCTTCGCATTGATGCCCGTCGCGGCCGGTGGCGTGCTGCCAAACATCGCCGGAATCAAGTAGTTGTCCGATGCGACATGCAAGAATACCTCGCCCACGGAACGCGCCGTCGTCGGACGCCAGGCATACTTGTCCTCGGGCATCGCCTTCGCCAGCGCGACCAGCTTTTGCTGTACGCCGTCAACGTCTTTCATGAGATCGGCCACAACGGGCGCCGCTTGCGCATCGGCCGTGGCCACGGAAGCAAAGGCGGGCGCGGCGAGCACCAGCACAGCGAACGTCAGTGAGGCGAGCGAGCGCGGCATTGGTCGGGGAGTTGGAGGGTAGAGGAAGGCATGCTGAATTCTATGAAAACGCTTGCAGAATCCGTGCTGCCGGAGCGCGAAGAGCCCAAACGACAATAAGCATTGCGGGTTCCGGTGTAGGCGCAATGCTGCCTGCTGCGGTAGACGCTCGCGCCACCGCGAGTGGGGGGTGCGCGCCGCCACTCAAGGCTACAGCGAACGTGCTGCGATCGCCACACCCGCGGCGGATCGCACATCGAACGGTGCACGGCAGAGCAACCTCGGCGCCAGATGCTCGTACGCATCAGCGGGTAATCACTGCCGTGGTTGACAGCAACAACGAGCTCCGGCCGCATAAGGCGCGCCGGCGCGCCGTCACTTACGATGACTGTCATCAGTGTCACCGGACTGCGTGTCACGTATCATCACTTCCGTTCACCCTGCCTGGAACTGTCGCGACGTCAAACACTCGAAGCGTGCCCTCGAGATCCGTGAAGTCCGCGATGATGTGCGATGCACCCTCGGCGCGCAAGCGATCGACCGACGGCCCAACGCCGACACCGACGAAGGACAGCTGCAACGTGCGCGCAGTATCGACGTCCCACACGCCGTCACCGACTGCGATCACGCGGTCAAACGCATGAACCCCAAATACGGCCTGCGCCCGCTCCATCGCACGTTGCACGATTGCCACGCGGGCAGGCCCGTCCTCCGACGTCGCAAGCGGAAGACCGACGATGCGCATTCCGGCCGCCGACAGTTTGTACTCAGCCGCGCGTCGCCACGCGCCGGTCGCCAACGCCACAGCCCAACCACGCGCCCGTAGCGTGTCGAGCAGCTCAACGGCACCGCGCATTGGGGCGATCGGGGCGGACGTCTGGTTGGCGATCTGCAGTAGCGCGACGAACCGCTCGATGGTGGCCTGGCGTTCGGCCGTGGTCGGCGAGCGCGCGAACGCGCGCCAATACGCCTCGGTCGCGATTCCATCGTCAGACACGTGCAGGTAGCTCGCCCAATCGGTGTCGAGCGTCGCAAGACTCAGCTCCTCTCGTAACGCGTGCTCATAGCACGCATCTTCCCCGGCCAGATTGCTGAGGAGCGTGCCGTCGACGTCGAATACTGCAAGATTCACTGCCGTACACCCGATCTGTGGACGAGTAGCGCTGCAACGCGCTCTTTGGTTGACCGAGGTATCTCAGAAAGGCCGTTGCCGACCGCTACATGGTTGAGCATCCCGCGAGTATCGTCACGCCGCCAACGGTAGATGACGCGTGCGTTGCTCACTCTCCGCTGGGTAGCTGTCGTGTGAGCCCGTCACGGACGGCGATCAAGCGGATTCATACAGCCACGCCAGGCAGCCACGTTCGGGGCCGCGCTGATGGAATCGACCTGCGCACCGGGCATTCGCGGGACACGCTCCGGTGCCATCCGGGCGACTGGCATTGGACATTCGAGGACCGACGGCGTGAGCGAATCCAAGCGCAGCACCGTTGGTACCGCCTGATTTGTCCGCGACGAGTCCTGCAACCAGCTGCGCAACGAGCCTATCCCGAAGGCGCGGGGAGATATCACCAGCGAATAACGACGCACTGACGACGGGATGACCAACGTCAACGCATTGTCGACAGTGGGTCGCGGCACCTCGGGCAGTGTGGCCTGCGCGCACAGCAATGTCGGCACGGAAGCGGCCAGCAGAAACGACGCGCACACAAACGTTCGGGACTGAAGCATTACTCCTCCATGTGAAATCCTGACTCTCCAACTCGGCGTTCGAAAATTCAAGCAGTGCCGTCTCGGTGTCCGTGAAGAACGTGACGTTAATGTAGACCTATCGACGGATCCGGCTATCCCCCTGCACGGCCACGGCGGTCGGGACGCCGGCTCCGAGCGGGTCAAACGACGAAAAAACACGCAGCTGGCCGTCTTCATTGAACCACACATCGATGTGCACGGACGGCACCGCCGTTAGGCTGGCTGCGCTTCGTCACCGGACAAACGGCGGGCCTGTTCATTCGGGACGTGGCGTTCGGGCGGAATTGCAGTGCACTCCCCAGGCGAGGAGGGATGGATCGTCATGAATGCGATGACTCTGCTACCCATCTCCACGGTTGTTCAGTGTTCCGCCTACGACGCGGCGATTGCTTCAATCTCCAGCATCCACGCTTCGTCGTAGATGCCCGTGATGATGATTGTCATCGCAGGAGGTACTTCATTCTTGCCAAGTACCTCCGCTCGTACTTCGTACGCCTCTTGGATGTACCGTCGCTCGGACAGGAAGATCGTCATCTTGACAAGGTTGTTCAACGTCATATCCGCTGCCAGAAGCTGACGTTCAACATTGGCCCACGCTAGCCGGCATTGTGCTTTGAAATCTTCGGGAACGGAACCGTCGCTGGCGGCCGGTACTTGACCACTAATGAAAAGCATGCGCGACGGATTCGATACCTCGTGGCCGTGAGCCCAGCCGGTCTTCGTAGGATTGATGGCACGTCTATTCATGCCTGACGCTCCGATGCGTTGAAGTGGTTTGAATCGCCGCGCAGCAACGAGGCACGAAGTGCCGGCTTCAGCTTCCAGTACCCAAACGTTGCCAGTCCCTCGGCCAGCCACACGAGATACGGGATGCCAACAAACGCACCAGCGAGCACGCGCTTGTGCACGATAAGCGGCTCCAGCACCATCCCGAAGAGCAGGGCCACCACACCGGGGACTACCACGAGAAATACGAAGAACACGAGTACGCGCCACCGATTTCTCACCGCTCGCCAAGCGGCAATCAGCGGTGGGAGCGTGGCAAGCCAGATCGCCGCATTCATGAGCCAGAAGGCTGCAGTGGATTGTCCGAACAGCTGCGTCACGATCCAGGACTCATCGTTGGCCCACCACAAGTTGGGCACGATGCGCAACAGCGGCACCGCCGCGAGGATGACGGAAAAGCCGAACAGCTGCTGACCGGCGTCCGAGCCGCGCACCTTTGTCAGGCCGTACCACATGGGGATGTAGTTGAAGAGTACAGGCCCCGCGAGCGTGGCAAGCCATGCCGTCTGCGGATGGAGCGTTTCACACCCCGGCGCGAGCACGAACGAGTTAAAGGTCTTGTAGCCCCACTCTCCGCAAATCAGGAACCCCGCAAAATGATGCGCGAACTCGTGTCCGATACCAAGCAGCGTACCGAGGCAAAAAAAGGCGAGCAGGTATCGCCAAGAGAAGGGGACCTTCACGGTGTCGCACGCACGCGGCCTTGCCTCCAACTGCGCTGAAGATGATGTCTTACAGGCGACCGAATGAGATCGAATCGAGCTGCGCGGTTCGAGGTAGCACGTGGCACGCCGTTACGGCTTCTGGTGTTGTGCCAGCCAGGCCACGGCGGCGCGCGCTATCCACTCGTGACCGCCGTCAAAGATCGTGATGCGCGAGCTCCTCGCCTGCCGGCGCAGGAAGATGCGGCGACCAAGCAGTGGGTCGGCCGCGGTGTCGCTGGGTGCCGGTCGCGTGAGACCTGGTCCTGAACCCAAGAGCAGCGCAATCTCGTCGTCACGAACAGCGTCAGGAGCAAGGGCCTGCATCGCCCGCAGCGAGTGCCGAATCGAGACGACCGTGTCGGATCGCCCAGCTGCCAGATCGAGCGGCACCTTCAACTGTGGGCTGATGTAGCGAAGCGGCGACCGAGCAGCCATCTCATTTGCGATGGTGCGATTTCCATCGGGTGTGCCACCGAAGCACGAGCGGATCATTCGCCCGAAGTTGTCTTCGCGGTGCGCGGAATACCAATCGCCAAGATCGCTGATACCAACCCACGCGCTGGCGGCGGCCCACAGCTCCGGGCGCCGCGCCGCCATCAACATGGTCATGAATCCGCCGCCAGACAGGCCAAGCACATAAATCCGCCGGTCATCGACGGGATAGCGACGGCGAACCCAAGCGACTGCGTCGAGGATATCCTGCTGTGCGAGCGGCGACCCGCACGCCTCGGGATGGTCGTTTCGACCCCGAAAGTTTGGCGCCAAGAGCAGCCATCCTCGAGCCGCAGCCTCGGCCTCCAGTTCGGGTTGCCGCTGGTCCAAGTCGAAGCTCCACGTGTGCAGCACCACGACGAGCGGTGCCCGCTCCGGAGCGGAACGAGGCTCCGGCACCGTGATGTAGGACGGTTGCATGCTGCCATCCGCCGAGCTGAGAATCTCGACACGATGCCTTCCGGGATTCATGGGTGCTACCGCTTGTGCACACAACTCGAAGCTGGAGACAAGCCCGATGCCACCGATCCACACCAGCCGGGAAAACGTCATGTCGATCCTGTGTGGGGAGTGCGGCCGAAGGCTCGCGTTCTGCGGCAAACGCTCAACGATGCAAGCGGGGCGTTCGCACCGACCCTTGACGCTATCGCGAACGCCCCGCGCTCGCCACACGGAATTCCGACGTTGGCCCGCAGCAACGTAAGGTCAGCGAGCACCCAGGGCACTGCGCCGCGCGATCCGGTCGGTGGCGACGCGCCAGGCTGTCGTCGCCGAGACGCTCAACCGGAAATCGCCGCCGTCACGGTCGCACTCGTGGTGCGCGTGCCGCAGGACGGCCCGTTTGGATAGGAGTCCGTGTACTTCACCTCTCGGGTCGCTGGGGTCTCGCGCGTGCTGAACGCCGTAGTCACTCGAAGAGTGGGACAGGGGGTCACGAGTCCGGGGAAGAGGAGGCGTGTGCTGAAGGTCAGGCCCGTCATGCTCGGGAGCAGAGTGCACGTCAGGCTTTCGCTTCCGCACGCACCGAGGAGGACGAGGAGCTCGGGGGCAACACGAGTCGCGCCACGACGCGTGCAACGCCAGCCGCTTGTAGACCGCACTGGATCCATCCCTCTCATTGCCTGACGAGCGTCCGGCGATCGCAGACCGGTGTGCATCGGAGTCTATCGGATCAGGGCTAATATTGTTCCGTCGAAGCGCTCGCTAACGAAAACGCGTTCTGCTGCATTACGACCGCACAATATGATCTCCTGCTCTCCGCCTGCCGGTCGCAATGTCAGCAGCAACGCGGTTTAGCCAGGGCGCACGAATGCGAGTGCATGCAGACTGTCGCGGACCCGAAATAGACGTAGCCACCTCCCTCACCGCGCCTGCGGCGCAATCCGGACCCGCGTAGTGTTCTTGCGCCGGGATTCAATGATCTGCGGCTAGGCGAGCGCGGGGACGAGGAGTGCCGCGAAACCCCAACGCCTCACCTCAAAGTAGCGAACCGGAGTCGCGTACTCGTCGCTTCATGACCAAGTAATTGGCGCTGTCGCTGGCTAACGCTGGAGCGAAGCCGCCCACGTGGACGCGAACTTTCCGCGATGTCACAGACCGCCGCGTTGGCTTGAGCGCCTCGTTCACGAATTCTGTGACGCAGCGAAGGCTACGATCACGAGACATTCCGAAACCTTAGCGAGGTCGCGTCAGCGCGTCACGCATCGCACGGCGGAACTCCACAGGCTGATCGAGCCAGACGTTGTGGCTCGCCTCATCGAGCACCAACAGCTTCACGTGAGGCGCGTCTTGCGCGACGACGCGCCGCCAGACAGGGCTTGCCTCAACGCCTACCTGGTAGTCGTACCTTCCGTTGATCACGGTGACCGCGTGCGGGTGTGCTGCGAGCAGCGGTCCCCAGTTGTAAACATAATTCATACTGTCACGGGCGCCCTGCGCAGCGTCAGCGCGGATCATTATGAACGGGTTGTCGCGCCACCGCTCAATGCGATAGAGCGAACCAGCCGACTGACGGAGGCGCCAGAGGTCGAACCGCTGATGCGCTGTAAGTGAATCGCGATCCAACCGTGCGCGTCGAATCTCCGCCTGTACCGCCGGCCGCGAGCTGAACTGCGCCACGAGTTCCGGGAGTTTCGCGTATCGTGCGAGTTCCTCGTCGGAGTAGTACTCCTTCTTTCCGTTGAGTGGATCGGTCGCGCCGACGAGCACGAGCTTGCCGACGCGGTTGGGATGTGTACGAAGGTACTCCATCGCCAGATATGTCCCCGCTGAATGGGAGACGAGCGTGAGACGCTCCAGCCCGTACGCCTTCCTAATGGTTTCAAGGTCCTGCACATTCAGCGGCATCGTGATGTTCCGCCGCGCCGCCACCGAGAGCCCCGCGCCGCGCTGGTCGTAGAACACGAAGCGGAAGTCGCGCTCGAGTCCGCGCACGATCCCCAGCATGTAGCGATACCCGGCACCGGGTCCACCATGGAGCACAATGACCGGCGCACCGGCGCCCACCTCGTGAATATGCAGGAAGGCGCTACTGTCATCGGCCGCGAGGTACCACTCACGCTCCGCCTCCAGCGTTCTTAAGGGAGCGGGCGTGGTGGGTCCGGGCCGCCGCTGGGCCGCGACCATGTTGAGCGGCGCGAAGAGGAGGATGAGAAATGCGACCCATTGGCGGAGTCTGCACCAAGAGAATACAAGCATGAGCCGATGTGCTGAGGACGGGTGTGGGGACGACGGACAACCCATTGACAGCCGCGAACATTTTTTGGTTGCTCGGCTAGGACACGTTTTGCTCGCTAACGCTCGCATTCTCTTGCTGGGCCCTGCAATAAAGACGCGGCCAGTGAGCGTAGCGAACCGGCCGCTACCTTGCCGGACCTGTTAAGAGCAACGCGACGGTTAGGCTTCGAGTCTGCGCCGATGTTGCCGCCGCTCCGTGGCGATGCGGTCGGCGAGATAGACTTTGAGCAAACTCTGATACGGGACGTCGCGCTCGTTGGCGAGAATCTTGAGCTCTGCCAGCAGCGTATCGGGCAACCGCACCGAGATCGCGGTCGTCGACGGACGCAACTGCGGAAATCGCACGGCGCGCGCGGCTGACCAGTCCACGTAGTCGGCGGAGTCGGCGGTCTCCCAGAATTCGCGCTCGGCGGCTTCCGACTTAAAGATCGGAATCGGTTTCAGTGCGCGCTTGGGCTTGGGCATAGGCACGGCGCTCCTTACGGTTCATAGAGCGAGCGCTGAGAACGCGAATACGCGTCCCACGCATCGTAAACACGAGATACAAATACCGGTCCGCGAAGGTCCGGCCTAAGGCGTACCATCGGACTTCACGCTGCGAGTGCGTCGCGTCCGCCGCGACGATGAACGGCTCTAGAAAGAAGGCCTGCTCGCACTCGCCAGGATCGACCTGATGGCGGGCCCGCACCTTGGGGGCGTTGCCCGCATCCCAGTCGAATCCGGTGGCGCTGACCAGCAGCGCGTCGATCGCGTCGGTCACAGGTGGAGTATATGCGAACCATATACGCTGGTCAACTCAGCGGGCCCGCACGCCGGCAAGCGCGATGCTCGCGCAGTACACGGGTCGGCCAGCGGGTTTCGCCGGTTCGTCGTCACGAGCACGGAGGGGGCCTGACCCAGACGGTTGCCACGCTCGATCACGGTGCCCGAGAGGTACGCGGACTTCTTGGGGAGCGATCCCTCCAGATTCGCTAGCGCTTGAGGGGCGGAGGCGGAGGCGTTCTGGCAGGCGACGGCGCTCACAGCGAGGAACGCGACCACGAGATCGGGGCGAAGCAGTATCGGTGACCAAGCAAGGTGACTGCGGCAGACTCCGAAGCGATCCGTCAGTGGATTTCAGAGCGAACGGCAGATCAAGGCGCTCGAATCACGAAGCTGTTCGATACCCGAAGTAACTCAGGGACGAGATCGCTCGACGGCCGTCCGTTCTGGCGATCCGGATCGTTGAAGTATGCCGCATTCCACATCACGCGATACACCCCCGTGACGAGGGGGCGCTCGAACTTCGGGAACACGTTGCTACCGGCGTTGCCCGCGAAGACGCGGATGTCAAACGCCTGCGTGCTCCCGTTCTGCACAATGATGGGTGGGCTCAGGCAGAGGAGTTGCACGGGTGACCAGAAATGAGTCCACTGGGCGCCATCGAGACGCTGGATGGAGAGGCTGGTCCCTCCATTGCAATTCACGAAGTACATCGCGCGGCCACTGCGGTTTGTGAGCGTTGTTGAAATCCGCCCTTGAGTAGCCAGCGCGCTCGTGACGAACGTGTAGGTCGCCGAATCCGACTGGAAGAGCGCGGCAGTGTCCGGCGGTCCCGGCTCGACCACGGCGTCGCCGCACGAGGTGGTCAGTGTCAGGAAGGCGGCGCACGCGAGGTGGATGCGGCGAAGGAACATCGGACAGTCGCTCCAAATGGAAGACGCAAATAGGCCTTCGGGTGGTCGGCGATCGCGCTGTATATTCGACGGACACTCGACCGACCCCAATCGAATGCTTGTTCCCGGGAAGCCGGAGAGTAAGGGGTTGAAAACAGATACTGTCAAACGGCTGCGCAGTTTCCCCGCTGATCGTGAGTCTAAATGCGTACTCGAGCACGCCGCTTCCTGACAGGTGTTTGGGCAGCGCCACTGATTGGGTCGGCGTGCCTTGAGCGTTCGTCGGCGTTGGCGGAAGTCCCTTTCTGGACGATCGACACGACCCCGCTACTCGAGATCACTGATGACGATCCCGACGGCGAGGTGGTACTCGGCAACGCGGTACACGTCACGCGGCGGCCCGACGGCGGACTGCTCGTAACCGACCAAGGCCTTCACTCTTTGCGACTGTTTTCGTCGGACGGACGCGTTCAGCGTGCCGTAGGTCGACAGGGATTGGGTCCCGGGGAGTTTGAATTCATCAGACAAGCGCTTCGGTGCGGGGACTCCTTGTTCGTCGAAGATATTGTGACACGCCGCGTCACCGTGCACTCGCTCGATGGCACGATCACGCGAGCGATGTCCACGAGCGCGTTCGCGGGTGGTACCGAAGCATTTCGGAGTGCCTGCAACGCCGAAGGCCTTTTCGTGCATCATGAGTGGAATCGTTTTGATCCTACGGTGCGCGGTCGGCGGCGCACGCCACTCTCCGTCTGGATCACGTCGGCGGCAGGTGATCGCCGCGTGGCGTTGCCTGATGTGGACGGCCCGGAGTCCGTGGGTTTCGGTACTGGCGCCGGCCGTGCGTTGCTGGGTCGGACGCCACAGCTCGGGATCGGACGGCGCCACGTGTACGTTGGTGCGGCCGATAGCGGCGTGGTGGAGGTGTACGCACTCGATGGCACACCAGCGGGAACTCGCCGACTGCCGGAAAGTGACCTGCGCGTAACGGCGGCCGATTTGGCGCGGGCGAAACGCATCGACTCGCTCGGCCAAGATGCGACGATGCAGAAAGAAACACGGCGTATTTGGGAGTTCGATACTCCACCGTCTACGCGTCCAGCATATGACGCCTTTATCGTGGACACGGATGAGCACTTGTGGGTGCGGCGCTACCCTGCCGCAGGGAAGGACAACACGCCGTGGATCGTGTTCAGTCCAGACGGCGTCCACGTCGCCACAGTCATGATGTCCGCCGCCCTCACCGTGTACGAGGTCGGGCAAGACTACGTCGCGGGGATTGTCCGTGACCCCGATAGCGGAAGGCATGCCGTGGTGGTGCTCTCGCTCAACCGATTCGCGGCGCACTGAGGTCGCAGAGCTAGCCGCAATACGGTTCAGTTACGCCAACGTTGGCTAGATGTCCCGCTTCCTGACGACGGAGGAGGGATGGCGCCGAGTGCGAGCCGATCCGGCGCCGCCCACCTACCTGACCACGATGTCCTTCTCGACCACTACCAGCGAATCCCGCCCACTCGCCCCGGCAGGATAGGCTCGGCCTTGCACGCGAATCGTGGCTCGACCCGCAGTGAGCAGTTGCACCGAGACGTCACGCGGGAACTGACGCAAATCGTCCGTGCAGGCACCTCCGACTTGCTCGCGGTCCCACACTGCGATCGTCGCGAGTACGCCGGCGACGATGAGCGTCGCACCGTCGGCACGCGTGCACGTCGTCGAGCCAAACGAACTCACCGTCACGGTAAAGGGCACTCCAGCGCGCACTGAATCCGGGGCGACCAGAACGCGCGAGGCGAAACTGGCATGTGGGAGAATGACGCCGGCAACGCGAGCAAAATCGTAGTCGGTACTCGCGGTAGGCGTGGAGCAGCCCACCGCCAATGCTGCGCTACCGAGCAATGCGGCGAGAACGGCAGACCGCTGTATCATCCCCAACATAGATCCTCCATGACCGAGCCAAGCGCTCGAACCCCAAGATAGACGGCGCAGGTCCTGACACCGCAGCCGCAACCGCACGCGGCGGTATGGGGGCAGTGTCGACCATGATACTAGGACGCGTTCGACCCTTTGACTAGGCGCCACGCGCATGAAGGCAGCGCGGCACGCCTTGGCATTCAGACGACCGCCTCGTCGTCGGTCGCCTCGATCGAACCATCAGGCCAAGCACATAGGCACACCCGGTTGCCGCCCGGATCGGCGAGCGTCCAGTGCGATGGCGCGTGTGATGAAGCGACAACACGCCCGCCGGCGGATCGTTGCACGACCGCTCCACGGATTGGCACATTCTCGGAGTAACAGCATCGACGCGTGACCGCCGACCTTGGATGAGCCGCTGACCACCGTGAGCACCGAGTGCCCCGGCGTGATGGCTCGGTTGTCGTGCAGAAAGCTTGATTCAAAGCTCTCGTCAGGGTTCCGGTGCATCTCGACCGATCCGTGGAAGGGTTACAAAGTGTCGGGCTGACTCAGCAATCTCTCCACTCTTCGTGGGCGCCGGAAATGCGAGGTACTCCTGTTTGGCAGCGCGACCAGGCGCAATGTGGCGACGCTTGCCATGAGTTGCTCTCGTCGCTCGGCGGATGCCGCGACGATGAATACCTCCAACTCAATAGTGTCCCGCAAGTAGCCGTCGAGGCGCGCTACGAACGATTTTCGTAATTCGTCATAGCCGCGCAGAAGTTGAAAGGGGTGCAAGTCTATTTCCACGCCTTCGGCACCGTCGAACGTACCAACCGCGACAAGCCGGGGGAGTTCGCCGCCGACACCGAAGAACAATCGGACCGACTCGTTACGCGACCACTTGCTCATACTCGTCGACAATCGGTGCCAACGTTGCGCGCGCGAGATGACGGTTGAGCTGCTCTTGATCGCTGACGTGATGGGTAAGCGGCAACGTGTCGGTGACCCTCACCAGCCGACGCTCATCGAGCTTATCCGGAAGTTCCACGTCACGACTCCGCGATTGTCACACGTATGCAGGGCGCTGCGGTCAAAGAAACGGCTACGGCGCCCGCTTCGATCTCGCGGTGCGACTCGTCGCTTCTACCTGTTCCACATAGCTGCGCAGCACCGCATTAATGCGCGACTGGTAACGCGGCCCGCTAGAACGGAACCACGCGATCACATCGTGGTCAAGACGAATCGAAATTGCTTCCTTCGATACCGGGGTCACGACGCGAGCACCCTTCCAGAAATCATCGGGGATGTCGCGCAGCTCGGCCGGCGCCGTACGCGCGATCTCCGCGTCGCTCGTGCGACGTAGCCGAGCCAGGTCGGCACGCCCCTGCATGGGCGCGAGCGTGGACGCCGTGCGCTTACGCGCGGTCGTCTTCGGGGCTGATGGCTTCGAGGCTTTCGGCATAGCGGCGACGCTCCCTCCGGTTGCTCAGTCGTGCGCTGATCACGCGACGGACCACCGCGAAGTCGAACCAACGCTCCGCCAGGTTCTGCTCGCTCTTCGCGTGATCTCATTCGAAGGTCACGATCAAACTACAATCGTATATACACCGTGGCAAGACCGCACGCTCGTCACGGCTCCCTGAAGACGGGCTGTCTCCACAGGACGCCGGCAAGGTTTCCAGCGCGACAACCGGGACCGCTTTGGTCAGCAAAGACGAGTCCTCATAACGTTCGTAGTAGCATCCAACCGTCACCGAGTCGTCATGCTCCCGGCCCACGCAGCCCCGAACAAGAAGGCATTGCGCACCATTGCCCGCCCCCGCACCGCCACTGAGATTCATGGCAATGACCAGTCTGCCCCTTCCCCCCGCTGCCCTTGCCCCCGATACCAGTCGCCGCCTCCGGGAGCTGGCCGAACGCTGGGAACACGCAGGGGCCGCCGAACGCGCCAACTACCAGCTCTACCTCATCGAGCTGTGCGAGGCCATCGGCGTCACGCGTCCCCGCCCCGCCGCGACCGGTGACCGCATCGCCGACGCGCAGGCGTATCAGTTCGAGTTCGCGATCAAGACGACCACGCGCGACGGCACGATCGCCACGAACTACATCGACCTGTACAAGGCCGGCTGTTTCGCGCTCGAGGCCAAGGACTCGGACGACGGCGCCACGACCACCAAGCTGCTTACCAAGGCGTTCGGACAGGTGTCCAACTACGCCAAGGATCTGAACGAGCGGCCGCCGTACATTCTGGTGCTCGACGTGGGCAAGTCGCTGATCGTCTGGGACCGCTGGTCGGGTTCCTACGGCGGCTTCCACCTCGGCACGCGCATCGACCTGCGCACCCTGGACCGGAATCCGGACACCGTCGCGCTGTTGCGTGACATCTGGACCGACCCGGCGGTGCGCGACCCGCGACGTCACGCGCAGGCGATCACCGTGGAGATCGCGGGTCTGCTGGGCGAGTTGGCATCGACGCTTGAACAGCGAGGCCATGATCCCGAGCGCGTCGCGCGATTCCTGATCCGCTGCGTGTTCTCGATGTTCGCCGAAGACGTGAAGCTGCTGCCCGATGCGTCGTTCAAGCGCCTGCTCGACGCGGTGCTGCCGTCGGGTCCTGATGCGTTCGTGGCGGCGGCGCAGGGGTTGTGGCAAGCCATGGACGCCGGCGCGATGTTCGGCTATCACCGCCTGCTGCGCTTCAACGGACACTTCTTCGCCAACGCCGAAGCGTTGCCGCTGGAGCGGGCAGAGCTCGAATTGCTGCGTCGCGCCGCCGAAGCCGATTGGAGCGCCGTCGAACCGTCCATCTTCGGCACGTTGCTGGTGCGTGCCCTCTCGGCAGAAGAGCGACATCGCTTAGGGGCCGAGTACACGCCGCGCGATTTCATTGAGCGACTCGTGCGTCCCACGGTAGAAGAACCCGTGCGCGAGCGCTGGGGCGCGGTGCAGGCCGAGGTCATGCAGCTGCGCGAGACCGGCAAGGCGGCCGACAAGAAGCGCGCCGAGACTCGGCTCCTGGAGTTTCACGCATGGCTGCGCGGGTTGCGCATTCTCGATCCCGCCTGCGGCAGCGGCAACTTCCTGTACGTGACCATGCATGCGCTCAAGCGCGTGGAAGTGGAAGTGTTTCACCTGCTGTCCGACTTGCATGGCGGGCAGATGAGCGTGCGCATGGCCGAGATCGATCCCGGGCAGTTCTTCGGCATCGAGGTGAAGGCATGGGCACGCGAGATCGCGGAGCTCACGCTATGGATCGGGTTTCATCAGTTCTGGCGCCAGCAGCACGGCGACGTGCAGCCTGATGAACCACTGTTGCGCGACACCGGCACGCTGGAGCATCGCGACGCCGTGCTCACATGGGACAGTTTTCGTCATGTACCCGAGAAGGACCGGCCGGACCCGACGCCGCGAATCGTGCATCCGGTGACGGGGCAGCTGGTGCCGGATCCGTCGGCGAAACTCAAGTACATGGAGTACGTGGGCGCGCGCGCGGCGGAGTGGCCGGAGGCGGATTTCATTGTGGGGAATCCACCGTATTTGGGGCAAGCGAGACAGCGCGACGCGTTTGGCGATGGGTATGTGGATGCCTTGCGGGCGGCATATCCGGATGTGCCGGATAGCGCGGACTTCGTGATGTACTGGTGGGATCGCGCGGCTGGAGCGGTGCTCGCCGGCAGAACGCTGCGTGCGGGTCTGATCACGACCCAGTCGATCACCCAGTCGCAAAACCGAAAGGTCATCGCTCAAGCCCGAGAGCGCGGTGCTCGGGTTGTATGGGCGATCGCGAATCACGCCTGGTGTGACGCAGTTGACGGCGCTGAAGTGCGCGTAACCATGTCCGTGCTTGAAAAGGACCCACCCGCTTCTCGGCTCGTGACTGTGGAGTACACTCGCTATATCACGGGAGCCGAAGCACCCAGGATCGTCAGCGAATTGACAGTGCCCCAGCTAAACGATGATCTCACCATTCACGCGGACGTCGCGACGGCCTCTGGAGTTCCGCTCCAGTCGAACGCTGGGCTGGCAACGCGTGGATTCATGATTTTTGGCGCTGGGTTTGTCCTCACTAAGCAGGAGGCGTCGATACTGCTCTCGAGTGACTCCACGCTGGCTAGTCGGCTTCGTCCCTTCAGAAACGGCCTAGACCTCACCTCACGTCCTCGCGATGTCTACGTCATTGACTTCGGCATGCTTTCCGAACACGAAGCGAGAAATTGGCCAGTCCTATTCGACATTGTCCGCAGCCGAGTAAAACCTGGTCGCGAAGCGAATGCGCGCGCCCAGCGCGTAAAATATTGGTGGCGCTTCGGTGAGCCGAACAGCGGGCTCCGGACGGCACTTGTCGGACTGCGACGATATATCGCAACACCAGAGACCGCAAAGCATCGGTTCTTCGTGTTTCTGGATTCGAGCGTCGCTCCAGACAATGCTCTCGTTTGTATCACGACGGACAGCAGTTTGGTGATGGGGGTACTATCCTCAACAGCTCACTCGTGCTGGCTGCTCGCCGCCGGAGGAGCTCTCGAGGACAAACCTCGCTACAACAAACGCGTTTGCTTCGACTCCTTCCCGTTCCCCGCGCCCTCCCCCGCCCTCGGCAACCGCATCTCGATCCTCGCGGAGTCCCTTGATGCGCACCGAGCCGCCGCCATCGCACGTGACGAGCGCGTGACGATGACCGGTGTGTACAATGTCGTCGAGAAGCTTCGGGCGGGCGAGGCGCTGACCCCGAAGGAACGCACCGTCCACGAACTGTCTGCCTGCGGCATTCTGCGCGACCTTCACGACGAGCTCGACACGCTCGTGGCTGAGGCATATGGCTGGCCATGGCCGATGACCGCAGAGGCAATCCTCGAGCGACTAGTCGCACTACATGATGTTCGTGTTGCCGAAGAGGCTCAAGGAATCGTTCGCTGGCTCCGCCCGGAATTCCAGGCACCGGAGTCTACCTCTGCATCGCCTGCCGCAGAACTCGCGCTAGAAGCGACCACGACGGCGATCGCTGCCGTCGCCGAGCCCACGCCGTGGCCAACACATGCCATCGAGCAGATCGCGGCGCTCAAGCGACTTGTCTCCTCGCGCACGCTCACCGTGGACAGCGTCCTACCACACTTCCGCGGGGCGCAGCGCGAGCTCGTCGCACGACATCTCGAAACGCTGGCGATCCTCGGAGAGGTTCGTGAGGTGGAAACTGGGCGATTTGCGGCGGTCGGAACGTACTGAACTGACGTCGAAGTACCGGTCCACTGCTCCTGCGGTTGGCGAGCTGTCCGAGAGGGACGCGTTGAGCAGGACCGCGGCCTCTGGCCCTCCGAATGTCCTGCGTCTATCGGGTTAAAGAAGCCTTTGCTGCATGCAACTCCAACGTGTCAAGAAACCGAGGATCGTGTCGCTCCACGACATGATTCAGGTTCCACAGCCCGCTCAGCCTGATGGACTCGCGCGGACTGGCCGAACCTAACCATGCTCGACTTGGAGGATCAGCAGGACAGAGGTTGTTCGATAGCAGCGCAATGCTGTTGCGCTCGATGACCGCGCGAGCGCTGGTCGCGCTCGGCTCATCCGGCACAGCGACCCAGAGTACCGACATACCGCCGATGTGGGCGGACACCTGATGTTCAAGGTCAGCCTCGTGCACGCGTATCTCTCCAGGTGCGGAGGAGCCGATCCCCCAAGACGCGTGCTGGCGCTGCTCGCGTTCCAACAGTGCGGCACCAACGTGAAGCCGAAAGATCGAACCTCGGTGATTGCCGCGGCCCGAGAGACTTCCACGGTGCGTACGCAGTCGCCCCCAGAGCCTCGACCTCGAACCCGCGCTGACAGCATGCGTGCCTACGCGAACGACCCGCGGAACGCCGCTGGGAGTTACGCGCTCTTCACCCTGCTCGAGAAAAAAGTAGACACCACGCTTCGGCAAGCCAGACCTTCCGGTCAAATCACACAGGCGGTGCCCTTGCAGCGGCTGGGTGGCGATCCCCGCCAGAATGGCGTAGAACCGATCGAGGTCACTGTGCATTGGCTATGCTGTCTTGGCATCGTTTCAGGAATTGAAGCTGCTTTCCGATGGCGAGGCCTTCCATCGGAATCGACACAAGACATCCGTGTTCGCGAAGCACGGGCTCGAGGTAATCTCGATAAGGCTTTCCGGCAAGGATGAGGACTTCCGCTGCCGAGGGAAGCGCCGGCAGCAGTTGAGCAAGCACACGCTCCTCCCAGCGACGGCGATCGATACTCGGCATCCCGATCAGCGTGCGCTCGTATGGCGCCACGACTTGGTCCGGATGCAGTAGTCCATACTCAGCCGACAGGATGAACCACGCATCGGCTTGGTCCATCGCATATCGCCGAAGGCCGCGGAAAAGCGGTGACGTGTAAAGCTCACGCGCCGGTGCCGGGACGGAGAGTTTTGCCTTTACGCACGAGACGAGCGCGATACGCATTGCAACCTCAGAGTCAACGTGAACCGGAGTGTCGTCCCACTCTGCCGTCTGCACATCGACACAGTCCTGGCAGACGGTCCTCTGGGTCGCACTGGAGACGACAGCAGAGTCGTCTCGGCGTCGCCACTGCCTACGTTGTCGAATCCTTTCGGCAGGCGTCTCCTCACCACTCATTGCCCGCCAGTTTAAGGACTGTTAGCGATGTCCCCGGACAAAGCGCCACCTGCCTTTCGGATGTTTAAACACGCGCGAGCCCTCGCCTTCTTCGACGGAGCGGCGCCTGTAACCCCGCTGCAGGACCTGGTTGTCGATGGGTTAGAGCTCTAGACACGCACGACGCCACTGACGAATCCAGTTGCCGTCGTTCGCACGCTCTTCCATCAAGATGGACGTTTCGATTTGTTGCCATGCAGCTTCTGCGCTAGAAAGCATTTCTGGAACAATGGCAGCCCCGGCCGCAGACACTCGAGCTTCAGCCTCAGCGAACCACCAGAGGTATTCTCGCCAGCTTGCTCCAAGCCAAGCATTGCCAGGTGCGGCTGCCATCTGTGAGAGGATTCGCGTTGCAAATGGGTTCCGCGTGGTAGACTCGCTTAGCAAGCCGGCTCGCTGCACTCGAACGAGATCACCTTCACGCAGGAAGGCCAGCAGCTTCTCTTCGAACCAGTAGGGCAACTGACCGCCCCCAGAACTTGGCTCATCGAAACGACTTCTTGAGAAACGGCGCAGGTTGAAAAACTTTCCCGTAGCACAATTCGTCGCGCCTGCATGCTTCCAGAGCAGCATATCGGAAGATGCGTACCCAACCGTCACTTGGTAGCCAGCTCCACTAAGGAGCTGGATAAGCTTCATTGATCCTTTGATCTCCTCGACGTCGGTGAGCTCGCGACGCGGCTCCGTCGTTCCGATCAGTACTAGGTAGATATCAGGTACTTCGGTGCGTGAAAGGATCGACGCGATCGACATTAGTCGGTGCTCAACGGCAAGATCATTCATGCCGACTACGGCCGTTTGGACGGGTCTCATTCCTGTTCCGGCGAGACGCTTCACCAACTGCTGTCCGGCGCCAACGATCGTTCCGAAGTACTCATCAGAGTACTGCCGAGAAAGAACTGCAGGTGAACACACGGCAGTGACGTTGAGTCGCACGCAGCAATCCGCCAATGCGTTCACAATTGCGACCCACCATCCTTCAGAGGACTGGTCAGCGGTATCGACGTCGGTCGGGAAGTATGACCAGCTTCGCAGCTTTCCACGAGCGGAAGTTGGCACGTACAGCTGCGGATCAAACCACGACTCCATCCCCGGTGATTCTCGAAGCTTCGCCACCTGAGAAGCTACCTTTGCTTCGTTGTAGTTGACCGGACTGAGAATCGCGCCCCGGAAGGAAGAGAGTTCCGGTTCGCGTAAGAGATTCTCTGAATCGTGGCCCATCTGATGGAACGCCGACATTCAGTTTTCCTGTTGTTTATTCCAATGCTCTGACAACGCGGCCGGCGTGCGGAATCGACTGATGGGCCATGGTTGTACCATCGAGATTAGACAGCCCAGATTCGCTCCCTCTGCGGCGTGAATGAACTGCGAGCCCAGATTTCCCCGAACCGCTACGCGCTCGACGATGGCTTCCGGGTGATCTCCACCATGATCGTAGGGATGAAACCCGAATGCGGAGTAGGCAAGAAGCACACCAAGCGAAAATTGGTCTGCGCGCCAGTCGATCATCGCCTTATCATTCCGAAGCTGCTCAGCTGGAGCGAAGAGCGGCGTTCCCGGACCCTGCATTTGCCAAGTCTGTGTAATTGATTCGGCAGCAAGATCACGCACGAGGCCGAAATCCACCACCACAGGCGAGACGCCATCGCCGCGAAACATGATGTTATCTGGCTTCAGGTCACGGTGTACGAGACGGTTACCAGCAATCGTGCTCATAGCGTCGATGAGTGCTGCTCCGATCACCAGCACTTCGCGTGACGGCAGTAATCCAATCGCAAGCTTTTGGCTTAGGGTACCTCCCGATAGCAACTCTTCCGTCGATACCACGTACGAAATGCCCGAAACATCGAACGCTTCGATCGCGAAGAGTTCCGCGATACCGGCATGCTTGCACCGGGTTAGAGCTTCTACCTCGCGAATGACTCGCTGAACGTTGAAGCCGGGCTTGTAAACCTTGAGCGCGGCCTGACGTCCATCGGAGAGCGTCGCGCCAAACGTTTCCTTAAAGGCGCCTGTTCCAATCGATGTATGGAGCGTCAATCCGTTGTGTGCGCAATAGGCAGCGGCCACCGCCTCAAGAAGATTTGCTGTCACGCATCTCTCCAGTAATCCACTCCTCAGCGACTTGGCATAGCCACGGCTGCAGTGGTTCGGCGCGAACCGCGTGAAGGACTATCGAAAGTTCATCACCTTCAAAGTAGCACACGCCGACGCCCCGAGCCTCAAAATCAATCGCGTAGCGAATCGCACGCAGTGCAACAGGCTTGGGAAGCAGTACATACGAGGAGTGCGCGAAGCACCGATTGCGATAGGCCTGCTGGAGCGCATCGCGCCAACGAGTCAGCTTTGCCTCCACTGCGATTACCTCGCCGGAATCGTCGAGAGCGACCACGTCAGTACGCCCGCGTCGGTAGTCGAACTCCCGGGTGAAACGCACCGGCCCCCAAGGGCTAGAATCAGAGGCTAAGACATATGCGAACTTGTCGACAAGATCGCGCTCGCTGCCAGTCACCTGCGGTACCTCGCCTTCGACAGGTTGGAAGTTCAGCCTACCCCGCTACGAAGCTGCCTAACTGATTCGTGTCGAGCAAGAAGGCGCCCGCACAAAGATCGGCGCGTCGAAGAAAAAGGGTCAGGAAATTGGGACCGACGGTTGGACCCTTGCCCGTGGGCGGTAAATCAGCGGGCCACAGTACGACCTGCGATCGTCAGATGGTGTTGCCGCCCAACGCCAGCGTCTGCAGCTGGCGATCAAATCATACGCGCCCGTAGCGCGCTACCGCTACGTCGGCCTGCAGCAAGCATCGTCAGAACGCAGCTGCTCCAGTACCGAGTAGCTTCGCAATCTCGGCCGCCATACCCGAAGCGACTAGACTACCAGTGGCTCCCTCGACGATCGTGCGCAACGACTTCAGCGATTCTCTTACGACACCGAACTTCGGTTTCGGCGATGCCGCCTGAAGTTCAAGCGTCTTAAGCTCAACTTCAGCCTCAGCTAGGTCCTCCGGTGGCAAATCAAGGGTCGCAATCGACGTCCGGACTTTCTTCAGCAGCTCAGCCAGCAAATTGAGATCTATGCTGACGGTCTGTGATTGACTGGAAGTTTCGGTGAACTGCTGAATCTGCGAGTTCGACACGCTCGCGTGAAAGTGGGTCGTGTTGTTGATCGTGCTTATGGCACGTTCGCGCTCGGCAGCGCTGAACGTCATCCCCTCGCCGAGGATTCCGTCCGCTTCTAGCTTCATCGACCAGTCGAGCACGCTGTTCCGTACAGTGTCAAGGATGCCAACTATGCTCACGGTCGAGATAATCAGCGTAGGTTCCAACGGTACATTCGCGTTTCGCATCAGCGATGCCGTCACGGCCTTCGAGAATGGCATCTGAAGCGACCCAGACTTGTCCGGGTTACCAACCAGCGCTTCCAACTCTGCAACGCCCTGCATGGAACCACGCTTCGAGAGTTCCTCCGCTCTCGCCGTATCTTCCATAACCATGGGAATCCACATTCCGTTGTACGGATTCCACGCCTTGACCTTGCCGCGTAGAACGCGATACTCGGGAACCACTGATTGCTCGGGATATCCCAAGAGTTCGTGGTTGATCCACGTCTCGAACTCAGCTACGCCAAGCTTTCGAGCGACTACCAGCGCCTTGCGAAGCAGATCTGAAGTCTTGACTGCGCGATTGAGCGCATCACGCTGAAGTTCGATAACTAGGGAGGTCATTTGCCTCGGAGTAGTAGTATTGCGCACTGCGTTCTGCTGCGCTGCGGCCGAACTTCGGGCTGTCCTGATCACCACACGTCGGCCGCAGTATCAGCAGCAACCGGGGTTGGACTGCCCCCTACTCCTTTCGCTCAGTTATTAGCGGCCGCTTGTCTGACTCCGCCTTAACGGTCCCTTCACGCATGTCTTGGTGCTTGGGGAACGGCGTCTTCACTGGAGCTTGAGTCGCCTTCTGCTCAGATTGCTGAGATTCCGGCTTGAGCGCGTCGGGCTTCGAATCTGTGTCGGACATTCGGCCACCATTCAGGATGTAGATGTTTGACTGCGAACTCTGCCCTCTAGTACTGCCGGACGATAGCTGAATCGCCGACGAGATGCCCAACAGAACTAACGACACCGTCGTTGCAATCTTCGCTCTATGTGAGTACCCAGAGCGCTTACGGTTCTGTTCCCGGTTCTTGTCTGCCGCTTCTGCGAGTTCCGACGCCAGTCCATCCCAGAAGCGATCGTCTAGCGTCGGCTTCTCACCCGGATCTGCTTCGTGGTAGGCCCGATTCTCGGTGCGCCAAGCATGCATGCCCCCAAGGCTCGGAGCGTGGCTGTACGCACGGCTCCAAAGACCGGCAATAGAGAAGCCCACTGCCACGACAAGCGCGACAACTCCTAGCGCGAGCGCAACGGTCAGCGCGGTTCGCAATGCTCCTTCGGCCAGGCCGTCGGGAAAGTTCGTCAAAAGGTAGAACGCGCCCGCACCGAGAATCGTGATCGTAGACGTTATCTGGCTGAGCGAGCTGCCCAGCGAATCGCGGCTACGCAGCTCGGCTTCGTGGAGTTGAAGGTAGACCTTTGTTGTTTCACTCTCGGTCATTGAGATTCTTATACGAGCGGGTAGTAGCCAGCCGTCCAACGCCTCAGCAGTTCTACTGCAGCGCATCCAACATAATGCGGCCGGACGGGCGAAGTGCGCCAGCACGGCGACCGCCTGCCGCACACCGCCTCGCGCTGCCAGCAGCAACATTTCGTTAGGCAGAACGCCCCGTCAGGCTTGGGTGGGACCAATCAGCTTGGCTGCGGCCGTGTCCAATGCGCGAGACTCCTCTACGATCGCGTCGCGCATCTGCACTACTGCGGTTGCAAGTTTGTCAGAAGCGACGGTCATCTTGGAAACGAGGTAGTCATCCCGTTGCGGTTCACCCGTGTGATCCATGATTGCTTCAGCGATTGCTGCACCAAATTCCGGTCCAGCCTTCTCAACCTGTTGAAGCTGGGGCAGGAGAGAAGGACGGTAAAGATTCACTAGCATCCGCAGGCGCGCCCACGGCACAGCTGGCCCATCTTCGCCGGCACCCGGTCGGCGTCCTGTAACCAATCCGGTGAAGATTGGCCGAAAGCTTCGATCGTACGCCTCTCTAACTTCCTCGACAGCTTCATAGATCATTTCGAGGCGGCGCCTTTCTTCATCGATCAAGCTCCATCCCTTCTCACGCCGGAATGCGTATTTCGACTTACTCGCCTCTGCGAGCGAGCTAATGACGACCCCTGCTAGCACGCCGAGTAGTCCGATCCACGCATCGTTCAATCTTCGTCCTCACAAGTGATTGCTATTTCTGCCTTGTATCTACCGTTTTCATGATTCTGCAGTAGTTCTGATCAGGGCGCCAGCTCGTTGTTGCCTGGGTGAGATACACCGTGCGTTAGCCGGAGCGGCGTGCCTGATTGACCGTCGTGAGAGCCCGAACAGTTGCGTCGGCCGACCAGGTGTCGAGCCCGAATTATCACAAGGACGGGCGCGGACGCCGCTTCCTGAGCGGTCGGAGGGGCAAATGTTTGTCGGCATCGATGTGGCGAAAGCCGAGTTGGTGATCAGCGTGCTGCCGAGTGCAGAGCGATTCACCGTGGAGAACGATGAACAGGGCGTGCGGACGTTGTGGCTGTAGAAAAAGCCTCAACGCACTGACGATAAAGGTCCCGAGTCGCGCAAAAACAGTTCTCGGTCATTTGATTCGGCAGTGATAACTGGTACTGCGAAGCGATTCGCGCGATACGCGCGTCATGCGCGACCGCACGCAGCCCTCCCGCTCCATGATTTACGCGGCATACCCCGCGTGGGTGAGCTTTTCGATGTTGTGCACCAGGCAAAAGAGCAGCCACTGGCCGTTCACCTTCGTGCGGCCGCGCAGCGTGAAGCGATCCAGGCGTTTGTTGTACCGCACGTTCGCGA